>CAYLWH010000007.1:10324-67066 GCA_964387245.1 uncultured Mycobacterium sp.
CTCAGCGTCCGCACCGTCGAAATCAGCCGCCTCGTACTCCTGGTCGTACCCGTCGCCCACCCCTTCGGCGGCCCCTGACACCACCTCCGACACGAACACGTCGACCTCGGGTAACCCGTCGTCATCCTCCGGAGCCAGGTCTGCGACGAGTGCATCCTCGTCACCGTCCTCGACATCGGGCTGCACGTCGGGTTCCACTTCATTGGCGTCACCCGCAACGCCGGCCTCGCCCGACGGCTCTACGGACTCCCCCACGGGGGCGTCGACGGCGAGCACCTCGGGAGGCGCATTCTCAGCGTCCGCACCGTCGAAATCAGCCGCCTCGTACTCCTGGTCGTACCCGTCGTCCACCCCTTCGGCGGCCCCTGACACGACCTCCGACACGAACACGTCGACCTCGGGTGACCCGTCGCGATCCTCCGAAGCCAGGTCTGCGACGAGTGCATCCTCCTCACCGTCCTCGTCAAGTGGCTCGAACTCGTCGACCGCCTCCAATTCGTCGACGGTGTCGAGAACCTCCGTCGTCTTCGGGTCGTCGGGCTCGGTGTCCTCCCAGCCCGCGACGGTCGCGGCGGCAACCACACCGGTTCCCGACGCGACGACGGCGAGTTCCCTGGCGAGTTCCGGAACGTGCTCGCCGTCGGACTTTTCGCGGCCACCCAGCGTCGCCGGATCCTCACGGCCCTTCTTGGCCAGGATGATGTAGACCACCGCGCCGAGGAATACGAACGTCGCCGTGAACGAGTTGATCCGGATCCCGGCGATCTGGGTCGCGGTGTCGTCACGAAGCAGTTCGATGCCGAACCGGCCCACGCAATACAACGCAACATAGAGCGCGAACAACCGGCCGTGACCGATCTTGAACTTGCGGTCGACCAGGATCAGGATGACGAAAACCAGTAGGTTCCAGAGGAGTTCGTACAGAAACGTCGGATGCACGACCGCGGCGACCTGCCCGGTGGATACCCCGTTGAGCGAATGCACGTCGACGATCCCGGACGGATCGCGCCGGTAGAAGATCTCCATACCCCACGGAACCGTGGTCTCCCGGCCGTAGAGCTCCTGGTTGAAATAGTTTCCGATGCGACCAATCGCCTGGGCGAGCACGATGCCGGGTGCCACCGCGTCGCCGAAGGCGGGCAGCGGAATCCCCCGCCGCCGGCAGGCGATCCATGCGCCGACCCCGCCGAGGGCCACCGCACCCCAGATACCCAGACCCCCGTCCCAAACCCGCAACGCGGCAACGGGCCCGCCGCCGCCGGGGCCGAAGTACGTCTTCCAGTCCGTCAGGACGTGGTACAGCCGACCGCCGATGAGACCGAACGGAACCGCCCACAGGGCAATGTCGTAGATGACGCCGCGTTCACCGCCGCGCGCCGCCCACCGCCGGTCACCGATCAGCAGGGCGACGATGATGCCGATGATGATGAACACTGCGTATGCCCGGATCGGAACGGGACCGAGATACCACACACCCTGCGATGGGCTCGGAAAGGCCGCCAAAGTCGTCGTGATCACGCGCCCACCCTCTGTCGTACGCCCTGAGCGAGTTCTTCTGTCAGTGTGCGCACCGCGGCCACACCACCGTCCAATGCCGAAACCAGCGCCGATCCAACGATCACGCCGTCAGCATAGGACCCGATCTCGGCCGCCTGCTCACGTGAGCGCACACCGAGTCCGACACCGACGGGAATGTCGGAGACTTCACGCACCCGGGCGACCAGTTCAGGGGCCGCGTTGGACACCACGTCGCGGGCACCGGTGACACCCATCGTCGAGGCGGCGTACACGAACCCGCGCGAGGCGGCAACGGTGGAGGCCAACCGCTGCGGGGTCGATGACGGGGCCACCAAGAAGATCCGGTCCAACCCGTAACGGTCGGCGGCCTCGATCCAGTCCTGAGCCTCCTCGGGGATGAGGTCGGGCGTGATCAGTCCGAGTCCGCCGGCGGCAGCGAGGTCCCGGGCGAAGGCGTCGACCCCGTAGCGCAATACCGGATTCCAATAGGTCATCACAACGGCACGCCCACCGGCACCGGTGACCGCCTCCACCGCCGAGAGCGCGTCGCGCACCCGCACCCCGGCGCGCAGCGCCGCCTCGGTGGCTCTGGCGATGGTGGGCCCGTCCATCCCCGGATCGGAGTAGGCGATGCCCACTTCGACTATGTCGCAACCGGATTCGACGAGTCCGATCATTGCTTCGACAGATGTGGCAACGTCTGGGTAGCCGGTGGGCAGGTATCCGATCAGCGCAGCGCGGTTCTCGCGCCGGCACGCGTCGAAAAGTGGCGCCAGGCCACTGGCTTCAGGCATGGCCCGGCTCTTCGCCGTCGAGCAGACCGAACCATTTCGCCGCGGTCTCGACGTCCTTGTCGCCCCGACCGGACAGGTTGACCACGATCACCGCGCCGTCGCCGAGTTCGGTGCCCAGTTCAAGCGCCCCGGCAACCGCGTGCGCCGATTCGATCGCGGGGATGATGCCTTCCGTCCGGCACAACAACCGGAACGCCGCCATCGCCTCGGCGTCGGTGACCGGCCGGTACTCGGCCCTGCCGAGGTCCTTCAGATAGGCATGTTCGGGACCTACGCCCGGGTAGTCCAAACCCGCTGATATCGAATGGGATTCGATGGTCTGGCCGTCGTCGTCCTGCAGCAGGTAGGAGTAGGAGCCCTGGAATGCGCCAGGCGAACCTCCGGCGAAGGTCGCCGCGTGCCGCCCCGTCTCGACGCCGTCGCCGGCCGCCTCGAAGCCCACCAGGCGCACCCCGGGATCGTCGAGGAAAGCATGGAAGATACCGATGGCGTTGGAACCGCCTCCGACGCACGCGGCCACCGCATCGGGGAGCCGGTGTGCCTGGTTCTGGATCTGCACCCGCGCCTCCAAGCCGATGACACGCTGGAAATCGCGCACCATCGCCGGGAAGGGATGTGGACCCGCGGCCGTGCCGAAGCAGTAGTACGTGGAATCGGCGTTGGTCACCCAGTCCCGGAACGCCTCGGTGATGGCGTCCTTCAGCGTTTGCGAACCGGTGGCCACGGACACCACCTCGGCGCCGAGCAGTCGCATCCGCGCGACGTTGAGTGCCTGCCGGGCGGTGTCCACCGCCCCCATGTAGATGATGCACTCGAGGTCGAGCAGCGCACACGCGGTGGCGGTGGCCACACCGTGCTGGCCGGCCCCGGTCTCGGCGATCACCCGGCTCTTGCCCATCTGGCGAGCGAGCAACACCTGCCCCAGCACGTTGTTTATCTTGTGAGATCCGGTGTGGTTGAGGTCTTCTCGCTTCAGGAACAGCCGCGCGCCACCGGCGTGCCCGGAGAGTCGGGTGGCCTCGTACAACGGTGACGGCCGACCCGCGTAATGCGTCTGCAGGCGGTCCAGGGTGTCCAGGAATTCCTGATCGGCCCGCGCCTTCTCATAAGCGGCGGTGACCTCTTCGATGACGGCCATCAGCGCCTCGGCGACGTACCGGCCGCCGTACACACCGAAATGACCACGCTCGTCAGGATCATGACCGCTGGGTACGGCGATCCCCGCGCTCGCGCGCGGCAAGCCGGGGGTGGACGTGTCAGCCACCGCGCTAACGGGCCGTCTTGGGGCAGGACGGGTGCGTACCGGCGGTAACCAGGTCCGCCACCGCACTCCGTGGGTCGCGGCTTGTCACCAGGCCCTCGCCGACGAGTACCGCGTCGGCGCCGGCGCCGGCGTAAGCGAGCAGGTCGGCGGTACCCCGAACGCCGGATTCTGCGACGCGGATGACATCGCTGGGCAGCCCGGGTGCGATCCGGGCGAAGCAGTCCCGGTCCACCGCAAGGGTCTTGAGATCACGCGCATTGACACCGATCACCTTTGCGCCGGCCTGCAGGGCCCGGTCGGCCTCCTCCTCGGTGTGTACCTCGACCAGGGCGGTCATCCCGAGCGACTCGGTACGGTCCAACATGGATTCCAGGGCCGCCTGCTGCAAAGCCGCGACAATGAGCAGCAGCATGTCGGCACCGTGCGCCCTGGCCTCGTGGATCTGGTACGGGCGGATCACGAAGTCCTTGCGCAACAACGGAATCGACACTGCGGCGCGTACCGCGTCCAGATCGTCGAGCGAACCGTTGAACCGGCGCTGTTCGGTGAGCACGCTGATGATCCGGGCACCGCCGCTCTGGTAGGCATCCGCCAGGACGGCGGGGTCCGGGATGTGGGCCAACTGACCGCGGGAGGGGCTCGCACGCTTGACTTCAGCGATCACACCGATGCCGGGTGCGCGCAATGCCGCAAGTACATCCAGGGGTGGCGGCGCCGCGTTGGCGGCCGCCTTGACGGCGGCCAGGCTGACCACGGCTTCGCGGGCGGCGACATCCTCGCGGACTCCCTCGAGGATGGAGTCGAGCACCGTCGCCGCACTCATGCCTGCCGTTCCTCTCGCCTGCTGCCCGGGTCTGTCATGACTGACGCCCATGAAGGGTAGCGGCCTCGGCGGTCTCACCCCTCACCGACCCTCTGAGTCGAATCCCGCCTCGGACGGCGGCAAGCCCTCAGTCGGGTCGAGGCCTTCGTCGAGGGCGTCCCACAACGTGCGCTCGGAGGTGTCGTCCCCGGCGGCGGCCGCTGCCAGGTCCTCGGACCGCGCTGTCGAGCGACGCGCCGCCGGCGCCACGTACTTCGTCGTCCCGGCGTGTGCGGCGGCCGCCGAGCGAATCAGCAGAACTGCCGCAACCAGGGCGCACAGGGCCGCTGCGAGGGTGAGCGCGGCACCGCCGTACCGACGCTCGCTGCCGACCAGGAACATCACCGGCACCCCGGCGATGTCGGCGGCACGGACCGCGACGTCGGGAACCACCCATTGGGCGATTGCGAGATAGCCCGCCGCCGCGCTGGCCACCGCGACCAACAGGGCCAGCAGCCGCAGCGGCCAGCCGCGCACCGCCAGACCGGCGACCGCCGCCGCGGTCAACAGCAGCGCCAGCGGCAGCAGCGCGGTGGACCAGGCGGCGCCGTCCAACGTCGTCGTCCTGGGTTGGCCCAGCCCGTCGAAGGTCCGGATCAGTACCCACGGCAGCTGCGAGGCAACCCACAAAGCCAGCGCCGCCAGCACCAACAGCACCTGCGCCGACCGGATCGTCCGACGGCCCGATCCGGCCTCAGCCATGCGTGTCCCGCCGGACGGCCGCCGTGGTCAGCGTCTCGGCCGCGGCGACCGCACTCAGCACGGCCTTGGCCTTGTTGGCGGCTTCGTTGTATTCGTAGGGGCCGTTGGAATCCGCGACCACGCCGCCGCCGGCCTGCACGTAGGCCGTTCCGTCGCGCATCAGCGCGGTGCGGATCGCGATCGCGAAATCGGCGTTGCCGGCGAAGTCGAGGTACCCGACGACGCCACCGTAAAGTCCGCGCCTGGTCATCTCGACTTCTTCGATCAGCTCCATCGCACGCACTTTGGGCGCCCCGGACAGCGTTCCGGCCGGGAAGCACGCGGTGACCGCGTCCAGCGCGCTGCGGCCTTCGGCGAGCATTCCGGTGACCGTGGACACCAGGTGCATCACGTGGCTGTAACGCTCGATGTGGCTGTAGTCCTCCACCCGCACCGTCCCGGGCACGCACACCCGGCCCAGATCGTTGCGGCCCAGATCCACCAGCATCAGATGCTCGGCGCGTTCCTTGTCGTCGGCCAGCAGCTCCTTCTCCAGCAGATGATCTTCCTCCTCGGTGGCACCGCGCCAGCGGGTCCCGGCGATCGGATGGGTGGTGGCCCAGCCGTCGTGCACCGTGACAAGCGCCTCGGGGCTCGAACCGACAATTGAAAATGCCGTTCCCCCAGCATCATTCGGAATATTCAGCAGATACATGTACGGACTCGGATTGGACACCCGCAGCATCCGGTAGACATCGATAGGATCGGCTCGTGTCGTCATCTCGAACCGCTGCGAGGGCACCACCTGGAAGGCTTCGCCGGCCTCGATGTCGCCGACGAGCTTGTCGACGATCGCGGTGTACTCCTGCACGGTGCGCTGCGCACGGTGCTCGGGTTTCGGGTGGTCGAAAGTCGCCACCGTGGACGGCAACGGCTGGCCCAGCGCCTCAGTCATCACATCCAGGCGCCGCACTGCGTCCGCATAGGCCTCGTCGACGTGCTCGTCGGTGCCGTTCCAGTTCACCGCGTTGGAGATCAGCGTGATGGTGCCCTCGTGGTGGTCGACGGCCGCGATGTCGGTGGCCAGCAGCATCACCATGTCCGGCAGTTGCAGGTCGTCGACGGCCAGTTCGGGCAGTCGCTCCAGTCGCCGCACCAGGTCGTAGGCGAAGTAGCCGACCATGCCGCCGGACAGCGGGGGCAGATCCGTCAGTCTCGCGGTGGCCAACAGGCCCAGCGCGTCGTGCAGTGCCTGGATCGGGTCGCCGCCGGCCGGTGCGTCCTGCGGTGTGGCGCCCAACCAGAAGGCCTCGCCGTCATGCACCGTCAACGCCGAGGGCGCGCCCGCCCCGACGAACGACCAGCGCGACCACGACCGCCCGTTCTCGGCCGACTCGAGCAGGAAGGTGCCCGGACGGTTGGCGGCCAGTTTGCGGTAGGCCGACAGCGGAGTCTCGCTGTCGGCGAGCACCTTACGGGTCACCGGGACCACCCGATGCTCGGCCGCAAGCGCGCGGAAGTCCTCGAGGCGGGTGGTGACAGCGGAAATGGGGTCCGGCACAGTCCCCATCCTCCCAGACCACCGGATGCCGCCCGGCGTAGCCTGACCGGCATGAAGCGTGGTGATCGAGTCGAGGACTTCGTCCTGCCCGACCAGACCGGCACCGGACGCCGGTTCAGCGACCTGCTGGCCGACGGTCCGGTGGTGTTGTTCTTCTACCCGGCCGCGATGACACCCGGCTGCACCAAGGAGGCCTGCCACTTCCGGGACCTGGCGTCCGAGTTCGCCGCCGTCGGCGCCCGGCGCGTCGGGATCAGCACCGACAGCGTGGACAAGCAGTCGAAGTTCGCCGACCAGCAGAGTTTCGACTACCCGCTGCTCTCGGATGCCGACGGCAAGGTGGCCACCCGGTTCGGCGTCAAACGTGGCCTGTTGGGCAAGCTGATGCCGGTCAAGCGCACCACATTCGTCATCGACACCGACGGCACGGTCCTCGAGGTGATCGCCAGCGAGGTGTTCATGGACACCCATGCGGACAAGGCGCTGGAGGTGCTCCGGCCGCGGAAGAAGGCGTAGCGACCGCCGGAGTGAATGGCGCTTGATCCCCGAGTCGGGAACGCGGCCCCGGTGATCACGAAACCGGGGCGCACGCCGCGCAGCGCGCCGTTCGACATGTCCGGCTTCGTCCGCACCGACAACGGCGTTCTGCGTTACTCGGCGCTCGACACATCACTGCTGGAAATGTTGCGCGCCTCGGTGGACCGATACCGCGACCACGAGTGCATCGTCGTCCCCGGCGAACGACTCAGCTGTCAACAGGTGTGGGACCGCTCGGCCCGGGTGGCCGACGGCCTTCGGGCGGCCGGGGTCGCACCGCAGTACGTGCACTTCCGCACCGATCCGCTGCCCCGCAATCCGGCCGGAAAGGTCGTCAAACCGCTGCTGCGTGACCAGACCGGGTGGGGCGGCGAGCTGCGCTGACCGGGCGTCGCGGATCGATGTGTGACTGTGCGATCTGATACGCGGATCGCGCGTTCCGCGTATGAATCTGCACAATCGGTGCAGCTACTCAGGGATCAGCAGCACGTCGGCGTCGAAGCAGCTGTGATCGCCGGTGTGGCAGGCCCCGCCCACCTGGTCGACGACCAGCAACACCGCATCACCGTCGCAGTCCAACCGCACCGAGTGCACGTGCTGGGTGTGACCCGAGGTCAGGCCCTTGACCCATTGCTGGTCGCGGGACCGCGAAAAATAGGTCGCCTCACGGGTTTCCAGCGTGCGGGCCAGTGCCGCGTCGTCCATCCAGGCGACCATCAGCACATCGCCGCTGCCCCGCTCCTGCACCACCGCGGTGAACAGGCCGTCGGCGTTGCGCTTGAGCCGGGCCGCGATCTCCGGATCCAGTGAACTCATCGGACACCCGCCCGATTCGTCCTCTTCGCTTCGCTCATCGCCACCCGCCCGATTGTCCTCTTCGCTTCGCTCATCGGACGGTGATCCCCGCTGCACACATCGCGGCCTTGACTTGGCCGATGGTCAACTCCCGGAAGTGAAATACGCTCGCGGCCAGCACCGCATCGGCGCCAGCCTGCACGGCGGGCGCGAAATGTTCTACCGCGCCGGCCCCGCCGCTGGCGATGATGGGCACCGTCACCGCGGCCCGCACCGCACGCAGCATCGGCAGGTCGAAGCCGGCCTTGGTTCCGTCGGCGTCCATCGAGTTCAGCAGGATCTCCCCGACACCGAGTTCGGCTCCGCGCCTGGCCCATTCGACGGCGTCGATCCCGGTACCCTGCCGACCGCCGTGTGTGGTGATCTCCCAGCCGGACGGCGTGGGCGCGGCACCTTCGGGCACTGTGCGGGCGTCGACCGACAGCACGATGCACTGCGAACCAAAGCGCCGGGCGAGCTCGGCCAGCAGTTCCGGGCGCGCGATGGCGGCGGTGTTCACCGACACCTTGTCCGCGCCGGCCCGCAGGAGCACGTCGACGTCGGTGACCGAGCGCACTCCCCCGCCGACGGTCAGCGGGATGAACACCTGCTCGGCAGTGCGGCGCACCACCTCGAGCATGGTCGCCCGCCCCGACGACGAGGCGGTGACGTCCAGGAAGGTCAGTTCGTCGGCACCCTCGGCGTCATAGGCCGCGGCAAGTTCCACCGGATCACCGGCATCGCGCAGGTTCTCGAAGTTGACCCCCTTGACCACCCGGCCGGCGTCCACGTCCAGGCACGGGATCACCCGGGTGGCGACGTCGCCGACGGTCATCGGTAATCCTCCGGTACTCCGACGGCCGTGACGATCTCCAGCAGCTCCTCGTGCACACCGGGCGCTCCGGACAGCACCGACCGCGCCGCCGGCGTCCACTCCCGACCACCCAGGTCGGTCACCACGCCGCCGGCCGCCCGGATCAGCGCGACGCCGGCGGCATGGTCCCAGATGTGGTGACCGAAACTGATTGCCCCACCGAGAATTCCGGCCGATACATACGCCAGGTCGATTCCCGTGGCACCGTGCATCCGCACCCGCGAGCACCGCCGACTCAGGTTCTCCAGCACCGCAGAGCGGTACCGCCCGGGGAAGTATCCACGCGACTCGACATTGAAGGTGCCGATCCCCACGATCGACTCGGACAGTGTCGACGCCGAAAGTGGTTCCAGTGCCACGGCATTGTCGCGCACCGGCCCGCCGGGCAATGCGGTGAAGCGCTGACCGACGAACGGCAGCCAGGTCAGGCCCAACACCGGCCTGCCGTTCCACAGCAGGCCGAGCAGGATGGCCGCCATCGGCGATCCGGCCGCGTAGTTGAGGGTGCCGTCGATGGGATCGAGCACCCACACCAGTTCGGAGTCGATGGGCGCACCGCCGAATTCCTCGCCGTGCACACCGATCCCGGTCCGTTCAGTCAGCTCCGCGACAACCCGGCGCTCGATGGCCAGGTCGATCTCGGTCGCGAAGTCATCGCCCTTCTTGGCCACCGCCGAGTCCGCCCGGTGCCCGGCGACGAACTGCTCCGACACACTGTCGAGGATGTCGGACGCGGTGGCCAGCCAGCGGACCAGCTGCTCGGGATCGGGCGGCATGGCGTTATATGCTGACCGCGGCGAGGGCTTCCGGCAGCGTGAATCGCCCTGCGTAGAGCGCCTTTCCGACGATGGCGCCCTCCACTCCACGGCCGGTCAGGGTGGCGATCGCGCGCAGATCGTCCAGGCTGGAAACCCCGCCGGAGGCGATCACCGGCGCGTCGGTGCGATCCGCGACCGCACCGAGCAGGTCGAGGTTGGGCCCGGTCAGGGTGCCGTCCTTGGTGACGTCGGTGACGACGTAGCGCGAACACCCTTCGCGGTCAAGACGATCCAGCACCTCCCAGAGGTCGCCGCCGTCGGTTTCCCAGCCGCGGCCGCGGAGCCGGTACTGGCCGTTCTCGATCCGGGCATCCAGGCCGACGGCCACCTTGTCGCCGTACTCGGCGATCGCCTGTGCGCACCACTGCGGGTTCTCCAGGGCGGCGGTGCCGATGTTGACCCGGGCGCATCCGGTGGCCAGGGCGGCTTTCAGCGACCCGTCGTCGCGGATGCCACCGGAGAGTTCCACGGCCACATCCAACGCGCCGACCACCTCGGCAAGCAGGTCGCGGTTGCTGCCCCGGCCGAACGCGGCGTCGAGGTCCACCAGGTGGATCCATTCGGCGCCGTCGCGCTGCCAGGTCTGCGCGGCCTCCAGCGCCGAGCCGTAGTCGGTCTCGCTGCCGGCCTTGCCCTGGACCAGGCGCACAGCTTTGCCATCGACCACGTCAACGGCGGGCAGCAATACCAGTCTCTTGTGTGAACTCACAGTCCCTCAACCCAATTCGCGAGCAGCGTGGCTCCAGCGTCACCGCTCTTCTCCGGATGAAATTGTGTGGCCGCCAGCGGCCCGTCCTCAACGGCCGCCAGGAACGGCACGTGGTGCGTCGCCCAGGTCAGCAGCGCGTCGGGGTTGCCCTCCCAACTCTGGGCGGCATAGGAGTGCACGAAGTAGAAGCGGGTGTCGGCATCCAGACCCTTGAACAGCGCACTGCCGGGCGCGGCCTGAACCACGTTCCAGCCCATGTGCGGGATCACCGGCGCATCCAATCTGGTTACCGCACCGGGCCATTGGCCACAACCGGTCGATTCGACGCCGAACTCGACGCCGCGGGCGAACATGATCTGCATGCCCACGCACACACCGAGCACCGGGTGGCCGGCGGCGACCCGGTCGGCGATGATCTTCTCCCCACCGATCTCGCGCAGACCGGCCATACAGGCTTCGTAGGCACCGACACCGGGTACCACCAGTCCGTCGGCGGCCGCGGCGGCGGCGGGATCGGCGGTCACCTCGACGTCAGCACCCACCCGTTCCAGGGCCCGCTGCACCGAGCGCAGGTTGCCCGACCCGTAGTCCAGCACCACCACGGATCTACTTGTCACAGAGCGCCTTTGGTGGACGGTACGCCGGTCACCCGCGGATCGGGTTCGACGGCGTGGCGCAGCGCGCGGGCGACGGCCTTGTATTGCGCCTCGGTGATGTGGTGCGGATCGCGGCCGTACAGCGTACGCACGTGCAGTGCGATGCGGGCGTTGAACGCCAGCGACTCGAAGACGTGCCGGTTGATCACGGTGTGGTAGGGCGCGGCCGATCCTGCGATGGTGAAGTCCACCAGGTAGTCCGGCTCACCGGTGTGCACGAAGTACGGCCGGCCGGACACATCGACGGCCGCGTGCGCCAGACACTCGTCCATCGGGATGAACGCATCGCCGAAGCGGCGGATGCCCACCTTGTCCCCCAGGGCCTGATCGAGTGCGGTGCCCAGCACGATCGCGGTGTCCTCGACGGTGTGGTGGGCCTCGATCTCGATGTCGCCCTTGGCCTTCACGGTCAGGTCGAAGCTGGCGTGGCTGCCCAGCGAGGTCAGCATGTGGTCGAAGAACGGCACCCCGGTGTCGATGTCGGTCTTGCCGGTGCCGTCCAGGTTGATCTCGACGACGATGTCGGATTCCTTGGTCTTTCGCTCGACCTTGGCTGTTCGATCGCTCATCGGGCTCCTACCGTCTCGGCCAGCGCGGCGCTGGCGGCCAGGAATGAGTCGTTCTCGGCGGCCAACCCGATGGTGGTCCGCAGGTATCCGGGGATGCCGACGTCGCGGATCAGCACACCGGCGTCCAGGTAGCGCTGCCAGGTGGCCGGGGCGTCGGCGAACTCGCCGAAGAGCACGAAGTTGGCGTCGCTGGGAACGACCCGGAAACCCATCCGTGCCAACGCGTCCGACACCCGGTTTCGCTCGGCAATCAACGTTGCCACGCTGCCCAACGTGTCGTCGGCGTGCCGCAGGGCCGCGCGGGCGGCGGCCTGCGTGAGGACCGACAGGTGGTAGGGCAACCGCACCAGCAGCAAGGCGTTCACCACGGCGGGCGAAGCGATCAGATACCCGAGTCGCCCGCCGGCGAAGGCGAACGCCTTGCTCATGGTGCGGGTCACGACCAGCTTGGCGGGATACTCGTCGATGAGCGACACCGCGCTGGGCTGCGAGGAGAATTCGCCGTAGGCTTCGTCGACGATCATCACACCGCCCGGCATGGCGTCCAGCACACTGCGCAGCTCGCCGAGCGGAACGCTTTGTCCCGACGGGTTGTTCGGGCTCGCGACGAAGACGATGTCGGGCCGGTGTGCGGTGACCGCGGCGACGGCGACGGCGGCATCGAGGCCGAAATCGCCGGCCCGGGCGGCCTCGATCCACGCGGTCTGGGTGCCGTCGGAAATGATCGGATGCATCGAATAGGACGGTACGAAGCCGATGGCACGGCGGCCGGGTCCGCCGAACGCCTGCAACAGCTGCTGCAGGATCTCATTGGAACCATTTGCCGCCCAAAGATTCTCGACGCCGAGCGGAATGCCGGCGACGGAGGTCATGTACGCGGCGAGATCGGCCCGCAGTGCGACGGCGTCCCGGTCGGGATAGCGGTGCAACTCGGCCGCGGCGGCGCGCACCGAATCGGTGAGGTCGTCGATCAGTGCCCGCGTCGGCGGGTGCGGATTCTCGTTGGTGTTCAGTCGCACCGGCACGTCGAGTTGCGGGGCGCCGTAGGGCGACTTGCCCCGAAGGTCCTCGCGCAGTGGGAGATCGGACAGCGAGACCCGCTTGTCCACCGTCACCGCTCGAACCTCCGGCGTATGGCTTCGCCGTGAGCGGGCAGGTTCTCGGCCTGCGCCAGGGTGATGATGTAACCGGAGACGTCCTTGAGTGCGGCCTCGGTGTAGTCGACGACGTGGATGCCTTTGAGGAACGTCTGCACCGACAGCCCACTCGAGTGCCGCGCACAGCCCGCGGTCGGCAGCACGTGGTTGGAGCCCGCGCAGTAGTCGCCCAGGCTCACCGGCGCCCACGGTCCCACGAAAATCGCTCCCGCCGAACGGATCTGGTTGGCAACGGTGGCCGCATCGACCGTCTGTACCTCGAGGTGCTCGGCCGCGTAGGCGTTGACCACCCGCACGCCCTGCACGAGGTCGTCGACCAGAACGGTGGCGGATTGCTGCCCGGTGAGCGCGGCGGTCACCCGCTCGCGGTGCACGGTGGTCTCCAACTGCAGGGTCAGTTCGCGGTCGGTGGCCTCAGCCAGTTCGGTGCTGGTGGTGACCAGCACACTGGCGGCCAGCTCGTCGTGTTCGGCCTGGCTGATCAGGTCGGCTGCCACGTGCGCCGGGTCGGCGGTGTCGTCGGCCAGCACCGCGATCTCGGTGGGGCCGGCCTCGGCGTCGATCCCGACCTGTGAGCGGCAGATGCGCTTGGCCGCGGTGACGTAGATGTTGCCGGGACCGGTGATCATGTCGACCGGCGCGAGTTCGGTGCCGGCCGCGTCCCCCACGTCCATACCGCCGTAGGCGAGCAGTGCCACCGCCTGTGCACCGCCGACCGCCCACACCTCGTCGACGCCGAGCAGCGCGGCGGCGGCCAGGACCGTTGGGTGCGGCAGGCCGTCAAAGTCGGCCTGCGGCGGTGATGCGATCACCAGCGACTCGACGCCGGCGATCTGGGCGGGCACCACGTTCATCACCACGCTGGACGGGTACACGGCATTGCCGCCGGGAACGTACAAGCCGACACGCTCGACCGGAACCCAGCGCTGGGTGACGGTGGCGCCGGCGGCGACTTCGGTGGTGGTGTCGGGGCGGCGCTGGTCGGCGTGCACGGCGCGGGTCCGCTCGATTGCGACCTCCAGCGCGGCCCGCACCTCCGGGTCGAGGTCGGCGAGCGCCCGTCGCAGCGCCCCCGCGGGAACCCGCACGGAATCCGGACGGACGCCGTCGAACGACTCGCCGTAGTCGAGGGCCGCGACCGCACCCCGCTCGGCCACCGCCTCGACGATCGGCCGCACCTTCGGCACCACCGCGTCGACGTCGACGCCACCGCGCGGCAGAGCGGCGCGCATCTGCACCGCGGACAGGACGCGGCCGCGCAGATCGACCCGGGACATCTCGAAACCAGCCATCTGTTCGATTGTCCCTGATCGGCCCAGCTGAAGAAAATCGGTTCACCGCGGTGGCCCGCCGGGCCGGCCCGGTGGATCATTGCGGCGACGGCGTCCGCTGGAACAGCCGGACCGAAGGTCGGGCGTCGACGGTGCGGGATTGCCGCGCCGTATCCGGTCTCATCTGGGACCGTTGGCACATGAGCGAGCCAGACTTCGACGTCAACAAGCTGTTCCCCGGGAAGTTCTTCATCAGCACGACACTCGACGTGCTCGAGTCGAAGAAGAAGATGACCGGGCATCTGCGCCGGCGGTACATCCAGCGCGCGGCGATGGCCGGCATCATCATCGCGATCTTCTACATCATCAACTACTCGATCGTCAGCGCGTTCGACACCATGACCGATTCGCCCGGGCAACTGCACGCCGTCGGCAAGTTGCTCGGCGCGCTCGCCTTCGGCTGGGCGCTGGTGTTCATCTACTACACGAAGTCCGAATTGCTGACGTCGAACATGATGATCGTCTCGATCGGCACCTACTACCACCGCGTCACACCCGTGCTGACAGCCCGAATTCTCGGCTACTGCTACCTGGGCAACATCCTGGGCGGGCTGTTCATGGCCCTGTTGCTGCGCGGCAGCACCCTGCTCGACGGCTCGGTGCTGGTGGCGATGCAGCACGGCGTCGATGCGAAACTCGGCTACCTGGACCAGGGTTTCAGCGGCTGGCTGGACCTGCTCGTCCGGGCGATCCTGTGCAACTTCATGATCAACCTGGCGATGCTGCTGGTGTACAACGGCTATCTGGTCGAGGACATCGCCAAGTGTCTCGCGATGATCACCGCCGTCTTCGTGTTCGCCTTTCTGGACTTCGAGCATTCGGTGGCCAATACGGTGCTTTTCATGGTCGTCGGCCTGCAGGACGGTATCGACGTGGGTGCGGCGCTCGGAAACCTCGGAATCGTATTGCTGGGCAACGCGATCGGCGGCGGTGTGCTGATCGGCTTCTACTACGCCTGGGTCAACGACGAACGCGACCGGCACCTGCCCCGGCCGTGGCGACGCGAAGGCTGATTCCCCGCATCGAGTCAGAACCCTCGCGGGCCGCCACTCGCATTTCTTCTGCGTGGGTTCTGACTGAACGACCCTGCACAGGCCGCTGGACGAGTTCCCGGCCGTCACATGTCCAGGCCGATGTCGAGCACCCGCACCGAGTGCGTGAGCGCCCCGACCGCCAGATAGTCCACACCGGTGCTCGCGTAGGCCGCGGCGTTCTCCAACGACAGTCCACCCGAGGACTCCAATTGCACACCCGGCGCGCGGGTGTCGCGGCGCTGCGCGGCGATCTGCGTCTGCCAGACCGGGAAGTTGTCCAGCAGGATCAGTTGCACGTCCTCGGCGAGGACCTCGTCGAGTTGCTCCAGCGAGTCGACCTCCACCTCGCACGGCAAATCCGGTGCCGCCGCCCGAACCGCGCGCAGCGCGGCCACCACCGAACCGGCCGCGGCGACGTGGTTGTCCTTGATCAACGCCGCATCACCGAGACCCATCCGGTGGTTGACGCCGCCGCCGACCCGCACCGCGTACTTCTGCAGTGCGCGCAGCCCCGGCAGCGTCTTTCGGGTGTCGCGGATGCGGGCCTTGGTTCCCTGCACCTCGGCAACCCACTGCGCGGTAGCCGACGCGATGCCGGACAGGTGGCACACCAGGTTCAGCATGGTGCGCTCGGCGGTCAGCAGTCCTCGGGTATCCGCCCGCAGGGTGAGCAGCGCGTCGCCGGGCCGCAGCCTGTCACCGTCGTCGGCCCGGCCTGTCACGCGGTAGCCGTCGGTACCGAGAACTTCGTCGAGCACCAGCAGCGCAACGTCGATGCCCGCGACCACCCCGTCGGCACGGGTGACCATCGCGGCCGTCGTGGCAGCGCCGGCGGGCACGGTGGCGATGGTGGTGACGTCGGGGCCGTAGCGCAGGTCCTCGTCGAGCGCGCGCCTGATGGTGGCGCGAGCCTCCATCAGTTCGGTATCGCTCAGCGGCATCAGCAGAGCACCGCGTGGGTGTCGACGACAACCCGGCCGTCGACCCAGCGCACCACACTGCTACGGGTCTGCGCCGGGTCGGTCTCGGCGAAGTCGCGGCGATGGTGGCAGCCGCGGCTCTCGGTGCGTGCCACCGCCGCTGCGGTCACCACCCGGGCGGTGGCCGTCAGCGCGACATCCTCGAACGCCGAGCGCGTGACCGGCGCGAGCATGGTCGCGGTGCTGAGCAGTTCGGTGAGCCGGTGCAGCCCGGTCGCGTCCCGGACCACCGACGCGTTCGCGGACATCGCATGCTGCAGTCGTGCGCGGTCCAGCACCGGGTGATCGAGGCGCTCGGGCAGCGCGGCCCGGGTGCGGCCGGCATCGATCGCGTGCGCGGCGGCCAGCCGTCCGGCCCGGCCGCCGACCACCAGACCTTCCAGCAGGCTGTTCGATGCCAGGCGGTTGGCGCCGTGCATACCCGTGCGGGCCACCTCACCGGCGGCGAACAGGCCCGGCAGTTCCGTGCGCCCGTGCACGTCGGTGACCACCCCGCCGCAGCTGTAGTGCGCGCCGGGCACCACCGGGATCGGCCGGACCGTCGGGTCGATGCCGGCGGCCCGGCACACCGCCGTCACCGTCGGGAAACGCGACTCGAACCCGCTGATGGCGCGCGCATCCAGATAGACGCATGCGTCGCCGGTCTCGCGCAGTCGCGCGTCGACGGCAGCGGCCACCACGTCGCGGGGCGCCAGATCCCCCATCGGGTGGATCCCTGCCGTCACCGACGCACCCCGCGCGTCGATGAGTCTGGCACCCTCGCCGCGGATGGCCTCGGTGATCAGTGGCCGCCGGCCGCCGGACGGACCCTGGCCAGGCTCCGAGTACAGCATGGTGGGATGGAACTGGATGAACTCGACGTCACTGACCGGGACGCCGGCCCACAACGCCAGGGCCACACCATCGCCGGTCGAGCCTTCCGGGTTCGTGGTGGCCCGGTACAGGTGGCCGAGACCGCCGGTGGCCAGGATCACCGAGGGGGCATGCACGATGCCGGGACCGTCGGCGCTGTGCACCAGCACCCCGGTGACCGCGTGGCCACCAGAGTTGGCATCGTGCAGCACCCGCACCGCGACGTGGTCCCGCCGGATGTCCAGTAGCGCCGCGGTGCGGTCCAGTGCGCGCTGCACCTCGGCCCCGGTGGCGTCGCCGCCGGCGTGGACGATCCGTCGCCGGGAATGCCCGCCCTCCCGGGTCAGTGCCCACAGTCCGGGTGCCGATTCATCGAAATGTGCTCCGCCGTCGACCAATTCAGTGACTGCCGCGAACCCGTCGCCGACGATCGATCGGACCGCGTCGACGTCACAGAGGCCACCGCCGGCGGCCAGCGTGTCCCACACGTGCGCCTCGACGGAGTCGTCGGTGCCCGGCAACACCACGGCGATGCCGCCCTGGGCATAGAAGGTGGCGGTGGCGCCCTCGGCCTGTGATGCCTTGGACAGCACCACCACCGTGGCGCCACGCCGGTGCGCGGCCAGTGCCGCGGCGAGCCCCGCCACCCCGGTGCCGATGACGACGACATCGGCGCGCTGCTGCCACAGACCTGATCCGCCGCAGGCTCCCGCATTTCCCGGGGTCGCTGCGCTCCTGCCCGCCGCAGCGCCGGTGCCGCTCACTCTCCGCCGCCGGGTTGCCCGATCTCGATCATCCGTTGCACGCTGGCGCGGGCCGCTGCGGCGGTCGAGCGGTCGACGTGCACCTCGTCGGCGCCGTCGATCAGGCAGCGCAGCAGCGCCGCGGGCGTGATCATTTTCATGAACTTGCACGAGGCCCGGTCGTTGACCGCCCGGAAGTCGATTCCCGGTGCGGCACGGCGCAATTGGTGCAGCATGCCGACCTCCGTGGCCACCAGCACCTGTTTGGCGTGCGACTGCCGGGCCGCATCGAGCATTCCGCCGGTGGACAGGATCTTCACCCGGTCCTCGGGGAAGGCGCCCTCGCCGGCCAGGTACAGAGCCGATGTGGCACAACCGCATTCGGGGTGGACGAACAACTCGGCGTCGGGATGGGCGCGGGCCTGCTCGGCCAGTTCGTCGCCGTTGATACCGGCGTGCACATGGCATTCGCCGGCCCAGATGTGCAGGTTCTGGCGTCCGGTCATCCGGCGCACATGCGCGCCCAGGAACTGGTCGGGGCAGAACAGCACCGCACGGTCGGCGGGAATCGATGCGACCACCTCGACGGCGTTGGACGACGTGCAGCAGATGTCGGTCAGCGCCTTCACCGCGGCGGTGGTGTTCACGTAGGACACCACCACGGCATCGGGATACTCCGCCTTCCACGCGCGCAGTTCGTCGGCGGTGATCGAGTCGGCCAGCGAGCAACCCGCACGCTGATCCGGGATCAGCACGGTCTTGTCGGGCGAGAGGATCTTGGCGGTCTCGGCCATGAAGTGCACGCCGCAGAACACGATGGTGTCCTCGGGGGCCTCGGCCGCGATCCGCGACAGCGCCAGCGAATCGCCGACGTGGTCGGCGACGTCCTGGATGGCCGGCAGCTGATAGTTGTGGGCCAACAGCGTCGCGCCGCGCAGTGTTGCCAACCGGCGCACCTCGGCGGCCCACTCCTCATCGCCGACCACACCCGAGTAGCCGCCGGGGCCGTCGACGATCTGCGCGGCGAGCGTGGTGTCGGGATCAAGGCGGTCCAGCACGGTCATGACCGCGTCCTTTCGGGCTCGGAGGTTTTCGACTTATAATCGAAAACATGCCTCATACTAACACCGCGCACGAGGTACTCGCCGCGGTCTTCCAGGTTCGTCAGCTGGGGACGCCGAAACCCCAGCTCAGCGTTTTGTTGTGGCAACGGGCGATGGCGCCGCAGCGCGGGTGTTGGGCGCTGCCCGGTGGGAGCCTGCGTCACGACGAGGACATGACCAGTTCGGTTCGGCGTCAACTCGCCGAGAAGGTCGACCTGCGTGAGGTCGCCCACCTCGAACAGTTGGCTGTGTTCTCCGACCCGCATCGGGTGCCGGGAACCCGCGCAATCGCAACCACCTTTCTCGGCTTGGTGCCCTCCCCCGCAAAACCCGAACTGCCCGCCGACACCCGCTGGCACCCGGTCAGTGCGCTACCCCCGATGGCCTTCGACCACGGTCCGATGGTCGCGCACGCCCACACCCGCCTGGCCGCCAAGCTGTCCTACACCAACCTCGGGTTCGCCACGGCGCCAAAGGAATTCGCACTCTCGACGCTGCGCGACATCTACAGTGCGGCATTGGGCTATCAGGTGGACGCAACCAATCTGCAGCGGGTGCTCGAGCGTCGCGGGGTGATCAGGCGCACCGGTACCACCGCCCAGTCCGGGCGCACCGGAGGCCGCCCCGCCGCGCTGTATCAGTTCACCGACACCCGCCTGCGTGTCACTGACGAGTTCGCGGCACTGCGTCCACCAAGCTGATGGGATTGGTTTTTAAGGGCTCGGTAAGAGACGATGGCGGGATCGCAGGAGGACAAGGAGTCCACATGAATGACGGCAGCGCGGCGCGGGCGACCGAACCGCTATGGATCGGACGGACTCCACACGAGCCCCTGAAACCGAAAACCAAGCCGCTGGTACCCGGCAACGACCCGTTCTACCTGCCTCCGGCGGGGTTCGAGCACGCCGAACCCGGCACGGTGTTGCGGTCGCGGGATGTCGCCCTGGCGTTCCTGGGGGTGATCCGGCAGCGGGTCACGGCAACCCAGTTGTTGTACCGCACCACCAACATGTCCGGTGCGCCCGAGGCGGCCGTCACCACCGTGATCGTTCCCGCCGAGCGATCCCCGCACCAGCCGTGCCCGCTGGTGTCGTATCAGTGCGCCATCGACGCCGTCAGCGCCCGCTGCTTTCCGTCCTACGCGATGCGACGCCGGGCCCATGCGATCGGCGCGCTTGCCCAGCTGGAATACCTGCTGGTGGCCGCCGCGGCCGCCGAGGGCTGGGCAGTATCGGTTCCAGACCATGAGGGCACCAACGGCAGCTGGGGCACCCCGCACGAACCGGGCTTTCGCATCCTCGACGGGATCCGCGCCGCGCTGAACTACGAACGACTCGGCCTGTCCCCCAACGGCCCGGTCGGGCTCTGGGGCTACTCCGGCGGCGGCCTGGCCACCGCCTGGGCGGCCGAGGAGTGCGGCGAGTACGCGCCCGAACTCAACATCGTGGGCGCCGTGCTCGGGTCCCCGGTCGGCGACCTCGGACACACCTTCCGCCGGCTCAACGGCAGCATCTACTCCGGGTTGCCGGCCACCGTGGTGGCTGCGTTGTCGCACGTCTATCCGGAGCTGGACCGAGTGATCCAGCACCACGCCACCGACGAGGGCAAGGCCATGCTGGCCCGCCTGGAGCGGATGACCACCGTGCACGCCGTGCTGCGGTCGGTACGGGTGGACATGGCCGATTTGGTCGACTGCCCGCTGGACGAGTTGCTGGATTCCCCGGAGGTTCAGCACGTCTTCGAGGACATCAAACTGGGCGTCGCGGCGCCGGCGCCGCCGGTGCTCATCGTGCAGGCCGTGCACGACCGGATCGTATCGGTCGACGACATCGACGTGCTGGCCGACAATTACAGCGCGGCCGGGGCGAACGTGACATATCACCGCGACCTGTTCAGCGAGCACCTGCTGCTGCACCCGATGTCTGCGCCGATGACGCTGCGCTGGCTCATCGACCGGTTCGAAGGCCGGCCGCTCGACGAGCACCTGGTCCGTACGACGTGGCCGACGCTGCTCAACCCGATGACCTACCGCGGCATGTGGCGGCTCGGCACCGTGGTCGCGCGCGTGCTCACCGGACGGGTGGTTGCGCGCCGTCCACTGTGACAGCCGTCGGCGTCGGCAGGCCCGGCGGGTCTTCGGGCGGGTATGCGCCGAGATCGTCGCGCTCGGCAGACACCGCCAACAGCGCACAAACCAATGCGCCCACCGCCACCGGCACCACCAGGCCCACCGCCGCCTGGACCGGTGTGTGGCCGAAGAACACCGACGGCGCCTGGACGAAGTAGTGGACCCGACGCTCGGGCGTCACCGGTGCGGCGTCGAAATCGACCGCCGGATAACACATTCCGGCCAGCGCCGTACCGACTGCGGCCGCCACGGCCGCGCCGGCCAACGACCCGATGGTCAACGCGCCGACCATGAGCGGCCCACGGTGGGGACGCCACTGCCACACCAACACCGCTGCCGTCACCGTCAGCACGGTGAGGATGCCCAGCATCATGACCGCCGCCACGAAGAAGTGATCACTCTCGTTGCCGAGGTAGGCATGCGCGCGTTCGCCGCTCTTGGACAGGGCCACCACGCCGTGCACGGGCGGCGCCAGCCACGCCCACAGAACGCCCGACAACGCACCCGCGATGACCAGTCCCAGTACCACCAGGACCACGGCCCGCGCCCGCGGGATCCGCGGTGGGGTCATCGGCGGGTGTCCAGGTCCTCGGAGTCCACCAGGCCGTGCCGCGAGCACTTGGCCCACCAGCCGTCGGGGCGGACCTGGACGATCATCCGGCGACCACAGGCCGCGCAGAACCGCGGGGGTTCCAGGCCCAGCCGGGCGGCCGTCGGAAGGTGCGGTAGGGCTTCAGCGCCGGAGAGGTCACCGGTGCAGGCGCCCGTGTACACGTTGTAGGCGCCGGCTCCGACCGGTGCGGGCGGGTCGTGGGCCATCACAGGCTGGCGTTGAGCGCCTTGATCGGCATCTGCAGGTCGTCGAGCAGTTCCAGATCCGCCTCGGCGGGCCGGCCGAGGGTGGTCAGGTAGTTGCCGACGATCACCGCGTTGATGCCGCCCAGGATGCCCTGCCTGGCACCCAGGTCGCCCAGAGTGATCTCGCGGCCGCCGGCGAACCGCAACATCGTGCGCGGCAGCGCGAGCCGGAATGCCGCGACGGCTTTGAGAGCCTCCGACGCGGGCAGCACATCCAGATCCCCGAACGGCGTGCCCGGGCGCGGGTTGAGGAAGTTCAGCGGCACCTCATGCGGATCGAGTTCGGCGAGGTTGGCCGCGAACTCGGCGCGCTGCTGCAGCGTCTCGCCCATGCCGAGGATGCCGCCGCAGCACACCTCCATACCGGCTTCGCGGACCATTTCCAGTGTGCCCCAACGCTCTTCCCAGGTGTGGGTGGTGACGACGCTGGGGAAGAACGACTGGGCGGTCTCCAGGTTGTGGTTGTAGCGGTGCACGCCCATGGCCGCGAGGCGGTCGACCTGCTCCTGTTTCAGCATGCCCAGCGAGCAGGCTATCTGGATCTCGACCTCGTTGCGGATCGCCTCGATGCCCGCGGCCACCTGGCTCAGCAGCCGCTCGTCGGGACCGCGCACCGCGGCGACGATGCAGAACTCGGTGGCGCCGGACTTCGCCGTCTGCTTCGCCGCCTCCACCAGACTGGGGATGTCGAGCCAGGCGCTGCGCACCGGGGACGCGAAAAGGCCGGACTGCGAACAGAAGTGGCAGTCCTCCGGGCACCCGCCGGTCTTCAGGCTGATGATGCCCTCGACCTCGACCTCGGGGCCGCACCAGCGCATCCGGACCTCGTGGGCCAGCGCCAGCAGTTCCTCCAGCCGGTCGTCGGGCAGTTGCAGCACCGCCAGGACCTGGTCCTGGTCGAGACCCTCACCCCGTTGCAGCACCTGTTCACGTGCGCGGCCCAGGACGTCCACTGCAGCGGCCTGCGTCATCGGTGAAATTCTCCTCTGGTTCATCTGGACTTGAACGGTGTTCAGGTTAGGGTAGCTGCGTGCAGCTGCACAAACCCGATGTGGTGGCCAAAGCGACGGAGATCCTGGACAGCTACGGGATCGCCGACCTGACCATGCGGCGGCTGGCCCGCGAGCTCGACGTCACTCCCGGCGCGCTGTACTGGCACTTCGCCAACAAACAGGAACTTCTCGGCGCGGTCGCCGACGAGGTGCTGGCGCCGGCCGTCGCAGCGTGTACCGCCGCCGGCTGGCGCGAACGGATCACCACCGTGGCCTCGCGGCTGCGCGAGGCGCTGCTCTCGCACACCGATGGCGCCGAACTGGTGTCGGCCAGCCTGGCCGCCGGTCAGTCCGCCGTCCTCGACCGGGTGCTGGCACTGCTGGCCGAAGCCGCCGCCGACGCCGGGGTTCGTCCGCGGCAGGCCGCGGCGACCGCCCGCACCGTCGTCTACTACGTGCTCGGTTTCGCCGCCGACGAGCAGTCCCGGCTGCAGTGGGATGCCGCCGGCGCGGAGTTACCCGCCGGCCCGTCCGTGCTCGGCGACGACAGCGCCTCGCGCTTCTCGTTTGGGCTGGCACTGTTGACCGACGGGCTGTCGCTCCTCGTCGCGGAAGTGACCGCGGTCACGACGTAGCGGTGTTCTGCGGAGCATCCACGGCAGAGCCGAACTCAGAGGTGATCGAGCAGCTGCTCGGTGCGCTTGTCGCCGTCCCAGAGCCGCACCGTCAGCAGCCGGCCGGTGATGTCCCCCCGCACGGCCGACAAGGCCCGACCCACTTGGTCAGGCCTGAGCCGGCGGGCCAGCGTGGTGTGCGGGGTCCACTGCCCCGGCTCGCTGTGCGGTGCGGGTCCGGGGCTCATGTGCGGCAGGCCCGCGGCGTACACCCGGGCCTGCAGGTCCAGCAGCGCCGCCGACGGGACGATCAACCGGGCCAGCGTCAGACGCCCGGCGCCGAAGAGCAACGGCGCACCGACGACGCAGCACAGCGGCAACAGGTGGGTCAGCCCGGCGAGCGCCTCGTCGACGGCACCGTCGATGCGCTCGGCGACCGCGAGCGTGACGTGGGGCCGGTTGCTGACGGCGCGGATCGCGGCCCCGCTGGGCAGGCCCGCCTCGGCCAGCCGCACCCACAGCCGCCGCAGTGCGGTTTCGGTGGGCTCGTCGAAGAGCAACTCGATCGAGTGGACCATCGCACTCCTCCCCGTGCGAAGAATCGGGCGGATCGTCGCACTCACCGCAGTCTCGACGATCGGTTACAGCAGCCCCGATACCCAGTCGGGGTCGAAGGCCGGCGCACACAGCACCGCGAAGTCGCCCGCGGACAACGCGCCGGCACCCGCGGGCAGCGCCGCCCGCACCGGCGCCAGCCGCTCCAGCGCCCCCCGATTGGACACCTCCGCGGCATCCGGCTGCGCCGGCCAGGCGCCTATTATCAGCCCCGCACACGAAATACCCTTTGCCGCAAGCGCTTCCAGCGTCAGAGCGGTGTAGTTCAAGGTCCCGAGCACCGCGGACACCACCACGGCGGCCGGCGCGTCCAGTTCGATGGCCAGGTCACGCAGGGTGACCCCGTCGGCGCCCAGTTCGACCAGCAGTCCACCGGCACCCTCCACGAGCGTCAGCTGACCCGGCCGGTCGCACTCCCGGATCAGCCCGACCAGTTCGGTTCGGCTGGGCAGCGCCGTGCCGGCCTGCCCGGCAGCGGCCGCCGGCGCCAATGGCTGCGGATAGCGCGCCAGTCCGAGGAGGTCGGTCACCCCGGACAGCCGGCCGATCGCGGCGAGGTCGTCGTCGCCGTCGATGGTCCCGGTCTGCACCGGCTTGCACACCACCACGCCGATCCCGGCCAGCCGGGCATGGCAGGCCAACGCCGCCGTGGCCACCGTCTTACCCACCCCGGTTCCGGTCCCGGTGACGACGACGACAGTCACCGGCGGGCCCCGCTCAGCACTTTCGTCAGGACGCCGCGGGCCAGCGCGAGATCGTCGGTGCTCAACGAGGCACGCGCGGTCAACCGCAATCGCGATGTGCCCACCGGCACGGTCGGAGGACGGAAACAGCCGACCCGCACGCCTCGCTCCAGGCACGCGGTGGCGGCGGCCACGGCCATCTCCGGATCGCCCAGGATCACCGAAACCACAGCGGATTGCGGTGTTTCGGTGACGCCGCACATCCGCGCCAACGCTCGGGCGTGGGCGAGCACGGACTCGGCACGTTGCGGTTCGGCGGCCAGCAGGCGCAGTGCCGCGGCCGCGGCACCGACGGCCGCGGGGGCCAGGCCGGTGTCGAAGATGAACGTGCGGGCCGCGTCGATCAGATGATCGCGCACCGCGGCCGGACCGAGCACCGCCCCACCCTGACTGCCGAGCGCCTTGGACAGCGTCGTCGTCACGACAATGTCCTCGACACCTGCCAGACCCACCTCGTCGAGCAACCCGCGGCCACCGCGGCCCCGGACACCGAGTCCGTGGGCCTCGTCCACCAACAGCACCGCGCCGTGCCGCCGGCACACATCGTGGAGTCGCCCCAGCGGCGCCAGCGCCCCGTCGGTGCTGAACACCGACTCGGTGATCACGACGGCGCGTTCCTCGGTCCGGGCGGCCAGTACGGCCTCCACCGCGTCGACGTCTCGGTGACCGGTGACGACCACGCGGGCGCGGGACAACCGGCAGGCGTCGACCAGGGAGGCGTGCGAATTGGCATCCGACACCACCAGCGCGCCCGGTCCGGACAGGGCGACCACCGCACCGATGTTTGCGGTATAGCCGGACGAGAAGACCAGAGCGGCCGGGGTGCCGACGAACTCGGCGAGGTCGCGCTCGAACGCCTCGTGCAGGTCGGTGTCGCCGGTTACCAGCCGCGAACCGGTGGACCCCGCCCCCCAGGTGCGCAGGGCCGACACGCCCGCCTCGATCACGTCGGGATGCTGCGAGAGACCCAGGTAGTCGTTGGACGCCAGGTCGAGCGCGGCGTCGGAGGCCGGGCGCGGCCGCAGGCACCGGCGCAGACCGGCGGCGCGGCGCCGGGCCTCGTCGCCCGCAAGCCAGGCCAGCGGTGCTGTCACGCTGCGGGTCACCGGCGCTCCTCGATCGAATTGAACACCGTTCAGGTTAACGCACCCGCGACCGCGACCATCGCCGAGCTGATCTGGCCGATCTCCGCGGCCGTGCAGATGAACGGGGGCATCACGTAGACCAGGTTGCGGAACGGGCGCAGCCAGACGCCGTGGTCGAGGGCTACCGGAGTGGCGACCGCGAGGTCGACGGGTCGGCGCATCTCGATCACCCCGATGGCGCCGAGCACCCGGACGTCGGCGACGCCGGGGATCTCGCGCGCGGCGGCCAGTCCGTGGTGCAGGCCGTTGTTGATGTCGGCCACCCGGGCCCGCCAGTCCTGGCCGAGCAGCAGCTCGACGCTGGCCACCGACACCGCGCACGCCAGTGCGTTGGCCATGAAGGTCGGACCGTGCATCAGCGCCCCGGCCTCGGATGCGCTGATGAGGCGGGCGACCCCGGCCGTGCACAGGGTGGCCGCCAGCGTGACATACCCACCGGTGAGCGCCTTGCCGACGCACATGATGTCGGGGCGCACCCCGGCGTGGTCGGCGGCGAACAACTCCCCCGTGCGGCCGAATCCGGTGGCGATCTCGTCGAAGATCAGCAGCACGTCGTGGCGGTCGCAGATGGCGCGCAGGTCGGTGAGGTATCGGGGATCGTGGAAGCGCATCCCGCCGGCGCCCTGCACCACCGGTTCGACGATCACCGCGGCGAGTTCGCCCGCGTGCCGCCGCAGCTGGGCCTCGAAGGCGCCGCTGTAACCGGGGTCGTAGTCCCGTGGGACGGCCGGGGCGAACACCTGGCTGACCAGGACATCGGTCCACAGGCGGTGCATGCCGCCGTCGGGATCGCACAGGCTCATCGGTGTGAACGTGTCGCCGTGATATCCACCACGCCACGTCATCAACCGGTGACGCTCCGGGCGGCCACGGCTGCGCTGGTACTGCAACGCCATCTTGACGGCCACTTCGACGGCGACCGAACCGGAATCACTGAAGAAAACCGTGTCCAGCCCCGCCGGGGTGATCTCCACGAGCAGTTGCGCCAACCGCGCGGCTGGTTCGTGGGTCAGGCCACCGAACATGACGTGGTTGAGCACCGACAACTGCCGGGTCAGCGCCGCGTCGAGCACCGGGTGGCCATGACCGTGCACCGCCGTCCACCAGGACGCCATCGCATCGAGCACGTCGACCTCGCGGCCGTCACGCACCACCGTCAGCCAGGCGCCCTTGGCGGCAACCACCACCACCGGCGGAAGGATGCCGGGCGCACCGATGGCGCTGTACGGATGCCAGACGTGCGCCGCGTCGATCGCACTGATCCCCTCGGGGGTCAGACGGGGCTGTTCCGGCACGGGCACCGAGCCTAATCCGGCGCGCTCGGCAGGTGGCAATTCGCTCATCAGGATCCGCCCAGCCGGATTCGGTAGATTGTCTGTCGACCATGACGCTCCTGACCCCCTTCAAGCCGGCGTCAGCAAATGTCGTTACCAGGACTGCGGCCTCCCCCGCTGCGATGGGCGACCGCAAATCCGGCTTCTACCGACACGATCTGGACGGCCTCCGTGGTGTGGCCATCCTGATGGTTGCCGTCTTCCACATCTGGTTCGGCCGGGTGTCGGGCGGGGTTGACGTGTTCCTGGTGCTGTCCGGGTTCTTCTTCGGCGGCAAGCTGCTGCGCAATGTGCTGGGGACCCGGCCGTCGCTGTCGGTGGGCCGCGAGCTGACGCGGCTGCTGCGCCGTCTGCTGCCTGCGCTGGTGGTCGTGCTCGCGGCGTCGGCGGTACTGACCATCCTGATCCAGCCGCAGACCCGCTGGGAGGCGTTCGCCGACCAGAGCCTGGCCAGTCTGGGCTACTACCAGAACTGGGAACTGGCCCGCACCGCGGCGGACTACCTGCGTGCCGGCGAGGCGGTCAGTCCCCTCCAGCACATCTGGTCGATGTCGGTGCAGGGGCAGTTCTACCTGGCCTTCCTACTGCTGGTGTTCGGCTGTGGCGCCGTCCTGCGTCGCCCGTTGGGCAAACGGCTCCGAGTTTTCTTCGTGGCGCTGCTGGCGGCCCTGACGGTGACCTCGTTCGTCTACGCGATCTTCGCCCATCAGGCCGATCAGGCCACCGCGTACTTCAACAGCTTCGCGCGCGCTTGGGAGCTGCTGGCCGGCGCGCTCGCCGGCGCGCTGGTCGGATATATCCGCTGGCCGATGTGGCTGCGGACGGCGGCCGCGACGGTCGGGCTGGCGGCCATCGTGTCGTGCGGCTGGTGGATCGACGGTGTCCGGGAGTTCCCCGGACCATGGGCCCTGGTGCCGGTGGGCGCAACCGTGCTGATGATCCTCGCCGCGGCCAACCGGCAGGCCGATCCGCTCACCCGCGACCGGATGCCGGGCCCCAGCCGCCTGCTCTCGCTGGGCCCGCTGGTCACCCTCGGCGCGATGGCGTATTCGCTCTACCTGTGGCACTGGCCGCTGTTGATCTTCTGGCTCGCTTTGACCGGCCACGGCCACGCCTCCTTCGTCGAGGGCGCCGGCATCCTGCTGGTCTCGTGCGGGCTCGCCTACCTGACCATGCGGTTCGTCGAGGAACCGTTGCGGGTCCGGACCCCGGCACGGGCCGCGCCGGTCGCCGTCAACGTGCCGTGGCGAGCCCGGCTGCGGCGACCCACGATCGTGGCGGGGTCGACGGTGGCTCTGCTCGGGGTGGCGTTGACCGCGACCTCGTTCACCTGGCGCGAGCACGTCACCGTGCGGCGGGCCGCCGGAAACGAACTGGCCGGCCTGAACACGCGGGACTACCCGGGCGCGCGCGCGCTGGCCGCCAACGCCCGGGTGCCGAACCTGCCGATGCGACCGACGGTGTTGGAGGCGTCGAAGGATCTGCCGGAGTCGACGCTGGACGGCTGCATCAGCAACTTCCGCAACGGTGACGTCATCAACTGCACCTACGGCGACCCGGAAGCCACCCGGACCATCGCGCTGGCCGGCGGATCGCACGCCGAGCACTGGGTCACCGCGCTGAACATCCTCGGCAAGGAACATCACTTCAAGGTGGTGACCTATTTGAAGATGGGGTGCGCGCTGTCGACCGAGAAGGTGCCGCTGATCATGGGCAACAACGCGCCGTACCCACAGTGCTACACGTGGGTGGGCAAGGCGATGGCCAAGCTGGTGGACGACGACCCAGACTACGTCTTCACCACCTCGACGCGGCCGTGGAACATCAAGCCCGGCGATGTCATGCCGGGAACCTATGTGGGCATCTGGAAGACGTTCGCCGACAACCACATTCCGGTGCTCGCGATGCGCGACACCCCGTGGCTGGTCGAGGACGGCAAGCCCTTCATCCCGGCGGACTGCCTGGCCGACGGCGGCGACGCGGTGACGTGCGGCCGGAAACGCTCCGAGGTCCTCGCGAACCGCAATCCGACGCTGGATTTCGTCGACCGTTTCCCGGGCCTCAAGCCCCTCGACATGAGTGACGCCGTGTGCCGGCCCGACATCTGCCGGGCGGTCGAGGGAAATGTGCTGGTATACCGTGATTCTCACCACTTCACGGCGACCTACATGCGCACCATGACACCCGAACTCGGACGTCAGATCGCGGCGGCCACCCGTTGGTGGTGACGCATGGCCCGCTGGGCGGGCGAGCAGGTCGGCCAAGGCGCCGATAGGGTCGAACAATGCCATCGAGTGCGTCGTCGAACGAACCGCGGTTCGTCGCCACCGTGTGGCCGGGCAGCGCCTACCCATTGGGCGCCAGCTACGACGGCGCGGGGACCAACTTCTCGCTGTTCTCCGAGGTCGCCGACCGCGTGGAACTGTGCCTGATCAGCAGGAACGGCACCGAGACCCGGATCGAGCTGGACGAGGTCGACGGCTACGTCTGGCACGCCTACCTGCCCACCATCGCGCCGGGCCAGCGTTACGGATACCGCGTGCACGGCCCGTGGAATCCGGCCGCCGGGCATCGCTGCGACCCGTCCAAACTCCTGCTCGACCCGTACGGCAAATCGTTCCACGGCGACTTCGAGTTCACCCAGGCGCTCTACTCCTACGACCTGGCCGCCCAGGACCAGGCCAGCGGCGGCGTCCCGCCGATGGTGGACTCGCTCGGCCACACGATGACAAGCGTGGTGATCAACCCGTTCTTCGACTGGAGTAACGATCGCGCACCGCGCACGCCCTACCACGAGACGATCATCTACGAAGCCCATGTCAAGGGCATGACGCAGACCCACCCCGAGGTGCCCGACCAACTGCGCGGCACCTACGCCGGGCTGGGCCACCCCGTGATCATCGACCACCTGAAGTCCCTGCACGTCACCGCAATCGAGCTCATGCCCGTGCACCAGTTCATGCATGACCACCGGTTGCTGGATCTCGGCCTGCGCAACTACTGGGGCTACAACACCGTCGGTTTCTTCGCGCCGCACTACGAGTACGCCGCGACCCGCGCCGCCGGCAGTGCGGTCGCCGAATTCAAGTTCATGGTCAAGGCGTTTCACGAGGCAGGTATCGAGGTCATCCTGGACGTCGTCTACAACCACACCGCCGAGGGCGGCCATCTGGGCCCCACGGTCAACTTCCGGGGCATCGACAACGCCGCGTACTACCGGCTGCTCGACGGGGACCTGCGCTACTACAAGGACTTCACCGGCACCGGCAACAGCCTCAACGCCCGCCATCCGCACACCCTGCAGCTGATCATGGATTCCCTGCGGTACTGGGTCATCGACATGCACGTCGACGGCTTCCGGTTCGATCTGGCCTCCACTCTCGCCCGCGAGTTCTACGACGTCGACCGCCTATCGGCCTTCTTCGACCTGGTGCAGCAGGATCCGGTGATCAGTCAGGTCAAGCTGATCGCCGAACCGTGGGACATCGGCGAGGGCGGCTACCAGGTCGGCAACTTCCCGGGTTTGTGGACGGAGTGGAACGGGAAATACCGCGACACCGTGCGTGACTTCTGGCGGGGCGAGCCCGCAACCCTGGGTGAGTTCGCGTCCCGGCTGACCGGGTCGTCGGACCTCTACGAGGCGACCAGTCGCCGACCGTCCGCGAGCATCAACTTCGTCACCGCCCACGACGGCTTCACCCTGGCAGACCTGGTGTCGTACAACGAAAAACACAATCTGGCCAACGGCGAGGACAACCGCGACGGCGAGAGCCACAACCGGTCCTGGAACTGCGGCGTGGAGGGGCCGACCGAAGATCCCAAGATCCTTGCGCTGCGCGCCAAACAGATGCGCAACATCATCGCGACACTGGTGGTCAGCCAGGGCACCCCGATGATCAGCCACGGCGACGAGATCGCCCGCACCCAGTACGGCAACAACAACGTCTACTGCCAGGATTCCGCACTGTCGTGGATGGACTGGTCGCGCAGCGATGCCAATGCCGACCACCTGACGTTCGTGCGCGCCGCGACCGCACTGCGCAAGGCGCATCCGGTGTTCCGGCGCCGCCGGTTCTTCGACGGCCAGCCGACCACAACCGGCGACCAGGTGCGCGACATCGTGTGGCTCACCTGGGAGGGCCGCGAAATGACGTCGGCGGACTGGCACTCCGGGTTCAAGTCGGTTGTGGTGTTCCTCAACGGTGAGGCCATCGACGAGCCGAACGCGCGCGGCGCACGCGTCACCGACGACTCGTTCCTGTTGTGCTTCAACGCGCACTCCCGGACGCTGAGCTTCGTCACCCCCCACCGCGGCCACGCCTCGGAGTGGACCGCCGAACTCGACACCTCCTCGCCCACCGGCGCCACCGATCTGGTGGTCAACGCCGGTGAGTCGGTATCCGTGGATGGCCGCTCGGTGCTAGTGCTCCGCAAGACGGCCTGACCTGCGACCCATGTGCGGACCCGAGGTGCTCTCCACCTACCGGCTGCAACTGCAGGGTTCCGGAAGCGGGCCGGCGTTCACCTTCGCCGACGCCGAGCGGATCATCGATTACCTTGCCGCAATCGGCGTTTCGCATCTGTACCTGTCGCCGGTCCTGACGGCCGCGCCGGGCTCCGAGCACGGCTACGACGTCACCGACCCGACGGCGGTGTCCGCGGAGTTGGGCGGCCCGGACGGTCTGGCGCGACTCGCGGCCACAGCTCGCCACCATGGCCTGGGCATCGTCGTCGACATCGTGCCCAACCACGTCGGGGTGGACTCCCCCGAACACAACCCGTTCTGGTTCGACGTGCTGCGGCGCGGCCGGGATTCGATCTACGCCACGTATTTCGACGTCGACTGGGACGTCGACCCCGACGGCCGGATCGTGCTGCCGGTGCTGGGTTCGGATGAAGACGTCGAGCGCCTCGAGATCGACGGCGACGCACTTCGCCTGGGCGACAAACATTTTCCCATCGCCCCGGGCACCGGTTCGGGCACCGCCGCCCAGGTGCACGACCGCCAGCACTACCGCCTGGCCGGCTGGCGCTCCAACGTGTGCGGCTACCGCCGGTTCTTCGCCATCACCGCCCTGGCCGGACTGCGACAGGAGGATCCGCAGGTGTTCGCCGCCACCCACGCCGAGGTGAAACGCTGGTTCACCGGCGGCCTCGTCGACGGGCTGCGGATCGACCATCCAGACGGACTGACCGATCCCGCCGGCTACCTGTCCCGGTTGCGCGGACTCGTCGGCGAAACGGCGTACATCGTCATCGAGAAGATCCTCGCCGTCGACGAGGCACTGGATCCGACCCTGCCGGTCGCCGGCACCACCGGGTACGACGTGTTGCGCGAGGTGGGCGGGCTGTTCGTCGATCCGGCCGGGCGCCGGGCGCTTTCGACGCTGGCGCGGTCCGCGGGATTCGATTCCGCCACGGTGCGCACGCTGACCGCCGAACTGAAGACGGCCACCGCCACCGGCATGCTGGCCGGCGAACTGCATCGGGTGCGCCGCGCGGTGGTCGCCGCCGCCGGGGCCGATCACCCCCTGCTGCCCGACGCGATCGCCGCGCTGTTGACCAACATCGACGTCTACCGGTGCGACTACCCGGGGTTGTCGGCGCTCATGTCCACCGCCATCGCCGACACCGTCACCACCAACCCCGAACTGGCCGCCCCGCTGGAACTGCTGGCGATCGCACTCGGGCACCCCGAACCCGCCGCCCGCATCCAGCAGTTGTGCGGCGCGGTGACGGCAAAGGCCGTCGAAGACTGTCTGTTCTACCGTGATCCGACACTGGTGTCGCTCAACGAGGTCGGTGGTGCACCGGGCCGCTTCGGGGTGAGCGCCGCCGAGTTCCACCACAGCGCCGCGGTGCGGGCCCGGGACTGGCCGACCGCGATGACGACGCTGACCACCCACGACACCAAGCGCGGGGAAGATGTCCGCGCCCGGATCGGGGTGCTGTCCCAGGTCGCCGACGAGTGGGCCGGGTCAGTCACCGACTGGGAGCGACTGGCACCGCCCCCGGATCCGGCGACCGGATTGTTTCTGTGGCAGAACACCTTCGGGGTCTGGCCGACAACCGGAGCGGTCGATCACACCCTGCGGCAACGACTGCACGCCTATGCCGAGAAGGCGATTCGCGAAGCCCGCCTGCACACCTGCTGGAGCGACCCCGACCCGGGCTTCGAGTCGGCGGTGCACGACTGGCTGGACGCCGTCATAGCCGGTCCCGTGGCCGCCGCTCTCACCGCACTGGTGGTCCGACTCGACCCACACGGGCGCAGCGACGCACTGGGCCAGAAACTGCTGGCGCTCACAGCCCCCGGCGTTCCCGACATCTATCAGGGCACCGAGTTGTGGGAGGACAGCCTGGTCGACCCGGACAACCGGCGCCCCGTCGATTTCGGTGCCCGCCGGGCTGCACTGGAGTTGTTGGCGCATCCCAAGATCCGGGTCGTCCGGGCCGCGTTGTGGCTGCGCCGTGACCGTCCGCGGGCGTTCCTGGCGGGCGGTTACACCCCGACCCGCGCGTCCGGTGCCGCCGCCGAGCACATCGTCGCGTTCCTGCGCGGCGACGAGGTCTTGGTCGCGGCCTGCCGCTGGACGGTGCGGCTGGACGAAACTGGTTGGGGCGACACCGTTCTGACACTGCCCGGCGGAGCCTGGCGGGACCGCATCACCGGCGCCGCGCACGCAGGCCGGGTGGCGGCCGGGACGCTGTTCGACGAGCTGCCGGTCACGCTGCTGGAGCGTGCCGATGGCTGAGCACGAATTCGCGGTCTGGGCACCAACACCCGCGCTGGTGCGCCTCGACGTCCACGGCGCGGTCCACATGATGAAGCGTTGCGATGACGACTGGTGGCGCGCCACCGTCGACGCCGCCGACGCGGCGCGGTACGGGTTCCTGCTCGATGACGACCCGGCGGTGCTGCCCGACCCCCGATCCCCACGCCAACCGGACGGAGTCCACGCGCGTTCACAGTTGTGGGACGCCGGCAGCGCGGCATGGACCGACGGCGACTGGTCGGGCCGGTCCGCGGCCGGTGCCGTGATCTACGAACTGCACATCGGCACCTTCACACCCGCGGGCACCTTCGACGCGGCGATCGAAAAGCTGGACCATCTGCTCGATCTCGGCGTCGACTTCGTCGAGACGATGCCGGTCAACGCGTTCGCGGGCACACACGGCTGGGGTTACGACGGCGTGCTCTGGTACGCGGTACACGAGCCGTACGGCGGCCCCGACGGCCTGGTGCGGTTCGTCGACGCCTGTCACCACCGTGGCCTCGGCGTGCTCATCGACGCGGTGTTCAACCACCTCGGTCCGTCGGGAAACTACCTGCCGCGGTTCGGCCCCTACCTGTCACCCGGCAGCAATCCCTGGGGCGGCGGCATCAACATCGCCGACGACCAATCCGACGAGGTCCGCAACCACATCATCGGCTGCGCGTTGCGCTGGATGCGGGACTTCCACGTCGACGGCCTGCGACTCGACGCCGTGCACTCAATGGTGGACACCACCGCCATCCACATTCTCGAGGAGTTGTCGTCCGAAACCGATGCACTGGCCGAACAATTGGGTCGACCGTTGTCGCTGATCGCCGAGAGCGACCGCAACGATCCGCGGTTCATCACACCCCGCAACGAGTACGGCTACGGCTTGACGGCGCAGTGGGACGACGACATCCACCACGCGCTGCATACCGCGGTGTCCGGCGAACGGCACGGCTACTACTCGGATTTCGGGTCGCTGGAAACGCTCGCCGAGACGTTGAAAGGCGGCTACTTCCACGCCGCGAAGTTCTCGTCCTTCCGCAGACGCCGACACGGCAGGCCGCTGGATACCGCGGCCATTCCCGGCTGCCGGCTGATGGCCTACACCAGTACGCACGATCAGGTCGGCAACCGGACTCTCGGCGATCGTCCGTCGGCTTACCTGAACGCGGGACAGTTGGCTGTCAGCGCGGCGCTGGCGTTCTTGACGCCTTTCACCGCAATGCTTTTCATGGGTGAGGAGTGGGCGGCGTCCACGCCGTTCCAGTTCTTCACCTCACATCCGGATCCAGATGTCGCCGATGCCACCCGAGAAGGACGCATGGCGGAGTTCGCCGATCACGGTTGGGACGCCGATGAGGTGCCCGACCCGCAGGATCGGCAGACCTTCGAACGCTCGAAGCTGAACTGGGACGAGCCGACCTTCGGCGAACACGCACGCATCCTGGCGCTGTATCGCGACCTGATCGCGTTGCGGAAGGCCGAAGCGGATCTCGGCGACTTCTGGCTCGACCACATGGAGGTCGACTACGACGAGGACGCCCGCTGGATCGTGCTGTACCGCGGGAGGCTGGCCATCGCCTGCAATTTGGGTCCCGACCCCGTGGCGGTGCCGGCGACCGGTCCGGTGGTCTACGCCTGGGGCACGCCGCGGGTCGACAGCGCCGGGACTGCACTCGACGGCCATTCGTTCGCAGTGCTCCGGACGCCCTGACGGGTCGTCCACCGCCGTGCGGCCGTTTGCGGATGCCCGCAGACCCGTGACTGTTCGCCTGGATACGCCACACCGCGCGGAAGGCGTATGGGTGCGCACAGTCGCGAGTACGGACAGCGGGCCCGAGGTCCCTTGACACACAGGCTTGTGGATGGCCGTACACATGCACGTCGTGGTCCCCGCATGCTGATCTTCATGACCTACCCGTACGCACCCCTGTCCGCGGAGACCCTGGACGACCCCGTGCAGTCCGTCACCGACCTGGGCCAACGCTGGCGCACCCTCATGGGTGACCTCGGCTTCGGCGAACGCCTGATCTGGTTCAGCTTCCTCGACTCCGATCGGCACATGATCAAGGTGCTGCACCAGATGGCGATTCCGCGCGAACCGGAGCGCCGACTCTGCGCCGAACTGTTCACCTTGCTGCGCGGGGTGCTCGACGAGCGGCCCGATCCGGGCATGACGGCCGCCCTGCTTCTCACCCGCCCCGGAGTGGGGCCGATCTCGGCGGCCGACCGGCGGTGGTCCAGCTCGCTGACCGAGGCGGCCGTCCGGTTCGGTGTCCCGATCGAGCCGATCTTCCGGGCCAACGACGAGGCCCTGGTGCTCGTCGAACCGAGCCGCCCGGCAGTCTGACACCGAGCACCGGTATGCGCAGATTTCTGCCCGTTGACGTTTCCCCGTTGATTTTCAACGGGACGACTACGTCAGGTAGCGATATGCCGGCGATCCGGGCTCGAGCAGCTCGACATGCGACTCGGAGGTCCGCATGCGATCCAGCAGGCCGTCGAGGTCGGCCGATGAGCCCAGCTGGATGCCGACCAGGGCCTCACCTGTCTCGCGGTTGTTGCGCTTGACGTACTCGAACAGCGTGATGTCGTCATTGGGCCCGAGCACCTCGTCGAGGAACCGCCGCAGTGCGCCCGGCTCCTGCGGGAAGTCCACCAGGAAGTAGTGCTTGAGGCCGAGGTGCACCAGCGACCGCTCCAGCACCTCGCCGTACCGCGACACGTCGTTGTTCCCGCCGGAGATCAGGCACACCACAGTCGAGCCGGGCTCCACGTCGGCCCCCAGCAGGCCGGCCACCGACAGCGCGCCCGCGGGCTCGGCGATGATGCCCTCGTTCTGGTAGAGGTCGAGCATCGCGGTGCACACCGCACCCTCGTCGACGGTGGTGATCGAGACCATGTCGCCGGCGGCCGACAGCGCTGCGAACGGCAGGGCGCCCACCCGGGCGACGGCTGCGCCGTCGACAAACTGGTCGACGTGCTCGAGTGTCACCGGTGCGCCCTCGACCAGCGCGGCCACCAGTGCGGCGGCACCCGCGGGTTCCACACCCAGCACGGACGTGCCGGTGGTCCGCTCAGCCAGGTAGGTGGTGATGCCGCTGATGCAGCCGCCTCCGCCGACCGGGACCACGACAAGGCCGGGTTCTGCATCAAGCTGGTCGAGGATCTCGACCGCGATCGTGCCCTGTCCCGCCATCGTCCGCAGATCGTCGTACGGCGGTACCAGGGTGGCGCCGGTGCGGGCGACGTCATCGCGCGCGGCCTCGGCCGCCAGGTCGTACGTCTTGCCGCCGACGATCAACTCGATGAACTCGCCGCCGTGATACCGAATGCGGTCGCGCTTCTGCTTCGGCGTCTTGGCGGGCACGTAGACACGGCCGTGGATGCCCATCGACCGGCAGGCCAGCGCGAAGCCCTGCGCGTGGTTGCCCGCCGACGAACACACCACACCGGCCGCGATCTCCTCGGGTGTCAGCTGCATCAGCAGGTTGTAGGCACCGCGTAGCTTGTATGACCGCACCACCTGCAGGTCCTCGCGCTTGAGGTAGACCAGTGCGCCGGTGGCCTGTGACAGACGGTCAATGAACTGCAGCGGGGTCGGCGACACGACACCGGAAATCCGCAGCGCGGCAGCCTCGACATCGGCCGCGCTCAGCGGCGACACCCTGGGGCTCTGGCTCAGTTGCGCGGACACCGGTCAATGGTGCCATGCGGATATTTCAGTTCGAAATCCGCGCTTCGCCGCGAGACTGCGTACAGCGCGAAGAATCGGGAGCTGCGTGCAGTCTCGGCGATCGACCACACCGGCTCAGACAATCGGCGTGAGCACGAACACCGGGATCTGGCGATCGGTCTTCTTCTGGTAGTCCGCGTAGTCGGGAAAGGCCGCCACGGCACGTTCCCACCAGGTGGCCTTCTCGTCACCGAACACCTCGCGGGCCTCGTAGTCCCCGGAGACGGTCCCATCCTGCAATTCGACGCGCGGATGCGCCTTGACGTTGTAGTACCAGACCGGGTTCTTGGGCGCGCCGCCGAGCGACGCCACGATCGCGTACCGGCCATCGTGCTCAACCCGCATCAACGGCGTTTTGCGGATCTTGCCGGTTTTCGCCCCGACGGTGGTCAGCAGGATGACCGGCATGCCTCGCATTTCGGTGCCCTTGGTGCCGCCGGACTCCATGTACTCCTCGGCGTTTTCCCGGGCCCAATCCAAGGTGCTGGGTTCATAGTCTCCAGTGAGTGGCATGTAGCCAGCGTATCGAATCGTCATACCAATATTCTGGGTTTCGGTTGTCCGAAACTTCATCTACGGTTTATCCTCAACTCATGACCACCGCCGAGCAGTTCCGGTCCACGATCACCCATCCCAGCTCGCAGGACGTGTCGATCGCCGGAGTGCCCTGGCCCGCGTACAAGCTGATGGCGCTGATCCTCGGACTGGCCGTTTTCGGACTGATCGCGCTCGTCACCGCCGATCCCGGGCCGGCTGTTCTGACGGCCGCGGCCGTGGCAACCGCCGTGTGGATCGTCTTCGGTCTGCGCCACCGCCGACGCTGAGGTCACAGCTGCGCTGACCGACCCTCCGGTCCGCGACCCCGAACGGATCGCCCGTCGTGGTGGCGGACGCGCACCGGAATCCGACTGTGCGCGTGCGGGGCAGCGTTCATGTGGCCGCGAGTTGCCCACAGTTGCGGTTTCTTCCCCAGATCAGAGTTCATCGGGCACTGATAGAACATTTGTTCGAATAACGTAGGGGTATGCCCTTCGTCCCACCTCACACGGTTCGTGATCAGGTGCGCGCGGACCTCGACGTCATCGACGCCGCACACGCACGGCTGCGCGGGCTGTCGACGGACCTGGTGGGCAACGCGTTCCGGGTGGAGATGGCCACCCGGCTGGAAATCCAGGAGCGGGTCAACCGCGGCCTGTCCTACCGAATGTTCGGTGAGATCGCCGATCCGGTCGACGGCCCCGACGACCCGGGGATGCCGCCGGGGGTGAAGATCGTCGACGTGCTGCGGTCGCGGCTGCGTATCACCGCGGCCGAGGTCAAACGGCGCATGAAACTGGCTGCCCGGATCTGCCCCCGGCGCTCGGTGACCGGGCCATGGCGACCACCGGAGCTGCCTGTACTCGGCCGGGCAGTCGTCGCCGGGACCGTCGGCCAGGACCACATCGACGCGGTTTGCAAGAGCATCGACCTGCTGCCCCGGCACGTGTCGGCGGACGACCGCACGAAAGTCGAGGAGGCACTGGTGCGCCACGCCCGTACCCAGGACGTCAACTTCGTCATCGCCGTGGGGCGCAAGCTCGCCGAAGTACACAACCCGGACGGGTTCTTCGACGAGCAGGACCGGCAGAACCGCCGGGGCCTGACACTCGGCAGGCAGGGCGTTGACGGCATGAGCCGACTCTCCGGCTATCTGACCCCGACCGCGCGGGCGGCTTTCGAAGCCGTCGCCGCCGCGGTACGCCCCGGTCACCACCTGCCCGGCTCGGGCAAGATAGCCGTCGACGCCGGCACCGACGCCCGCACCACGGCCCAACGCACCCACGATGCGTTCGAATGGGCGTTGGGGGCAGCGATGACCTCCGGCAAGCTGGGCACCCACCGCGGTCTGCCGGTTACCGTGATCGCGACCACCACGCTGGCCGACCTCGAACGGGCCGCCGCCGCGACCGCCGACCCGAGCCTGGCGATGCCCGCCCCGGCGCGCACCGGGGGCGGGTCGACGCTGCCGATGCGGGACCTGATTCGCCTTGCCGCACACAGCATCCACTATCTGGCGGTGTTCGAAAACCACTCCGGCCGGCCGATCTACCTGGGCCGATCGCACCGCCTCGCCACACCCGACCAACGGATCATCTGCCACGCACGCGACCACGGCTGCACCCACCTCAACTGCGCCGAACCCGGGTACCACAGCGAAGTCCACCACGCCGTCGACTACGCCGCCGGCGGAGCTACCGACGCCGACAACCTCTACTTCGCCTGCGGACCATCCAACCGCGCCGCCTCCGACGGCACCTACACCACCACCGTCACCGACAACGGCCGACTGGCCTGGACCGACGGCACCGGACCACCCGTCGTCAACCGACTCCACCACCCCGAGGAACTCCTCGAACCCCCCGACCCAGACGAAGGAGAGCAAGGGCCGCCCGACAACCCGTAAGAAAGAAGCGGGGCGGCCGAAGCCGGATCCCTTTCGGGCACACCCGTCAACCGCCCAGGCACCCGGGACCGAGCAGCGCCTTGAGGTCGCCCATCAGCGCCGAGGACAGCGTGACCCGCAGCGACTGGTCGAGTTCCAGTGTGGTGATGCGGTCCCCGCTGATCAGCCGCAGGTGCACCTGCGCGGTGCCGGGATGCCGCGCCAGCACCTGCTTGAGCGCGGACACCTTGTCCATCGTGCACTGCCGGGTGGGCAGACTCACCGCCAGCGGACGGTTCACCGCGGCGCTGGAGAAGTCGGGCACCACCAGGTCGTGGGCGATCAGCGAAATCCGGTCGTCCTGGATGCGCACCTTGGCGCTGACCAGCACCACCGCGTCATCGGCGATCTCGGCGCCGAACACCGAATACGTCTGCGGGAAGAACAGCACCGTCACACCGCCGGTGAGGTCCTCCAATTGAGCTGAAGCCCAAGGTAATCCGCTCTTGTTGACGCGGCGTTCCACACCGGCCAGGATGCCGCCGACCTTGACCGGGGTGTCGTTGGCGATATCGCCGTCGAGGATCGCCGGGATCTGCGTATCCACCTGCGAGTTGAGCAGGTGCGCCACCCCGTTGAGCGGATGACCGGACACATACAATCCCAGCATCTCGCGTTCCAGGCCCAGTCTGTGCTTGTCGTCCCACTCCTCGTCGGGCACCTTGATGGTGAACACCGGGTCGCCGCCGTCGGATCCGTCGCCGTCGGCCCCGCCGAACAGGTCGAACTGACCCATCGCCTCGGCCTTCTTGGTGCCCAGCACCGAGTCGACGGCGTCGGTGTGCACCAGGAACAGTCCCTTGCGGGCGTGTTTGAGCGAGTCGAACGCGCCGGCCTTGATCAGCGACTCGGTGACCTTCTTGTTGCAGGCCGCCACGTCGATCTTGTTGAGATAGTCCGAGAAGTCGGTGAATCTCCCTTTGGCCATTCGGGTTTGGATCAACGACGTGACGACGTTTGCGCCGACGTTGCGCACCGCGCCCAGCCCGAACCGGATGTCGGTGCCAACCGAGGCGAAGTTCAGTTCGGACTCGTTGACGTCCGGTGGCAACACGGTGATGCCGAGCTTGCGGCAGTCGGCGAGATAGACCGCGGCCTTGTCCTTGTCGTCGCCGACCGAGGTCAACAGGCCGGCCATGTACTCGGCGGGAAAGTTCGCCTTCAGATACGCCGTCCAGTAGGACACCAGCCCGTAACCGGCGGCATGCGACTTGTTGAACGCGTAGTCCGCGAACGGCAGCACGGTGTCCCACAGCGCCTTGACGGCCGCGACCGAGAACCCGTTGGCGGCCATACCCTCGGCGAAGCCCTCGTATTCCTTGTCGAGCACCTCACGCTTCTTCTTGCCCATCGCTTTTCGGAGAATGTCGGCTCGGGCCAGACTGTAGCCGGCCACCTTCTGCGCGATGCGCATGATCTGCTCTTGGTAGACGATCAGGCCGTAGGTCTCGGCAAGAATGTCGCGAAGGGCTTCCTCCAACTGGGGGTGGATCGGCTTGATCGCCTGCCGGCCGTTCTTGCGGTCGGCGTAGTCGTTGTGCGCGTTCATGCCCATCGGCCCGGGCCGGTACAGCGCCAACACCGCGACGATGTCCTCGAACCCGGTGGGCTGCATGCGGCGCAGCAGGTCGCGCATCGGGCCGCCGTCGAGCTGAAACACACCGAGAGTGTCACCGCGGGAAAGCAATTCATAGGTGGTCGGGTCGTCTAACGACAGCGACTCCAGCTCGAGTTCAATGCCCCGATTCGCCTTGATGTTCGCCAGCGCGTCGCCGATGATCGTCAGGTTCCGCAGGCCCAGGAAGTCCATCTTCAGCAGGCCGATGGCCTCGCAGGACGGGTAGTCCCAGCCGGTGATCACCGCACCGTCCTGCGGTCGCTTCCACAGCGGGATGGCGTCGATGAGTGGTTCGGAGCTCATGATCACCGCGCAGGCGTGCACACCGGCGTTGCGGACCAGCCCCTCCAACCCGCGCGCGGTCTCGTAGATGGTGCGCACATCGGGGTCGCTGTCGATCAGGCCGCGGACCTCGGCGGCCTCCTTGTACCGTTCATGGGCGGGATCGGTGATCCCCGACAGCGGGATGTCCTTGGCCATGATGGCCGGCGGCAGCGCCTTGGTGATCCGGTCCGCGATGGCGAAGCCGGGTTGGCCGTAATGGACGCGGGCCGAATCCTTCAGCGCCGCCTTGGTTTTGATGGTACCGAAGGTGATGACCTGGGCGACGCGGTCGCTCCCCCACTTATCGGCGGCGTAGCGGACCATCTCCCCGCGGCGACGGTCGTCGAAGTCGATGTCGATGTCGGGCATCGACGCGCGCTCCGGGTTGAGGAACCGCTCGAACAGCAACCCGTGTCCGATCGGGTCGATGTCGGTGATCCGCAGCGCGTACGCCACCAGGGAGCCCGCCGCCGATCCGCGACCCGGCCCGACCCGGATGTCCACCGAGCGCGCATAGCCGATCAGGTCCGCCACGATCAGGAAGTACGACGGGAAACCCTTGGCGCAGATGACCTGGATCTCGTAGTCGGCCCGGTCGGTGTACTCCCCGGGCACCCCGTCGGGGAACCGGCGCTCCAGGCCGAGTTGGACCTCGTGGCGCAGCCACGACGACGGGTCGTGGCCGTCGGGCACCGGGAAGACCGGCATCCGGTCCCGTGGCTGCCAGACGTCGTCGTAGGGCTGCACCCGCTCGGCGATCGACAACGTCGCGTCGCAGGCCCCCGGCACCTCGGCATCCCAGATGGCACGCATCTCGGCGGCGGACTTGAGGAAGTAGCCGTCCCCGTCGAACTTGAACCGGGTGGGGTCCGACAACGTCTTGCCGGTCTGCACACAGAGCAGCGCCTCGTGGTTGTGGGCGGCTTCGCGGGTGACGTAGTGACAGTCGTTGGTGGCCAGCGCCGGGATGCCGAGTTTCCGGCCGATCTCCAGCAGTCCGTCGCGGACCCTGCGCTCGATGGACAGGCCGTGGTCCATCACCTCGAGGAAGTAGTTGTCCGGGCCGAAGACCTCGCGCCACTTCGCGGCGGCCGCCAAGGCTTCCCCGGTGTGGCCGAGCCGCAGCCGGGTCTGCACCTCGCCGGACGGGCAGCCCGTGGTCGCGATGATGCCGGCGGAGTTCTCGGCGAGGATCTCGGCGTCCATCCGCGGCCATTTGCCCAGCTGTCCCTCGAACGAGGCCAGCGAGGACAGCCTGAACAGGTTGCGCAGTCCGGTGGCGTTCTCGGCGACCATCGTCATGTGCAGGTAGGCGCCGCCCGCGGAGACGTCATCCGCCTTCTGCCCAGGGTCTCCCCAGGTGATGCGCTTGGAGTCGAAACGGGACCCGGGCGCGATGTAGGCCTCGACGCCGATGATCGGCTTGATCCCCACCTCGGTGGCCGTGTTGTAGAACTCGCTGGCACCGAACATGTTTCCGTGGTCGGTCATGCCGACGGCGGGCATCTGCAGACGCTGGGCTTCGGCCAGCATGGGCTTGATCTTCGCGGCGCCGTCCAGCATCGAGTACTCGGTGTGGTTGTGCAGGTGCACAAAGGAGCCCGGCGAAGATCCATTGTTCCCCATAGGCCCGTCATCCTATGGCCGCCAACCGACAGCTCAAATCACATCCCGGGGTGGGTCGCGCGTTCGCGGCGTGGCGTGTCGGCGTGTCGTGGTAGGCAGGACAGATGCTTCGATTGATGCTCGCCCTGGTCAGCGCTTTCGCAGTCGCTTCAGGCAGCGCCCTGGCGCTCGCCGGATGCTCGAACGACGCCACCGCCCCGCAGGTCGGCGCCCCCGTGTCACCCACGGCGGCACCACCGACGATGCACGTCGCCACCGCGACGGCCACCACCGGGCCGTCGTCCGACTGCGCCAAGGTGGACAACCAACTCAGGAGGATGGTGTGCGCGGATCCCCAACTGGCGGCGCTGGACCGCCGGCTGGCCGACGAATACCAGCGCGCGCTGGCGCGGCCGGGCGTCGACAAGGACGCGCTGGAGGGCGAACAGGACCGTTGGGTGACAAGCCGGAGCTCCTGCGCCAAGCACGACTACTTGGGCGGCTGCCTGCAGGACTTCTACCAGACGCGACTGCTGGAACTGCACACCGCCGATCCCGCGGTGGCGACCCCTCCGACGGTGACCTACCGGTGCCCCGGTGACAAACCGTTCACCGCGCGGTTCTACAACGATTTCGAGCCGCGCGCGGCGGTGCTGACCTGGGGTACCACCTCGGCCACCGTGTTCGCCGAACCATCCGCGAGCGGCTCGAAGTACGGTCGCGAGCGTGTCGAGTTCTGGGAGGACCGGGGCGAGGTCACCGTCGACTTCCTGGGCAACGAGTTCGTCTGTACGACGCCCTGACGCGGTCAGTTCAGCCGCAGGGTCGGTATGCGCCCGGTCCGAACCGCCCGTATCGTGAATCCTGTTGTGTTACAGAACTGTTCAGTCGTACTCTCGCAGCACCTCGATGGCATGCCGCAGGTCGTCCGGATAGGGCGCGGTGATCTCGATCTGTCGCCCGTCGCCGGGGTGGGTGAAGGCCAGCGACCGGGCATGCAGCCATTGACGTTCCAGCCCAAGCTTTTTCGCCAGCGTCGGGTCGGCTCCGTAGGTCAGGTCACCGCAGCACGGATGGTGCAGCGCCGCGAAATGCACGCGGATCTGATGGGTGCGCCCGGTTTCCAGATGCACGTCGAGCAGGCTGGCCGCGACGAACGCCTCGACGGTGTCGTAGTGTGTGACGCTGTGCCGACCGCCCTCGGTGACGGCGAACTTCCAGTCGTGGCCGCGGTGCCGCCCGATCGGCGCGTTGACGGTGCCGCTGGACGGATCCGGATGTCCCTGCACCAGTGCGTGATAGCGCTTGTCCACGGTGCGCTGTTTGAAAGCCCGCTTCAGCAGGGTGTACGCCCGCTCCGACAGCGCGACCACCATCACCCCGGACGTTCCGACGTCCAACCGGTGCACGATGCCCTGCCGTTCGTGGATGCCGGAGGTACTGATCCGGAAGCCGGCCGCGGCCAGTCCGCCGAGCACCGTCGGGCCGTGCCAGCCGACCGTCGCGTGCGCCGCCACCCCGGGCGGCTTGTCGACGGCGACGATGTCGTCGTCGGAGTACAGGATCGTCATGCCCTCGATCTTCTCGGGCGTGTTCTCCACCGGGGCGGGCGCCTCGGGCAGGTGTACCTGCAGCCATGCGCCGGCCGCGAGCCGGTCCGATTTGCCCACCCGGACACCGTCGAGTTCGACGCCGCCGTCCTCGGCCAGGGCGGCGGCGACCGTCCGCGACAGTCCCAGCAGCCGGGCCAGGCCGGCGTCGATCCGCATTCCGGCCAGGCCCTCCGGGACGGGAAGGGACCGATCCGCCATTACGGGCCGGACCACGGGGGCGATTCGGTGGACCCGCGCTGGCGACCGACCGCGTCGAAGTCGTAGCCGAACAGCGACAGCACCACCAGCAGGATCGCGCCGCCCACCACCGCCGGGTCGGCCACGTTGAACACCGGCCACCAGCCGATGGAGAGGAAATCCACCACATGGCCGCGCAACGGCCCGGGTGAGCGGAAGAATCGGTCCACCAGGTTGCCCAGCGCGCCACCGAGGATCATCCCCAGCCCAATGGCCCACCACGGCGAAATGAGCCGGCGGCCCATCCAGACGATGCCGAAGACGACACCGGTGGCCACCAGAGTCAGCACCCAGGTGTATCCGGTCGCCATCGAGAACGCAGCGCCCGAGTTGCGCACCAGGGTCCAGGTGACGGTGTCACCGATGATCGAAACGGGCTCCCCGGGGGTCAGCAGCCGGACGGCGAGGATCTTGGTGACGATGTCGAGGGCCAGCACCACGCCCGCCACCGACAGCAGCAGCGTCAGCCGGCGCCGGGGCCCGGGCACCTCCACCGTTTCGGTGCCTTCATCGCCGACGACGGCCTCGGTGCCATCGGCGGCCACCGGCTCGGCAGCGCCGGGCTTTTCATCAGTCACGAACACCATCATTCCTCAGCCGGCCGGCGGGGTGCGCCCAGGCATGATCGGCCGACGGCCCACCCGGATCGGCAGCGGCCTCCTGTCGGCCCTGAACGCCGGCCCGGACGTCACCGTGGTGGGTCTGACGGCCGTCGATCAGTGTTCGGCGAGCCGGCCGACATAGTCGGCCCAGTCGAGGCTGTCGACGGGGTTGGCGGCCGCCACCCCGGGGACGTCGACCGGAAACGTCCGCGCCGCACCGGGGCCGGTGCCGCGGGATTCGAACCGCACCGTCATGACACCGTGGCCGGTCCCCTGAATCCAGCCGTGGCCCAGTGCGGCGTGCGTGACGTCGTCCCCGATACGCCACCCGCCGGCCTCGGGGTCCGGCACCGGCGCAGGCGCGCGGGTGTCCGCCAACTCGGCCTCCTGCTGTTCGAGTTCGGGGAACAACGACTCCTGGCGCACGTCCGACAGACCCGAAAAGCCAACGCCCAGAAGACGGATCGGCCCCACATCGACAGGATCGAGCAGCAGCCGGCGCGCCGTGGCGATCAGGGTGGCCGACTCTGCCGTCGCGTAGTGCAGGGTGGCGGAGCGGGTGAGGGTCGACATATCGGTCTTCTTGAGCTTGACGGTGACGGTCCGTGCGCCGCGCCCGTCGCGCATCAGCCGTCGGTGGGCGTGCTCGGCGATCGGACCGGTGGCATCACGCAGCGCCTCCAGTGTGGTCAGGTCCGCGGCGAAGGTGGATTCGGCACTGATCTGTTTGGCCTCGGAGCGTTCGACGACCGGCCGGTCGTCGATGCCGCGGGCCAGCCGGTGCAGCGCGGGCCCGACCGTCGCGCCCAGGATGTCGGCCACTTCGGTGTCCGACAGCGCCGCGAACTGCCCGACGGTGTCCACGCCGAGTCGGTGCAGCTTCTCCTCGGCGACCGGGCCTATGCCCCAGAGCCGACGGACCGCCAAGCCGTTCAGCAGCGGGCGTTCGTCGTCGCGGCGGATCACCCGGATTCCGTCGGGTTTGGCCAGGCCCGAGGCGATCTTGGCGATCTGCTTGCCCGATCCGGCACCCACCGAGGCCACCAAACCCGTCGCACTGCGCACCCGGGCTCGCAAGTCGCCGCAGAACCGCTCGACATCGGCGACGGCGGCACCCACCAGTTCGGCCGGTTCACCGAAGGCCTCGTCGAGAGAAATCTGTTCCAGCACGGGAAGCACCGTCCGGATGGTGTCGAGCACCCGGCGGCTGGCGACGCCGTAGACGACGCCACGCGGGGGTAGCACCACCGCGCCGGCGCCCACCAGCCGGCGGGCCTGGTGCATCGGCATCGCCGAGCGCGCCCCGAACGCCCGGGCCTCGTAGCTGGCACCGGCCACGACGCCCCTGCCGCCGAGGCCGCCGACCAGCACCGGGCGCCCGCGCAGGGTGGGCCGGGTCAACTGCTCGACCGACGCGAAGAACGCATCCATGTCGAGGTGCAGGACCCAGCGCTCCACGACTGCCGATCGTAGGGGGGCTAACCTGACGGACGTGACCGACGTGCCGATCCGCGACGAATCGATCCGGCTGGGTCAGTTTCTCAAGCTCGCCAACCTGATCGGCACCGGCGCCGAGGCCAAGTCCGCCATCGCCGACGGCCTGGTGACGGTCAACGACGAGGTCGAACTGCGGCGTGGGCGACAGCTGCGCCGCGGTGACGTCGTCTCGGCCGGCGGACACCGCGCGCGGGTTGCATAGCCCGCCGAGATCGACGAATTGGCGCGTTCAGTCGCACCAACCGGCCCAGGCGTCGGTTTCGGCGGTTGTGTGGCATCACACCTTGACGATCGCCACCCGTACCCCGTCGCCGATCTCCGTGCCGTCATCCGGTTCGCCGAATTCGAAACTGGTGGCCAGGATCTCACCGGCGATCAGGTCGCGGTGCGTGCGCGCCCACTCGGCCCTTTCCGGCGGAATCGAGATGGTGACGCTGATCCGGTCCGACACGTCCAGGCCGGTCGCCTTGCGCAGATCCTGTAGTTCTCGGATGCGGTCCTTGGCCCAGCCCTCCGCCTCCAACTCCGGTGTGACCATACCGTCGAGCACCGCCAGGCCCGCGCCGCTGGGCAGCGCAGCGGTCCATTCCGGTTCGGCCGCAACGAGTCTCGAGCTGTACTCCGCGGGCAGCAGGGTCGCGGGTCCGGCGGTAAGCGTGCCGTCCGCATTGAGCACGCCCTCCCCCGCCTTGACGGCCTTGATCGCCGCCTGGACGTCCTTGCCGATCCGCGGACCAGCGGCCCGGGCATTCACGGTCAACTCGAGCCGGCCGTAGCGGTCGATGTCGTCGGTCAACTCAACGGCCTTGACGTTGAGTTCATCGGCGATTAGGCCCAAAAACGGTTCCAGTTGTGACGGATTCACCGACTTTCCCAAGGCCACCGTCAGTTTCGGCAACGGCAGGCGAACCCGCAGCTTTTTGGCCTTGCGTAGCGATGAGCCCACCGAGCAGACCTCCCGAACCTGGTCCATCGCGGCGACCAAGTCGGCGTCGCGGGGCAACACGTCGGCCTCCGGCCAGTCGGTGAGGTGCACGGATCGGCCGCCGGTGATTCCACGCCAGATCACCTCGGTGGCCAGCGGGAGCAGCGGTGCCGCGAGCCGTGTCGTGACCTCGAGCACCGTGTGCAGGGTGTCGATCGCGTCGGCGTCCTCCTCCCAGAACCGGCTACGCGACCGGCGCACGTACCAATTGGTCAGCGCCTCGGTGAACTGCCGCAGTTGTTCGCACGCACCCGAGATGTCGCAGACGTCCATGGCCCCGGTCAGGTCGTCGCGCAGTTGCGCGAGCTTGGCCAGGACGTACCGGTCCAGGACGTTGCTCGAATCCGTGCGCCAGGAACCGACTTTCGGCGCGTACAGCGTCAGGAAGGTGTAAGCGTTCCAGAGCGGCAGCAGCACCTGGCGCACCCCGTCGCGAATGGCCTGCTCGGTCACGATGAGGTTGCCGCCGCGCAGGATCGGTGAGGCCATCAGGAACCAGCGCATCGCGTCGGAGCCGTCGCGGTCGAACACCTCGGAGACGTCGGGATAGTTGCGCAACGACTTGCTCATCTTCTGCCCGTCGTTCCCGAGCACGATCCCGTGTGAGACACAGGTTTTGAATGCCGGCTTGTCGAACAGCGCGGTGGCCAGCACGTGCAGCGTGTAGAACCAGCCGCGGGTCTGGCCGATGTATTCGACGATGAAGTCGCCCGGGAAGTGCGCCTCCCCGGCGGCCGTCCCGTCGAACCAGTCGGAGTTCTCAAACGGGTAGTGCACCTGGGCGTACGGCATCGACCCGGAGTCGAACCAGACGTCGAGGACGTCGGGGATCCGGCGCATGGTCGAACGGCCGCTCGGGTCGTCGGGGTTGGGCCGGGTCAGTTCATCGATGTACGGCCGGTGCAGGTTGTCCGGACGCACCCCGAAGTCGCGTTCGAGTTCGTCGAGGCTGCCGTACACGTCGATGCGCGGGTACGCCGGGTCATCGGAGCGCCACACCGGAATCGGGGTGCCCCAGTAGCGGTTCCGCGAAATCGACCAGTCCCGTGCACCGGCCAGCCACTTGCCGAACTGGCCGTGCTTGACATGCTCGGGATACCAGGTGATCTGCTGGTTGAGTTCCACCATCCGGTCACGGAAGTCGGTGACACGCACGAACCACGACGACACCGCGCGGTAGATCAGCGGGTTGCGGCAGCGCCAGCAGTGCGGGTACGAGTGCTCGTAGGTCTCGTGCCGCAACAGCACCGCGCCGTTGGCCCGGGCCGGGCCGGTGCCGTTCTTCAGGTCGCGGATGATCGCCGGGTTGGCATCGAAGACGTGCAGTCCCTGGTAGTCCGGCACCGTGGCGTCGAACCGGCCCTTGGAGTCGACCGGGGTGACCGGATCGATACCGACGGTGTCAGTGGTCGTCTTGTCGTCCTCGCCGTAAGCCGGGGCCATGTGGACGATGCCGGTGCCGTCCTCGGTGGTGACGAAGTCACCGCGCAGCACCTGAAAAGCGTTGGCGGAGTCCATGAAATAGCCGAACGGTGGCAGATAGCGCAGGCCCAGTAGGTCCGCGCCGGAGTGTGTCGCCAGCACCACCGGTTCCTCGCCGAACTCACGGGCGTAGGCCGCCAGCCTTGCCTGCGCCAGCAGGTAGCGCCGACCGTCCGGCCCGGCCGCCTCCACGTAGTCGACCTCCGGATTGACCGCGACGGCCTGGCTGGAGGGCAGTGTCCACGGGGTCGTCGTCCAAACCAGCAGGTGCGCACCCGCCAACGGGCCGTCCGGGATGGCGAAACCCACGGTGATCGCCGGATCCTGGCGGCTCTGGTAGATGTCGTCGTCCATCCGCAGTTCGTGGCTGGACAGCGGGGTCTCGTCGTTCCAGCAATACGGCAGCACGCGGACACCCTCGTAGGCCAGACCCTTGTCCCACAACTGCTTGAACGCCCAGATCACCGACTCCATGAATGTCGGATCCAGGGTCTTGTAGTCGTTGTCGAAATCGACCCAGCGCGCTTGGCGGGTGACGTAGGCACGCCACTCGTTTGTGTACTTCAGCACCGACTGACGGCAGGCATCGTTGAACGCACCGATACCCATTTCCTCGATCTGGGCTTTGTCGGTGATGCCGAGTTGACGCTGCACCTCGAGTTCGGCCGGAAGCCCATGGGTGTCCCAGCCGAACCGACGCTCGACGAGGTAGCCGCGCATGGTGCGGTATCGCGGCACGATGTCCTTGACGTAGCCGGTGAGCAGATGCCCGTAGTGCGGCAAGCCGTTGGCGAACGGCGGGCCGTCGTAGAACACGAATTCGGGTGCTCCGGCGCGCCGGGCGATGCTGGCCCGGAAGGTGTCGTCGGCGTCCCAGTACTCCAGCACCTCGGCTTCGGACGCCGGGAAGTTCGGGGTGCCGCCGGCCGGCCTGGGGTAGGTGCTGTCCGCTGCGCGGGTGTCCATCGTCGGTCTCCTGTGCCTGACAACCTGGCACGGGGACGACGTCGCGCGGTCTGCGCGGTCGCCGCGGTACCACCCCGCTTGCGTGCCGTGGCACGCCGCTCGACTGCCGGCTGTGACGGGCCTACCCGTTCGGATCTACTGGGCCGCCGTGATCTGATCCCGTGGCTGTTCTGCCGAAGGCTCCCCGGTGATGGCCGGATCGACGCCGATAGATTGGATTTTACTGACCGGCGCAAATCGCGATCAGCGCCAACGGGAACTGTGCGGCGATCTCCTCGACGGTGCCGCGGTCGAAGCTGCGGGCGTCGTACCACCAGTCCAGGTCGACGACACCGGGGCGGTGGCAGGCGTGCAGCGCAAGCAGATGGCCGGTGTCCGGTGCGGGTCCGGGCACCGCGGTGCGGTAGCTGAACCGCACATCGGATCGGTAGGTGCGCGCCGGAGCCGGTTGGACGCCGCTCAGGGCCTCACGCCCGGCCGTCAGTAGTCGGCGTCCATACTGGCCGGGCGACGCCTGGCAGCGCAAGGCCGCGTGGCCGACCGTCGGCTGACCGCCCGCGTCGATGTCTACGTCCATGTCGAGCAGGCCGTCGCCGACCGTGCGTGCGACGGCCCCGCCGAGTGCGGCCAGCAGGATCTCCTCGCCGGCCGCGGGCAGGTCTGCTTGCGTCCCGGCCAGTTCGGCCGCCAGCACGTCGTCCAACGGGTGGGACAGCCCGGCGATGTGGATCGGGGCCGGCGAGCCGGCGACGAGGTGGTCGACGATCCACGAAGACGCACGCACCGTCCCCGGCGCAATGACTTCAGCCATGCGGACATGCTTAGCAGGTATGTCCCAAAATTGGGATAGCTGTCTCAGAAGTCTGACACGGATGTCAATTTCGGAAGCCGGCAGTGGCTAGTGTGGTCTCATGCCCCGCACCGACGAGAACGGCCGCCAACTCAAGGCGCTTCTCGACTACCTGCTCGACGGGGACGTCGAGGCCAAGGAAATCTACGGCGCACTCGGCATCTCCAGCAGCACGTATTACCGGCGGATCAAGGACCGCGACTATCCGAGCGCCGGCGAACTGCGTCTGGTATCGGACCGGTTCGGACTGAGTTACCCCGACATGCAGGTCCGGTTCGGGCTGATGACGCGCCAGGAAGTGTGGCGCTACGTGGAGTCCGACCAGGTACGGGTGGTCGCCGCCGAGGCTGCGCCCCGGACGCAGACGGTACACGCTCGGCCGCCGAAGTTGTCCGAATCCTCGCCGCGCCGGGATGCGCCGCCGCTGTGAGTTCTACAATGCTGACCTGATGGTTCTGGCATGGCTTCTGGCGATCACCTTCGGGTGCATGGTGTGGAGTCTGTGGATTCGCCGGGCCACTTGGTCGTGCCGCTGGGAAGTCGCGGCGACGTTCAGCATCGCACTGCAGGCATTGGCGATGCTGCTGATGTCGCCGCTGGCGTCGCAGACCGTCGGCCACCTGCTCTACGACCTGACCGGAAAGTGGAACCTCGAGGACTACCTCGGTCATGACGCCTACATCGTCGCCGCCTCGGCGGTCGTGTACAACACGCTGGGCCGGCTGCAGGACGACGACGCGCTGAAGGCCTCGTTCCGCCTGTACGTCGAACGTCCGGCGACGTTGTGCATCCCGGTGCTGCTGGCCACCTTCTCACTGAGCCACGGCGGCGCGGTGTATCACGCCGACTTCTTCCAGGTGCCCACCGACGGCTGGTTGGCGGCGTACTGGATCGTGCTGTGCGCGACGCTGGCCCACCTGATGATTTACGCATCGCGGGCGCTGTTGATCCTGCGCCGCGACCCGCGTTCGCGCCGGATCGCCGAGATCTATCTGTTCGCCACGCTCAGCGGCCTCCTGGCCTGCGCGGTGCGGGTGGTCGCAACCTGCGTTCCGCAGTTCCAGGGCTACCAGACCGCGATGCTGGTGTGGCTGCTGGCGTGCGCCTGCGGCATTGTGTTCGCTCTTGCTTCGGCCCAATCCTGGCGAATCAAGACCCGCTGGCTGACCGGGACCCGATACTGATCGGGTGACCGGCGACGCCGCCCCGGAACCGGACTACCGGTTCACTCTGGCCAACGAACGCACGTTTCTGTCCTGGATCCGGACGTCGCTGGCGCTGATCGCCGGCGCCGTTGCGCTCGTTCAGTTGGTGCCGTCGTTCGGCATCGCCGGGATGCGGCACGGATTGAGCATCTTCGTGTTGATCATCGCCGGTGCCCTGTCCGCCCTTTCGGTCCGGCGCTGGCGGCATGTGCAGGCCTCGATGCGTGAAGACGTCGATTTGCCCCCGAGTTGGCTGCCCGTCGGACTCGGCGTGACGGTGCTGATCGTGGCGGTGATGTTGTTGGTTCTCATCGTCGTTTGGCCGACGCGCTGACAGCATGCCGGACAAGCCTGGTCTGCAGATGCAACGCACCCAACTGGCGTGGGAGCGCAGCGCGGTCAGCTTCGTGGCCGTTGCCGCAATCTTGCTGTTCCATCAGTCCGGCACGCTGACGTGGAATCGGACCCTGCTGTCCGCCGTGGCGATGCTGATGGCCCTGCTGACGATGTGCGTCGGCCGGGCGCGTGGCCGCATCACGGTCAGCCAGAACCCGGCGGGCCTGCCGGTGATCCGCGACCCGCAGCGTGCAGTCCAGCTGATCGGTTGGGGAACAACGGCTTTGGCTGTATCGGTCGCCGTGATGGTGTTGTTTGATTGACAGCGCTGTCGTGCACCGCACGGCGACGAACTACACCTTCACAGGCCGTGAGTCCCGAGCCAGGTATGGATTCGTTCAGCCACGGCAGCCCAGCCCGGCTCGAGCATCATGTTGTGGCCCATGTTGGGGAAGAATTCCGCTTCGGTCCGATACGTCCGTGCCGTTGCGTGTACTTCTTTCGGGGTGACAGCACCGTCGTCGCCGGCACCTAAGACCAGCACCGGCGTGGTCACCCGCTTCGGTCGCGCCAGTGCCAGCAGAACGCCGTCGATGCCGATCCGTGCGCTCTCTTCTTGGAGTCGCGCCGCATAGCCCGCAACCTTCGCTTCCGGCGTCTGCGCGGAGAAGAATCTCTCCCGCGCAAGTTCCGGGGTGTTGACACCCTCGAGTGACCTGCCCGTGAGGGCGATCTTGGTGAAGTGCCACGGGTGCCGTCTCATCCAGCGCAGCCCCGACCCGAAGGCACCCCGCGGGGGCATGGACGCCATCAGAACGCCGGCGGGTGCGTCGCGCACAGCGAGATATTTCTGCACCACGACTCCACCCACCGAGTGGCCGATCACCACGGGCGGTGCGGGCAGGCTGTCGGCAACGCTGCTGACGTCCTCGACATAGTCGGCGAGCGAACAGTTGCGCAGTGGCTTGGAAGTCGTGCTGCGTCCGTGGCCCCGGAAACTGACGGCCACAGCGCGGTGACCTTTGTCGGCGAAGTAGTTCAGGAAGTGTTCGTCCCAACACCATGCCGCGTGCCATGCCCCGTGCACGAAGAGCAGTGGAACGGGATGGGTCTGGCTGACACATCCCTTGTCGATCACCTCAAGCATGGTCGTGCAGGGCTGGGCGCACCGATGGGCACTGCCGCGGGAGCGTGGACATCAGGCAATTGCGTAATCGTCCAATGGGAAGTGGTCCTGTTCCGTAACGGTGTTGCGCACCGATGTCGGCCGGAAAAGCGGCGCCTCCCCGCTGTGGTTGAACCAGTACGAGCGTGAGCCTGCACAATTGCCGGCGAGGAACACCGAATCGCCGAGCAGCCCGGTCATCCGATCCAGGAAGCGGGTGTTGGCCTGTTCGGTGACCTCGAAGGTGGAGCCGCCACGCCGCTGCAGCTCGCCGAACAGGCGATCCATGTGCCGCATCTGGTACTCCACCGTGTTGAACCACGACAAACCGAGCCACGCGTACGGGCTGGCCATGGTCAGGAAGTTGGGGAAATAGGGCACCGAGACACCTTGATAGGCCTGAAACCGGTTCTCCCGCCACCACTTTCCGAGGTTGCGGTCATCCCGCCCGATCACCTCGATGGCCGGCAGGTTGGCGTCCCACACATCGAAGCCGGTCGCGAGGACAAGACTGTCGATGAACCTTTTCGCGCCGTCGCGGGTGACGATGCCGTCGGGCTCGATCCGGTCGATGCCTGTGGTTTCCAGATGCACATGCGGTCTGGTGAGCGCGCGGTAAAAGGAATTCGACACGGTCGGCCGCTTACACCCGTAGTCGTAGTCCGGCGTCAGCTTCCGGCGCAGTTCCTTGTCCCGGACGACCAGAAACAGATGAGCCCTGGCCAGGTCGGAGGCGTTGATCTTGAGTCGCCTCAGATATCGGAACTTCCACATCGCGACGAACATCAGGAATTCCGGGATGGTGTCGGTGAACCAACGAAGGGTGCGCTGGGTCAGAGGCGCCCGGGCGAACAACCGTCGCACGGCGGGCGGGAACCCGAGATCCGGCTTGGGCAACACCCAGATCGGGGTCCGCTGGTAGACGGTCAGCTCAGAGGCCTCGTTGGCCAATTCGGGAATGACCTGCACGGCGGTGGATCCGGTGCCGATGACTGCCGTGCGATCTCCGTTGAACGAATAGCTGTGATCCCAGCGGGCGGTGTGGACGATTCGCCCGGTGAACGTGTCGATACCGGGGATGTCCGGCAGGCGAGGCTGAGACAACAGACCGGTGGCAGTTATGAGGAACCGGGTGCTCAGCGTCTCACCACCGCTGAGCGTCACCTCCCAGACCCGGGCGTCCTCATCCCAACGGGCGCCTTCGACAACAGCATTGAACCGCATGTAGCGGCGCACGTTGTACTTGTCGGCCACATGCTCGGCGTAGCGCTTCAGTTCAGCGCCCGGCGCGAACAGCCGCGACCAGTCCGGGTTCGGCTCGAACCAGTAGGAATACGAGGTCGACGGCACATCGACACTCAGGCCCGGATAGCGGTTGACATGCCACGTTCCGCCGAGGTCGTCCTCGCGATCGAGAATGACGATGTCGGTGTAGCCCAACCGGTTCAGTTGGATCGCCGCGGCGATTCCGGCGAACCCCGCACCGACGACGATCCCGTCGAGGCACTGCTTACTCATAGGCCGGATACGTTAGGTGACTCACTTACCGCCCTTCGGTCCACCGGTGCGCTTCGAGACAGCGCGATCAATGGCCGACTTCACGGCACCGAGCTTACCGAGTTTGCCGCCGGCCGGACCGGATGCCGGCTTGCCTCCGTCACTGTTTGCATCGGTCGACGTGGTGGTCCTCGAGGCCGACGCCCCCGCGCCGAGCTTGCGGAGCTTGCCACGGAACTGGCCGGATGCCGGCTTGCCCCCGTCACTGTTTGCATCGGTCGACGTGGTGGTCGTCGCGTCGCGCTTGGCGACCGGTGCGCCGTCGCTGGACCCCACCGCATCGGCCACGACTACCCCGTCCTTCTTGACGAGGTTCTTCTTGACGAGGTTCTTCTTGACGAGGTTGTCGACGACGTTCTTCCCGGCGAGGTTCTTCTTGACGAGCGTGTTGACGACGTTCTTGTCGACGACG
>CAYLWH010000007.1:67166-69013 GCA_964387245.1 uncultured Mycobacterium sp.
GTCACCAACGGTGACGGCCTTGACCCCAGTCGGTGGCGCAAGCAGGTAGTCGGTGACCCCAGTAACGAGGTCGAGTGGATTTATCCGCACGGTCTGGCCCGACCAGGGCATTGTGTTCCCGGGACCGGTACCGGGAAGGCCGAATTGGCCTTCGACTGGGCCTAGGGGGTTGACGACGGTGGGAAACGTATAACCGGCCATCAACTGCCAAAGCGGCACCCGGAACAAGCCCGCGAACATCGGGATCGGGTTGTAGCAGATGTAGGCACAATCCGCGTTGACGGGGAACTCGGCCTGCGCCCAAATGGCCACCTGCTCGCCGAGCGGGTCGGACAGCGCCGGGAACGGCACCAATAACGCAACCCCCGCCTTCCAAGTGGGCGGGTCGGAGGGGTTGGTACCCCATATCTGGTTCGCGCGTCCGGTCCACCAACTCCCGCTGTAGAAGAGTCCATCCGCGAGGCGTTCCATGGCCACCAGCTGGGCTGCGGGAACATTGACAATGGCTTGGATCACGTTGGCGGGAACATTGGCGATGGACTGGGAGTCAGCGGTCAGACGCACTGCTGGGCTGGCGATCTTCACATCGGGCGTTGGCGGTGCGATCGGAGCGATAGCCACGGCACCGGCTGCCAATAGCGCGGCACTGGCTGACACGAACGGACGCGTGGCTTGCATGAACCGGCGCCCCCCTTCCACGTAGATGTGATCGACCCAGACCCGCATCGAACCTACCCAAGCCGTCGGCAAAGTCGCAACTCGGCCGACATGCAGTAGTTCTGGGCGGGTCATGGTCTCGGCGGTGGTGTCGCGGCGCCTTGGCGATGTCGGTGGGCCCCGCCAGGCGGAGCACACCGACCGCGGTGTCGAGCAGGTCGGCCATGACTTGGGCTCCTGTCGTGGAAGCGATCTGGCCGTCGTCCGCACCGAGGATTAGGTCGGGAACCAAGGCAGCCGGTCTTCGACGTGCCGGTGCCCGCACAGCCGATGTGCGACCTGGCCGGGGCGGCGTGGGTGGCCTCCAGCAAACCTCTGACAGATTGCGCCGGCCAGCTCGCCCGGTGGCGGGTCGGAGTGGTAGACGACGCACAGCATGGGCGCTGATGGCGTAGCGGGCACAAGAACCCGCGTGTCATGCCGCGAACCGCTGGGTCAAACGCTCAGGTAACGAATTTGCCGAAGCCCCGAAGCTACCCAAGGAACAGACCGAGATCGTCCAGTCATGGACAGTTCGACCGGTATGAAGAGATTCCCTTTCCGGACGAGGCTCCTGGCAAACGGTGAAGCCAACTCCGAGGAGGTGGCGCCGGAACGTGCGTTCCGTCACGACGTGGCATTGGCATGCAGGTGTCGGGACGAACATCTCGAAGCTTCTGTGCACGAAAGCTGCTCTGTTTACGAAAGGTAATGGGACGATGCCGGGTTTGGCTGGAACATCAGTTGCCGGTCGCCGCGGCATCGGGGTCATCGAGGGCGGCGGCATTCCGGAGCGCGGGCAGCAACAAGCAGCGGGGGGTGAACCTGCCGCCAAGACTGGCCACTTTGGGTATGAACCCGGGCACGACACTGCGCTTGCCCTTGAGCATCCCCACGATCGCGGCTTCGGCGACATCCCGCGCCGGGGTCTGCCCGATGCAGACACTGCGGGCGCCGGCCACCTCCCACCATTCAGTGGGGACCGGCCCCGGGGACAGCGTCGTGCACGAAACCCCGGTTCCGCGCAACTCTTCGTGAACCGCTTCGGAGAAGGTCTGCACGAACGCCTTCGTGGCCGAGTAGACAGCCCCGCCGGGCACCGGCTGAAAGCCGGCGATCGAGGCCACGTTGAGCACTGCACCGGCGCGCCG
>CAYLWH010000008.1:0-15307 GCA_964387245.1 uncultured Mycobacterium sp.
CCGGCTTGCAGTAGACGAAGCCCTCGACCTTGTCGAACTGATGCACCCGGATGATTCCGCGGGTGTCCTTGCCGTAGCTGCCCGCCTCCCGCCGGAAGCAGGACGACCAACCCGCGTAGCGCAACGGACCGCCGGACAGATCGAGGATCTCGCCGCAGTGATACCCAGCCAGCGGCACCTCGGAGGTGCCGACCAGATACAGGTCGTCGGCCTCGACTCGGTACACCTCGTCGGCGTGCGCGCCGAGGAAGCCGGTGCCGGCCATGATCTCGGGCCGTACCAGGACCGGCGGGATCATCAGCGTGCAGCCGTTCTCCACGGCGACACGTGTCGCCAGCTGGAGCAGACCGAGTTGGAGCAGCGCGCCGCGGCCGGTCAGGAAGTAGAAACGCGAGCCGGAGACCTTGGCGCCGCGCTCCATGTCGATCACGCCCAGCGACTCACCGAGTTCCAGGTGATCGCGTGGGTCGTCCATCGGCGTGGGCTCACCGACGGTGTCGAGGACCACGAAGTCGTCCTCGCCTCCGGCGGGTACGCCGTCGACGATCACATTGGAGACGGCCAGGTGCGCCGCGCTGAACATCCGCTCCAGTTCGGCCTGCTCGACCTCGGCGGCCTTGACCCTGGCGGCCAGCTCCCTGGCCTGCGCGAGCGCACCCGGACGGTCCTGCGGTGCCGCCGCCCCGACCTGCCTGCTCACCGCCTTCTGCTCGGCGCGCAACGAGTCCGCCGCCGAAATCGCCGCCCGCCGGGCGGCGTCCGCCGAGAGCAGCGCGTCCACCAGGTTCGGATCTTCGCCACGACTGCGCTGCGAACGGCGCACGGCCTCGGGGTCGTCCCGGAGCAGCTTCAGGTCGATCACATCGGTGACCCTACTTTCGTCGGATCCGAGCCGACAGACCGAGCCCGGGGATTCCACCCCGGGCCGTCGCCGGCGCGATGTCCATGCGGCAGATTCGCAATGATTTCCCCAGCGCACTGGACGCCTGTCACAATGGAGCCGATGCCGGACGAATCCACACCTGACGTACTAATCCCCGACCAGCCCGAACGTTCCTCTTCGCGGGCGGGTTGGCTGCGCTCCCTGCGAGCCGCGTCGGCGCGCCGGGCCCTGTTGCTGACGGCGCTCGGCGGCCTGCTCATCGCCGGACTTACGACGGCGCTGCCCATCGGCCGACAGAGCAGCGGACTGGCGTCCTACCTGGAACCCGCGGCCGCGTCCTCGACCAGTGCGCGCGGCAACCCGACATTCCAACAGGCCAAGGCCGGCGACTGCCTGAACTGGCCGGACAACACGCCGGATTCCGCCGCCGTCCTCGACTGTAAGGACGACCACCGCTTCGAAGTGGCCGAGTCGGTCGACATGAGCACCTTCCCGGGTTCGGAGTACGGAGCCACGGCGGATCCGCCGTCACCGGCCCGGATTCAACAGATCACCCAGGAACAGTGTCAGGTCGCGGTCGAACGCTACCTGGGTCCGAAGTTCGACCCGAATAGTCGGTTCGCGGTCAGCATGCTGTGGCCGGGCGATCGGGCGTGGAAGCAGGCCGGTGAGCGCACCCTGTTGTGCGGCATGCAGTTGCCGGGAGCCGACAACCAGCAGATGGTGTTCAACGGCAAGGTCGCCGACATCGACCAGTCCAAGGTGTGGCCCGCGGGTACCTGCCTCGGTATCGACGCAGCCAGTAGCCAGCAGACCGACATCTCGGTCGACTGCGCCGGGCCGCATGCGATGGAGATCACCGGCGCCGTCAACCTGGCCGAGAAATTTCCGGCCGGGCTGCCGGCCGAAGTCGATCAGGACGCGTTCATCAAGGACTCCTGCACCCGGATGACCGACGCCTATCTGGCGCCCGTTCAGCTGCGAACAACGACGTTGACTCTCACCTACAACACCGTGTCACTGCCGAGTTGGTCGGCCGGTAGCAGGCAGGTGAGCTGCTTCATCGGCGCAACTCTGGGCAACGGCGGCTGGGCGACCTTGCTGAACACCGCCAAGGGTCCGCTGCTGATCAACGGCCAGCCACCGGTTGCTCCGTCGGACATTCCGCTCGAGCGGCTGAACCTGCCGTCGGTGTCGGAGATCACCTCGGGGCCGATTTCCGGTTCGTCCTCGTCCGGATCGTCGCGGACAGGTTCGTCATCCGCCGGGTCCAGCGGTGGTTCGGTTCGGTCCGCGCCACAGCAGGCCGCCGCACCGGCCCCGCAGGCGCCGACTCTGGGCCCACTACCGGGTCCGGCCGAAACCCCGCCGGGCTGACACCGTGACCGTGCGGATGAGCCCGCGCCGATTCGACGAACTGGTGTCCGACGCGCTCGACCTGGTTCCGCCGCAACTGGCCGCCGCGATGGACAACGTCGTGGTGCTGGTGCAGGACCGTCATCTCGACGAGCCCGATCTACTGGGCCTCTACGAGGGCGTCGCACTGACCGAGCGCGACACCAGCTATTCCGGGGCGCTGCCCGACACCATCACCATCTACCGGGGCGCGCTGCTCGACTTCTGCGACAGCGAGCAGGAGGTCGTCGATGAGGTCGCGATCACCGTCGTCCACGAGCTCGGCCACCATTTCGGGATCGGCGAGGACCGGCTGCACGAGCTGGGTTGGGCCTGACCGCCCGACCGACTGATCACCCCCGAACCGCGCGCCGCACCCGGATTGTCGGCCCGTAGTGATATGAACGGCGCATGCCTGCGACGTGTTGGAAGTGCCTCGCCGGGTGGGAGCATTGCCACGGCACCGTCATCCGGCACTCGTTACGGCATTCAGAGTGCACCGACTTCGACTGCCCCGGTGCAGAACTGGTTCTGCACACCCTCGTCGTCGACTGCGACGTGACGGGCTGCGAATGCACTCAGCCCATGGGATCGGCCGCCGAGTCGGCTGCGCTCGGTACCTCGGGGTAGAACGGCGGCGCCGCCGATCCCCAGTGCACACAACTCCATCGTCTGTCGGTGATCGGTGCAAGCACCACCGATTCGGTGTTGGCGAGGTGGTGTTCGAGGGCAAACCCGCTTTCGACCCCGGCGAGAGTCTTGGCGACCAGCCGGATGGCGGCGCCGTGACTGACCACGACGATGTCGCCGGACCGGTCGTGATCGTCGAGGTAGCGCAGGCGGAGTTCGGCCAGCACCGGAAGGTACCGGTCGAGCACTTCGACACCCGTCTCACCGCCGGGCATGGCGATGCCCAGATCACCCTCCTGCCACCGCCGGTAGATGCGGTTGAACTCGTCGACGGCCTCGGCGTCGTTGCGGTTCTCCAGGTCACCCACCTGAACCTCGTGCAGCCCCCGGAATTCGTGCGGCACCAGATTCAGTCCGCTGCCGATCTCCGCGGCGGTCTGCCGCGCCCGTGTCGCAACGGAGTGGGCCAACAACGCGGGTGGCCGTTCGGCGGTCCGGGCGAACGCACGCGCCTGCTCGCGGCCCAGCGGTGTCAGTTCCGCCCCCGGCGGCCTGGTATCCAGTCGTTTGTCCACGTTGCCGTGGGTCTGACCGTGGCGGACCAGCACCAGACGGCCGCTCACCGGCGGCCGCCCTGCAGCCTGGACAACCACTGAGCCGCCTCATCGAGCGCGGGTGGAGGCGCACCGACGGCCGAACCGGTCGGCCACGATCCGAGGAAACGCACATCGTCACAACGTCGGTGCAGCGCCTTGAGCGCCTCGGCCACCGCGATGTCGTCGATGTGTCCCGCGCAGTCCAGAAAGAACACGTATGTGCCCAGTTCGACCCGGGTCGGGCGGGACTCGATGAGGGTGAGGTCGATACCGCGGATGCCGAACTCCGAGAGCGCCGCCACCAGCGCGCCCGGGACGTTGCCCAGCCGCAGCACCACCGAAGTCCGGTCCGCGCCGGTCCGACCCGGCGGCGACGCCGGCTGGCCGGCCAGGACGAACCGGGTACGGGCATTGGCCTCGTCGACGACACCGGTGGCCAGCGTCGCCAATCCGTAGCGCTGCGCAGCCAACGCGGTGCTGACGCCGGCATCCGCGCGCCCGGCCGCCACGTCCTGCGCTGCGGCCGCGTTCGAGATCGCCGGCACCACTGCAGAGTTCGGCAAATGGCTGGTCAGCCAGCGCCGGACCTGCGCGGCAGCCACGGGAAACGCGGCGACCGTTCGGACCTCGGCAGCCGTGGTACCGGGTGCTACCACGATGCTGAAGGCGACATCGAGGGTCAGTTCGGCGAACACCTGCAGCGGCGAACCGGTGGCAAGGCTGTCCAGCGTCGGAAGAACGGTGCCGTTGATCGAGTTCTCGATGGGCACGCATGCGTAGTCTGCGGTTCCGGCCCGAACCGCATCCAGGGCGGCCGGCGTGCTGTCGGTGGGCAAGGCGGAAAAGGGAACAGCCTCGGTGCTCTCGCCGCCGGGAATCAATCTCTCGGAACTCATCCGGATCAGCGCCGCTTCCGAGAACGTGCCCTCCGGGCCGAGGTAGGCGATGCGGACCACCCTCGAACCCTATCCGCTAGGTCTTGCGGATCCGGCCAAAATTTAGTTAAGTAAGGCTCACCTTACCATCTGGGGTGAGGCGAGCCTGCGGAGGGGCACACGATGGCACTGGCGACAGTCCCGGGACCAACGACGGCGGAGCGGATCCGCAGCGCCTGCGCGCGGGCGGGCAGTGCGATCCTGGCCCTCGACGCGACCGAGCCCGAGACCACCTCGGTGCACCACCTGCTCGCCGACGGGTCGTTCGCGATCACCGTGCCCACTCGCGGATATGTGGCGGCAACCGTCGTCAACGCATCCGCCGCGGGCGTACCGGCCGTGCTGGAACTGACAGACTATGCCCCGCTGCCGTTGCGCGAGCCGGTCCGGTCGCTGGTGTGGATTCGTGGCCGGCTCCATCAGGTGCCCACCTCGACAGTTCGCGAAGTTCTCGACCTCGTTGCGGCGCAAGACCCCAATCCGGCTCTGCTGCAGGTGGGTTCGGACCACACCCTGTTGCGCCTCGAGGTGGACTCGGTGGTGGCGGCCGATGCCACCGGCGCCGAGTCCGTCGGCGTTTCCGCGTTGTTGGAAGCACGACCCGATCCGTTCTTCGCCGTGGAAAGCTGCTGGCTGCGCCACCTCGAGGCCGATCACCACGACGTGATCGCACGGCTGGCTTCGAAACTGCCCGGTCCGCTCCGGCGGGGCCGCGTCCGGCCGCTCGGGCTGGACCGCTACGGCTTCCGGCTGCGGGTGGAGTGCGAGGACGGCGACCACGATGTGCGACTGCCGTTCGCCCGCCCGGTCGACGACATAACCGCACTGAACCAGGCCATCCGGATGCTGATGGGCTGCCCGTTCGTCAACGGTCTGCGCGCCCGCCGTTTCTGAGCCCGACAACGCCGTTACCGTTGCGGGATGGCCGCGCCCAAACCGCTGAGCGCCGCTGACCGGCGCGCATTGAAACTCGAGATCGCCATTGTCCTGGCGGTCACATTCGGCCTCAGCGCCTTCACCGCGGCCCTGCAACTGATCGACTTCGTGCTGCGCGGTCTGGGTGACCAGAGGGTGGCGCTCAATCCCCGCCGGTCCTACTTCGGCCTGATCGATCTCGGCCTCAATCTGGCGGCGGTCGCGCAGTTGGCCGGGTGGGGCGCGTTGGGTGTTTACCTGTTGTGGCGCAGCGGCTTCGAACCCTCCCGGATCGGACTGGGCCGGTTCCGGTTGCGGCCGGACCTGTTGGGCGGGTTCGGTCTCGCCGCGTTGATCGGCCTGCCCGGTCTGGCTCTCTACCTCGTGGCCAGGTCGCTCGGGTTGAGTGCTTCGGTCGTGCCCAGCGAGCTCACCGACACCTGGTGGCGGATTCCGGTGTTGATTCTGGCGGCATTCGCTAACGGCTGGGCCGAAGAGGTCGTCGTGGTGGGCTACCTCCTGACCCGGCTGCAACAACTTCGCGTCGGTCCCGCGGCGGCATTGGTGTGGTCGAGCCTGCTGCGCGGTGCTTACCACCTGTATCAGGGATTCGGCGCCGGCCTGGGCAACGCGGCGATGGGTCTGGTGTTCGGGTGTGCATGGCGGCGAACGGGTCGCCTCTGGCCGCTGATCATCGCGCACGGCGTCGTCGACACGGTCGCGTTCGTGGGGTACGCACTGCTGTCCGGCCGGCTGCCCTGGCTGAGCTGAGTAGCTCACCCGGCCGGACGCCGTAGATTTATCCCGGTGAGCGATGACCGGGGCGTGCCGCCACCCGATCCACGGGTGCGCCGACCCCCACCGCGGGGTGAACCCTCGCAGGTGATCCGCCGAGATCCCGGCTATCGAGCACCCGGGTACCGGTCACCGGCCGCGCCTTCTGCGGACTCCCCGACGGTCCCGTTGCGGCGCCCCGCCCCGGCCCGTCGTCGGCCACCGCTGCCACCCGCGCCGGCCGGCCCACCGCCACCGAGGGCCCGGCGTCCCAGGCGGCCGGCGAATGCGGCCCCCACGCTGCACAAGCCGCCGTCGCCCGAGGCCGAACCGCCCAAACGGACCCGGCACAAAAGGCGCCCGCCACCCGTCGGCCGGCTTCTGCTGGTGCTGCTACTGGTCGCGGTCGCCGGCGCCATCGGAACGGCCGTCTGGACCGACCGCGCGCTGCGTCGCATCCCGGCGTTGGCCGACTACCCCGACCGGCCCGCCGCGGGTCGAGGCACCACTTGGCTGCTGGTCGGCTCCGACAGCCGTGCGGACCTCACCGACGATCGGCAAGCGGAGCTGGCCACCGGCGGCGATCTCGGCAACGGCCGGACCGACACCATCCTGCTGGTGCATGTGCCGGCCCTCGGTTCGGGCACGCCTACCACCATGGTGTCGATTCCGCGGGATTCCTACCTGCCGATACCCGATTACGGCACCGACAAGATCAATGCGGCGTTCGCCACCGGAGGCGCCGCCCTGCTGGCACGGACCGTCGAAGGGGCGACCGGACTGCGGCTGGACCACTACGCCGAGATCGGGTTCGGTGGCTTCGCGGCCGTCGTCGACGCCCTCGGCGGCGTCACGATGTGTCCCGCCGAACCGATCAGCGACCCGCTGGCCGGCATCGACCTTCCGCCCGGCTGTCAGGCACTGGACGGCAGATCTGCGCTCGGCTTCGTCCGCTCCCGCGCAACTCCCCGCGCCGACCTCGACCGGATGGTTCACCAACGCGAGTTCATGTCGGCATTGCTCCAACGAGCAGCTTCCCCGGCGGTGTGGGCCAACCCATGGCGCTGGTATTCCGTTTCACACGCGGCCGCCGGCGCGCTGGCCGTCAACACCGACGACCACAGCTGGGACCTGGCCCGCCTTGGCCTGGCATTACGCGGGGAGACCACCACGATCACCGTCCCCGTCGGCGAGTTCGGCTCCAACGACTCCGGCGATGTCGTCGTGTGGGATGACGACGCCGCGTCGGAGCTCTTCACGGCACTCGCCAACGACCAGCCGGTGCCACAGTCCGCACTCGACGCACAGCCGTGACATCACCCCACGAATTCGGTACTCCGAAACAATTCCTTTTGCCATTGACGAAATCCGGTAATTCCGTCGGAATACTAAGGAAAACCTTTCCTGAGTAAGGGCCACCTTCGGTGAAAATGCCCTCTACCTGCTGTATTGTTTGATCTGTGACTAATGTTGACTGCGCGGATAACAAATTCTGCGCCCTGCTGGCCGACCAGATCCGCAACGAATTCACTGCCTCTCAACAATACGTCGCAATAGCTGTGCATTTCGACGATGAGGACCTGCCGCAGCTCGCCGCGCACTTCTATCGCCAGGCCGTCGAGGAACGGAACCACGCGATGATGCTGGTGCGCTACCTCCTGGACCGCGGCATCAAGGTGGACATTCCCGGCACCGACACCGTTCGCAACGACTTCGGGTCGGTGCGCGACGCGATCGCGCTGGCCCTGGACTTGGAGCGCGGCGTTACCGAGCAGATCACCGCACTGGCCGGCGCCGCCCGCGACGAGCGGGATTACCTCGGTGAGCAGTTCATGCAGTGGTTCCTCAAGGAGCAGGTCGAGGAGGTCGCTTCGATGACAACCCTCCTGCGCACCGCCGACCGCGCCGGCACCAATCTCTTCCACATCGAAGATTTCGTCGCTCGCGAGATGGCCCCGAGGCCGGCCGAAACCGGGGCTCCGCCCGCTGCCGGCGGCGCACTGATCGCCTGACCCGAGAACGCGTCAATCGACCGGGTCGCGATCGTCACCCGCCAGACCACCTCGTAGCCAGTCTTTCGTGCGGCCGGGATGGTTGGTGGCCAGCCACGCCACTCCGATATCGCGGCAATAGATCACATCTTCGAACTGATCGACCGTCCAGCAGTACAGCGCCCGGCCCTGCGCCGCGGCCCGATCGACGAGTTCGGGGTGTTCACGCAAGGTCTGAATCGAGGGACCCACCGCGGTGGCGCCGACGGTCGTGGCGGCGCCGCCACCCAGCACCCGCGACGTGTCACCGAGCAGCACCGTGGGCAGCAGCGGCGCAGCGCGCCGGATCCGCCACACAGCCGCCGCCGAGAACGACATCACCACCGCGCGGGACAGATCCGCGGATGCGGGCGAGGCGATCCCGTGGCGGTGCAGCAGGGCCAGCACCTTGCTCTCGACCAGCCCGCCGTAACGAACCGGATGTTTGGTCTCGATGAACAACTTCACCGAGCGGTTCCAGTCGAGCACGAGTCGGACCAACTCGTCGAGTGTCAGCACGCTCGTCCCAGCCTTGCCGGCGGACCGCGCACCGCTATGCCACGCCCCGAAGTCGAGACTACGCAACTGCGCCAGGGTCATGTCGCTGACCAGCCCGGTGCCGGTGGAGGTGCGGTCGACGCGGCGGTCATGGACGCACACCAGATGGCCGTCGCGGGTCAGCCGCACGTCGCACTCGACACCGTCCGCGCCTTGCTGCAGGGCCAGCTCGTAGGCGGCCAACGTGTGCTCGGGGCTGGCCGCGGAGGCCCCCCGATGCGCGACGACAAACGGGTGCCCGCCGGCCGCGGTGCCGGGTGACCGCATGGCGCTACACTGCCGGTTCCCGGTCGCGGAACTCAACCGCAACCGCGGCTTCCGGGGCTTCCGGCGGCTGGGCGGAGTCCGGCTCCGTTGCGACGACCACCCAGCGGTGCGCCGGGCGGTCAACCGGCTTGCTGACGAACCCCTGGTAGACCCGCGTCAATGCCAGCACCACGGCGAGAGCCAGCAGGTAGGACAGCGTGGTGGTGACGGTGTTGTCCGCGATGCCCTGCGCATCGGTGGCGAAACTCGTGGCCACCGCGAAGACCGCCAGCAGGGTGCTCAGCATCCACAGCACCCACCAGACGATTATCGGTTTACGCAATCGGCTGTACGCACCCTCGATGGTGGCCGTCTCGATGACGAACACCGGCGCCCAGAGGAGATTGACCACCGGCACCAGGCAACCTGCCCACAGCGCGGCCGGAGGCCGCGGATCGTCGCGACGATTATGTGCGTAGACGGCAGCGCGACGAGTAATCAGCCAGCGGGTGAGCACGATCGCACAGCCGATCACCGCCGCGAGCGCAGCAGCGCTGGCGAGCACACCGAGCCAGAGACCCAGGCCGGCGATGACCGGGTGCAGCAGCGTGGTCCGGTTGATGAGCAGCAGGATGTACCGGATCGCATGGACCGCTGCCGCCACGGCCAACACGATCGCCGTGAGGAGCAGCACCGAGCCCATCGTTCGCGCCGAGGGGCCGGCCGGGACCGCCTGCTGCGCGTTGGGTACCGCACCGCTGTAGTCGTAGAGGCCCCAGCCCGGATTCGCCCGGTAGTGCGGCGTCGGGGAGAGTACCCGGCGGTGGTGGCGGCGGCCCGGGCCAACCCCCGGCCGCACCGCGATCCACCGGTACCCCGGCCACGCCTGCGGCCCCGCACCGCCCGGCGGAAGAGGCGGTGGGGACCACCGCGATCCGTTAGACGGCTCCGGCGACGGCGCCAACAGCGCCGCCTCGCACCGCGGGCACCAGATCCGCTGCCTATCGCGCACATTCCAGCGTGTGCCGCACCCCGAACAAACCTGGATCACCGGACCAGCCTAATCAGACCGTTCAGCCGGCGCCCGCAGCGCCATGATCGGTGACCACCGGGCGGTCGGGGGGTGGCCGCGTCGCCAATTCATCGTCCTCGGGCACGTCGCGCAGCACCCCCGCCTCAACCCATTCGGCCGGCGCCGCCGACAGGGACCGTCGAACTGTCGATCGGCCCAATCCTGCCAACCCGTACGGACTCCGCAGCAATCTCCGGCTATCCACAGTTTCCACAGCTTTATCCACAGCGCACCACGCGTCGAGCGGGTGGTTCCAGCTGCCATGCCAGCCCTGCAGCGGTAGTCCGCTGGGGATAACTCGCGCGTCCGTGTGCACGACGATCAACAACATTGGTGGACCCCGAGCGAAATACCTCGTCGCGCTAAGCTTTCGGTGTAATCCGGCGCCTCGGGGCTCAAATTTTCCCAGCGAGTAAGCTCGGCGATATCATCGTCCCGCAGAATCAGGCCCGTGATACGTCTCATCGGGGAGGAGGACCGGAGCGAGTATGGCGTCTATGCATCCCCTCGGGCCACGTCAGCCCGCGCACTTGTACACGCCGTCGGCGACGTGCAACCGGTCCTATCTGCTGGCCCTGCTCCGGGCTGGTGTCATCGCTGCGGTGCTGCTCGGAATCCTGGCACTCATGGTCTTGTTCTGAATCTTGTTCTGACGCCTGGTGTCTTCGGAGGACGCCGGCCGGGTCACTTGCCGCGGATGCTCCACACGACGCGGTAGGAACCTGTAGCGGGCACCCGGCCGAACTCGTGGGAGTCATAGGCACCTGGTGCGTTCGGGTTGTCCGAGCGGGCTTCGAATGTCGAAGCCCTGCTCCCGCGATACACATCGCCGACCCGCTTGACGAGCCAGCGCGAGGACTTTCTGGGATCGCGGAACACACGTACCTGACCGCGCCGGGGCGTGTCGTCGCGCAGTGTAATCAGCATGTCGCCCGGGCCGAGGGCAGGGCGCATCGAGTCCTCGACGACCCTGAACACCCTCAGCGGCCAGCACGGCAACCGATGGATTAGGTCCACCCGCTGAGGGTAAGTTAGACACATGCTGCGACGACTCTTGGCCAACGCCACCCCTGCCTATGCCCACTGCGATCTGTACTGCGGCGTCTACGACCCCGCCCAAGCCAAGATCGAGGCGCTTTCCTGCCTGAAGACGGTCCAGAAGTACAACGACTCCGACGACGATCATTTCCGCACCCGCGCCATCCTGATCAAGGAGCAGCGCGCCGAGGAGGTCAAGCACCATCTGATGGTGCTGTGGGCCGACTTCTTCACCAAGGAGCACTTCGAGCAGTTCCCCAATTTGCACCAGCTGTTCTGGGACGGCGTGCACGGAGCCGGCGATGTCAAGAAGTCGACCAATGTCGCCGACTGCGAGAAGTTGCTCAAGACCATCGATGAGATCTCCGACATCTTCTGGCAGACCGAGAAGGCCAAGGGCATGGGCGTATATCCGCCCGCCTGAGCCGGACCACATCTTCCTGACAGCGGGGCCGTCGCATGAAACGCGACGACCCCTAAAAAGCACCTCGCTCCGGGCGTTTGATGTGCTGCATTGGCAGTCGCGTCCTCTTGCGTGCCAGCGGGGTTGTCCCTCATCCTGATCGAACCGACCCGCAGCCGTGTCGTCCTGGCACTAACAACCGTCGCGGAGGGCGTATGGACATCGGCCCCGGGCGAGCTATCGGGCTCGCTCCCTTTCATTCCCGTGGCGCCCTGAAGGGCTTCGTCGTGTCGGGCCGTTGGCCGGACACCACCAAGGAGTGGGCGCAATTGCTCATGGTGGCGGTACGCGTCGCGTCACTGCCCGGATTACTTTCCACCACAACGATATTCGGCGTACGGGAGGAACTTCCGGAAGCGCCGGAGCCCGGTACGGTCGGCCTGGTTCTCGCCGAAGGCACCGTGGTCGGCAAAACTGCGGTCGCCCCCGGATATTTCGCCGATCACCAACCGCCGGCCTTGATCCTGCTGCATCCGCCTTCCGAGACCACGCCGTCGTTGCCGGAGTGCACCGGAGCGGCCTCCGGGTGCGTACTGCTACCCGGCCTACCGCATTTGGGGTTGGAGCATCGGGCGGCATGGGTGGAAGCCGAATCCGACGGCACCATAACGTCGATTGTCAGCCGGGTGGGCGTCGATCCGATCAGTCACCCCGACACCGCGATTCTCGCGATGCTTCTGGCCGCCTAGCGGTCCTGGTCAGCGGAGGGAAGTAGCTCTCCGACCCCGGCAGACGGCCAAGTTCACGCGGGGGCGAGGCCTTCGACCGGTGATTTCGTGCATGTCTTGGCCGGCCTGCTGTTGCCGTTCGGCGGCCTTGCATCCTGTTCGGCGCTGCACTCGTGCGGCCCGGCTGGCAATCCTGGTAACTGCGGGAAGGTTCCCTCGGCGGCGATGGCCGAAGTCAGCGACCGACAGTTGCTGGTTGGGCGCGCCGCGATAGACGCGGAAGGTCAGCTGATCGGGTTACCGCCCGAATAAGTTGGTTACCGAAAAGTAACAGCTTCAGCACGAAGGAGTTCGCGCTGATGGGCCGGGCAGCAAATTTGTGCACCGGGACCGTTCGCATATCGGTACCGTTGCCCACCGACCGGGTGTCTTCGTCAGGTCGGCTGCTGACCGATAGGTCGGCGATCGGCTCTGAAGACCCCGGGTCCGCATTTCCTTGACGAACAGGGCTAGGATGAACGAAATCCGCGGTGATTGCCTGTCAAAACCGCGGGAAAACCCGCGCCGAAGGGTGCGCGTCAATTTTTCTGGCATTTGCACTTGGCTGTTGAGGCAACTCTCGCTACGATGGGCAGCAAACTCGCTAACGACCAGAGTCCGATGCAGCAGCAAGTGGAGGTTTAAGATATGAGTACTACGTTTTCGGCGCGACTGAACCGCCTGTTCGACACGGTGTATCCGCCCGGGCGGGGGCCCCACACGTCCGCTGAGGTCATCGCTGCGCTGAAGGCCGAGGGTGTGACGATGTCGGCGCCATACCTTTCACAGCTTCGTTCGGGCAACCGCACGAACCCGTCCTCGGCGACAATGGCCGCGCTGGCCAACTTCTTCCGGATCAAGCCGGCCTACTTCACCGACGACGTTTACTACGAGAAACTCGACAAAGAGTTGACTTGGTTGGCCAGCATGCGGGATGAAGGCGTACGCCGTATCGCCGCGCGCACGGTCGGCCTTTCGCCGGAAGCTCAGCACGACCTTGTGCAGAAGGCCGACGAACTCCGGCGCCAAGAGCAGCTCGACAACTGACCCCGATCAGGTACCCGGCCGCTCTCACAGGGCCCGGTACTGTCGGGCGATCTCGATGATCCACTCCCGGTCGGAGTAGCTGTCGGGCTGACGAAGCCACTCCAGGCCGGGGAACAGGCTGTCCGCCGCATGATCGCCGCCCCGCCCCGCCTGGATCCATCGCGCAACAGCCTGGGCTTGTTCGACGGGCGGTACGGCGGGACGTTCGGTCCCGTCATACACCTCGGCGTGATGACCGTCCGCTGCGCCCCCAGGGCCGCCACCTGTCCGGGCGCCGTGTGCCGCGGAGGCCTCGAGGAACAGAGCGTCAGAGATCAGCGACAGCCTTTCGGCCAACTGGAACACCAGCGGTCCGCGTGGGCGTACACCGATGCCGGTATCGGGCTGGCGGCTGAGGAGTTCCGTCGACAGCGGTTCGACGAGTTTCAGCTCGCGGCGGCCGCCGAACCAGTCCTCGATCGTAGGCAACAGCGCACCCGCCGCGACGACAGCCATCGCGCAACCGAGCAGGGCCACAGCGGTGCCGACACCGAGGAATCGCGTGCTGCCGACAGCACGAATGAAGAAGAATGCGCTGGCCAACAGGATCAGAGCGATCCCGACAGTGAAGACGAACAACGCTCTGCCCCGGCGGGTCCGATTGGAATGTCGCAGCCCTGCCCACGCCACCAGACTCAATGCCAGCAGCACGTAGAGCAACGGGACCAACCACGGCAACGCCACACTCGAGGTGCCGACGTTGCGGTTCAGATACTCCTGCGGCGACATCTCCGACTGTCGGCCAGCGGCGAAGAACGCGACGGCCGAAATCAGCGCCATCACCGCGGCGACCGCGTACTGCGCAATTGCGATCCGGTGCACAACGTCTGATGGTCGGTCAGATGCCACGCTGGTGATCATCACGCAGCTGCCCGCCGCGCTGGCAATGAGAGCCACCTGACTCAACCCGACCGCGACGTTCGGCCAGTGCGACACGGTGTCCACCAACAATGCCAGCGGTTGCCAGTTCAGCGCCGCCACGAGGGCCAGGCTGCCCAGCGCGATGATCATCGCGGTACTGACCAGCGATTGTTTATTGACCAGAGCCCATCCGATGCGCACACCGGTGGCCAATGCGAGCAGACCGGCAATCACCCAGACGGTCAACCAAACGCCTCCCCGAGTCGGACCTGGACAATCGAGGACCGGTCCGATGGCATCCGGCCCAGCCGGTAGATGAGCAGGGCCGCGAAGTCTTCGGCCTCCTGCTCGGCCTCCTGCCCGCTTGGTCCCATGCACCCGGTGCGCTGGTTGAGCATGTACTTGATCAGGTCGTCGCTCGCCAGTTCGGCGGTTTCGCGCGCGGCGTCGGTGATCGGCACGCCTCCGTGTTCGAGCACCAGGTGACCGAGCTCGTGCGCCAACGTCCGTTCCCAGGTCGGTAATCCCTGCTGGATCAGGAACACATCATCGTCGCGATACTGCCGCCACTGGCCGCACACCCCCGGCGGCAGATCAGCCATGCGCACGGTGATGGGCCGGCACCGGTGCTCACCGATGGCTGTCACCAGCCGGGCGACCGTAACCTCACCCTTGCGCGGTGCCAGATCGAGAACATCGCCGACCGCCTTGGTCACTCGACGGTTGGCCGTCATTGCATCCCTCCTTTGACTGCTCGTCACTACAAGAACCGCGCCGCGCCCGCCGCCCGGACAGCCAGACCCGCTCTTGCCTGCCGATAACCGATCAGCCCGCCCGCAGCCATTAAAGCTGCCAGACCCGTCAGCCCGATCAGCACCACGCTGGCGATCTTGCGCACACTGGCTGACCGCAGGTAGGCCGCGTAGCCCGCGCGGAAACCATCGGGAAGGTGGGCGCCCCGGCCCTGCTCGAAGGACTGCTGCGCGGGTGGCGTACTGAGTGGTGGCGAGGCCGGCCAAGATGCCGGACGCGGCGCCACTAGCGCCGGCATGGGCAGGTCGACCAGGCCGGGCGCGACCAGGCCGGGGGCTAACATCCTTGCCAGTATGTCGGAGTCG
>CAYLWH010000008.1:15407-19194 GCA_964387245.1 uncultured Mycobacterium sp.
TCCCTGGAATCCCTCGAGTCCTTGGAATCCCTGGATTCCCTCGAGTTGGTCTGCTCAGCACGACTGGGCCGCGCCACACCCCGACCGTCGGAGGACTGCCGGACGGCCTTCTCATTCCCCAAACCTGATCTGTCGTGACCGTCGCTGCGCTTCTCGCCGCCGTGCGAAACTACGTTGTCGCGACCGCCGGCACCCGCGCCATGGTCGAGGCGGGCACCGCCAGATCCAGGATCTGCGACCGCGACCGCAAGCCCGCCGCCGGTAGCACCAGCCAGCAAACCACCGGCGACCAACCAGCTGATCGCCGCCAACCGCAGTCGCGACCCGTCCACACCCATCCCGTTCCTATTCGCGCCGTTACACCAGACTGGTGCGCCGACCCGCTATGTCCATCGCACAGCTAACCCCATTCTCTCATATCACGAGGCCGCAGTCGTCATCGTCACAGAGACGATAGGGTTGGAACACGGTTCGCGGTCATGCACGCGAATCCCGACACGACACCGGGAGGCAGCCGGGATGGGCCTGTTTACCAAGCGCAAGACCCGCGCGACCCGCCGCGCCGAAGCCAAGGCCCTCAAGGCGAAGGCCAAACTCGAAGCGAAGCTCGAGGCCAAGAACGTCGCCCGCCGAATCCAGGCCGAGGAACGCGCCGCGTCCAAAGCACTGCGCGCACAGGTGAAATCCCAGCGTGAAGCCGACCGGGCAGCGGTCAAGGTGGCCGAGGCTCAACTCAAGGCCACCCGGGAAGGCAAATTGTTTTCGCCCGTTCGGGTACGCCGTACCCTCACGGTCGCGCGCATGCTGGCGCCCATTCTGGTGCCACTCGCCTACCGGGCGGCAACGGCCGCCCGTGGCATCATCGACGAGCGTAAGGCGGACAAACTCGGGGTGCCGTTGAGCCAGGTGGGGCAGTTCTCCGGGCAGGGCGGGCGCCTTTCGGCGCGGATCGCCGGTGCCGAGCAGTCAGTCCGGACCCTCGCCGAAAAGCATCCGGCCGACACTGAGACCACCCAGTTCGTCGGGGTGATCGCCGATCGTCTCACTGACCTCTCGGCAGCCGTCACCGCTGCCGAGCACATGCCCGCGAGCCGACGCCGAGCCGCTCATGCCGCGATAGAAGAGCAACTCGACGCTGTCGACGCCGACGTGATGGCCCGTCTCGGCGTCCTCTGACTGCCGCCCTCCGAATGCCTGACCGTGCGCATCCCGCTTCGCTGTTCCGGGGGTTTGCCGTAGCCGGGTTCACCGCACCCCTTGCGGTCGTGGCGCATGGCGCAGTCTCGGACAGCGCGCCGACGGGTGGCGCACTCACGCTGTTGGTGCTGCTCGCGGCCGGGCTCGGCGCCATGGCGAGCAGTTGGCATCACTCCGGCCGGCGCTGGCCCCTGCTCGGGATGCTCGCGGGGGGACAGGTCGGCGGCCATTTTCTACTCAGCGCCGGTGGACACCACCATGTGCCCCAGTCGGCATCGGCCTGGCTTCCCGCCCCGGTGATGCTGGCGGCCCATCTCGCAGCGGTCGTACTGGGTGCGATCCTGGTCGCTGGCGCTGAGCGTCTTTGCGCAGCGCTGTCGATTGCGCTCCGCGGAGGCGAACCGACCCCGCACATCGACGTGACGGCACGGCCCCTGCTCAGCCGCAAGCCGGCCGATCACCCGCTGCGGCGCACACTGCTCATGACGGCATCGATATCGCACCGTGGTCCCCCGGGCTGCCTGACGCACTGACCCCGTACCCAATTCTCCTGTAATACAAGGAAGTTCACGCATGTTGTCCAACAATCGGTTGATTTCGCGCGCCCTCATCCCGACGGTCGCGACCGCTTCGCTCGCCCTGGGCGCACTCCTCGGAACTGCGCCCGCCTCCGCCCATGTCCGCGTCGACGCCGACGACGCGGTGTCCGGCGAATCGGCGATTCTCACATTCCGAGTGCCCAACGAGTCCGAGGCGGGCCCACCGACGCCCGGTCTCAGCATCGCACTGCCGAACCTGACATCGGTGTCCACCGCTGTCATACCGGGATGGACTGCCCATGGGCGCCAACCCGAGCATTCCCCGCCCACGCTGGTCCTCACCGCGGGTGCTCCCCACAACGGTGCCCGCGGGCTTGCCGGTGCGGCGCTGCTCGTCGCCGCACTGGGCACCGCAGCGGCCCTGGTTCGGCGGCGGGCGTGAGAACGACATTGCGGCTCGGGCTGGCCCTGGTCGTCGCAGTTCTGTCAACCTTCACCGTCACCCCGTCCGCCTCTGCGCACGCCACCAGGATCGCGGCGGATCCCCTTGAGAACTCGTCGTTGACGACGGCTCCCAGCCGGGTCAGCGCGACGTTCAGCGAGCAGCTGCAGTCCGAGTTCGCGGCCATGACCGTGGTCGGACCGGACGGGCATCTATGGTCCAGCGGGGATCCAGAGGTGCAGGGCGCCACCGTCGGGGTCAAGGTTCGGCCGCTCGGGCCGCCGGGTGCCTACACGGTGAACTACCGGGTCACCTCGGCGGACGGACATGTGGTGTCCGGTTCCTGGTCGTTCACGTTGACCCGGTCCGGTCCGGGTACGCCCGGGCCGGAGGCAGCGGCCCCGGCCGGCGATTCGGGCCTGGCGGTTTGGCCATTTCTCGCGGGCGCCGCGGCGTTGGTCGCGGCCGGTGCGCTGTGGGCGGTGCGGCGCCGGGCGTGAAAGCAGCGTCGTTGCGGTGCGGCGCCGTCGGTGCGGCGCTGGTGGCGGCGACCGTGACGCTGGCTTGGGCACTGGCCCGCCCCGAGTTGCCGGTGGCCCTCGCCGCTGTACGCGCCGTGTCCGACGGCGCGGCCGTCGTTGCGCTCGGCCTGACGGTGGTACCGCTGCTGGACGAACCGCGGTACCGCGCGGAACTCGGCCGACGCGCCCGGCGGCCGCTCATCCTGGTCGGTGCGCTTTGGCTGCTCGCAGAGTTGACGTGTCTCACGCTGACCGCCGCCGCAGCCGCCGGTTCCTCCGTGGTGGGCCTGTCGCTCCCGACACTCTTGGAGTTCGCGACGACGACGCCCGGTCGTGCCGCGTTCTTCGGCATTGGGGCGGCCACCGTGTTGACGCTCACCGCCGCCGCCAATCCCGGCCACTCGCACACACCGGCCCTGATCACCGCGGGCGCGATCGGCGTCGCGGGGCGCACGGTCACCGGGCACCTGTCCGACAGTGTGCTGGGAGGTGTCGCGGTGGCCGGCCACGCACTCGCCGCGGCGCTTTGGTGTGGCACGCTCGCCGCGTTGGCGATCACCACGCCCGCCCGCGGGCAATGGGCCCGGGTCCTACCGGGATTCTCCCGGTTGGCGCTGTGGTGTGTGGGCGGGCTACTGGCCGGCGGGGTGACAGCGGCATTGATCGCCGTCGGCTCGCCGCTTGAGCTCTGTTCCACCGGGCACGGTCGTATCCTGCTCGCCAAGACCGCGGTCACAGGTCTGCTGCTGACCCTGGCCAATCGCAACCGCAAGGGCTGGCTGACAGCAGCTCGCGGTCACCGGATCAGCGCCGAAGCGTCCCAGTCCACCGCGGCCCGTGAGCTGGCGCCGATGGCGGTGGCCCTGACCTTCGCAGCTGCCCTTTCGGTGACGGGCTAGCATCTTCCGAGGCGCGTCGCGGACCGGGCAGGCCGGCGGCGGCGTAGGGCACCCGAAGACCATCTGTAAAAGGAGCAGCCGAATGGCCGATGAGCAGGATCCTCCTGGCGAGCATCACGAGGCCACCCCACCTCCGCCCCCGTTGAAGAAGGCTCCGGCGAAGGCGGCGAAGAAAGCGCCGGCCAAGAA
>CAYLWH010000008.1:19294-31831 GCA_964387245.1 uncultured Mycobacterium sp.
CGCCCCCGTTGAAGAAGGCTCCGGCGAAGGCGGCGAAGAAAGCGCCGGCCAAGAAGGCGCCCGCGGCATCCGCAAGGAAAGCACCGGCCAAAAGAGTGCCCGCGAAGAAAGCCCCGGCCAAGAAGGCCCCGGCAGCACAGCTACCTCCCCAGGCCCCAGTCGCCTCGCCGGACGGGGCCAATGGCGCCGGGGATATCGCGGTAGGCGCGAAAGAAGCCGCTGCGAACGCGAAAACGACGGTTGAGAGGGCTGCCGACAGCCTGTCGCAAACTGCTCTGGTGCCGGTTCCCCAGCGGCGCAGGGCTCCGCTGCCATTCGCCGTGGCGCTGGCGATCAGCCTCATTGCCATGCTGTTGGTCCGTCGGTTGCGTTGCGGCGACGACGACGAACAGCATCCAGCCGGCTGACACGCAGCGTGACGGTCACCGCGCGCGCGACCGCGGACCTCGTCGACGACGTCGGACCCGATGTCCGCAGCTGTGACCTGCAGCTTGCGCAGTTCGGCGGGCGGGCGATGTTCGCCGGACCGATCAGCACCGTGCGTTGCTTCCAGGACAACGCGCTGCTGAAGTCTGTGCTCTCCGAGCCCGGCTACGGCGGGGTGCTGGTGATCGATGGCGACGCGTCGGTACACACCGCGCTGGTCGGCGACCTCATCGCCGAGCTGGGTCGCTCCAACGGTTGGGCAGGGCTGATCATCAACGGTGCGGTGCGCGACGCGTCCACGCTGCGCACGCTCGACATCGGCATCAAGGCCCTCGGCACGAACCCACGCAAGTCCACCAAGACCGGTGCCGGTGAACGCGACGTCGCGGTGTCGTTCGGCGGCGTGACGTTCGTCCCGGGCGAGATCGCCTACAGTGACGACGACGGCATTGTCGTCGTCACCGCCGGCGAGGTGCTCTAGGCCGTCACGGGGACGCGGTGTCTGGTGAACTCGAGCGCCTGTTCGTCGAGCTTGCCGTAGCGGATCATCCGCATATCGAACAGGTAGTTCTGCTTGAGTCGCCACGGCGCCCGTGAACCCGACTTCGGCAGCAGGTCCATGGACCGCTGGAAGTAGCCGGGTGTGAAGTCCATGAACGGCATCTCCTCGACCTCGGCGCCGGGATGTTGCGGCTCCACCCGGTCGAAACCGTGGGCGTCCATGTAGTTCAGCAGACGGCACACGTACTCCGACACCAGATCGGCCTTCAGCGTCCAGGACGCATTGGTGTAGCCGAAGGTGATCGCAAAGTTCGGGATACCGGAGAACATCAGGCCCTTGTAAGTCATCAACGACGTCAGGTCGATCGGCTCACCGTTCATCGTCGGCTTGACCCCGCCGACCAGCTGCATGTTCAAACCCGTTGCGGTGATGATGATGTCGGCCTGTAACTCCTCGCCGGAGGCCAGCTTTATGCCGGTCTTGGTAAAGCGGTCGATCGTGTCGGTGACGACGTCGGCCTGTCCGCTGCGGATGCGTTTGAAGAGGTCACCGTTGGGTGCCAAGCACACGCGTTGGTCCCACGGCTTATAGCGGGGGCTGAAGTGTTTGTTGTAGTCGTAGCCCTTCGGCAGTCGACGCATGGCCATGGTCCGCAGAATCTTGCGGAACCGGTTCGGGAAGCGTCGGGCGACTTGGTACTCGCCCGTGTGGAAGACGATGGACCTCCACCGGTTCACGATGTGCGCGAGCTTGGCGGGCAGCAGTTTGTTGGTCCACACGGCCATCGGGTCGACATCGGGCAGGGAACCGATGTAAGTCGGCGAGCGCTGCAGCATCGTGACGTGGCCGGCCCCGGTATCCACGAGCGCCGGGATCAAAGTGACGGCGGTGGCGCCGCTGCCGATTACGACGATCTTCTTGCCGGCGTAGTCGAAGTCCTCCGGCCAGTGCTGGGGGTGCACGATGGTCCCCTCGAAGTCCTCGGAGCCTTCAAACTTCGGCGAGTAGCCCTCGTCGTAGTTGTAGTAGCCGCTGCAGGCAAACAGGAATCCGCAGGAGATGGTGCTCTTCTCGCCGTCGCGTTCGACGGTGAGCGTCCAGCGGTTGTCGGCGTCGGACCAATCTGCGGCGAGCACCCGGTGGCCGTAGCGGATGTGCTGGTCGATGCCGTTCTCGGCGGCGGCCTCCTTTATGTAGGCCTTGATCGAGTCGCCACCGGCGATGGACGTCGCCGAGCGCCAGGGCTTGAACCGGAAGCCGAGGGTGAACATGTCGGAGTCGGAGCGCAGGCCCGGGTACTTGAACAAGTCCCAGGTGCCGCCGAGATCGTCGCGGCGCTCCAGGACCACGTACTTCTTGTCAGGGCAGCGGTTCTGCAGGTGCCAGGCGGCACTGATGCCGGAGATTCCGGCCCCGATGATTGCGACGTCGACATACTCGGTCATGGAAACAAGCTATCAACATCGTGTCGATCTAGTCAACAGCGTGTCGGAATCATCGACACGGTGTAAAGTACAGACCCGTGAGCACCCTCGCCGGCCCTGCGCGTTCTCGCGGACGCCGCTCGTCACGGCCCACCGCGGAGGACCGCGAGCAGGCAATTCTGGCGACCGCTGCACGATTGCTCGAAGAGAAGCCGTATGCGGAGATCTCCGTCGATGATCTCGCCAAGGGCGCTGGGCTGTCCCGACCAACCTTCTACTTTTACTTCCAGTCAAAAGAGGCGGTCCTGCTGTCGCTGCTGGAGCCGCTGATCCAACACGCCGACTCCGGGTTCGACGGTGCGATGCTCACCCCCGTTGACCCCCGACGGGCGTTCCAACAGGGCATCACAACGTTTTTCACCGCATTCAGCGCGTACCCGGTGTTGGCGCGCGCCGGCACGGAGGCGCTCAGCGCCAGTCCGGAACTCCGAACCGTGTGGTCGGGGCTGATGGCGAAATGGATCGACCAGACGACAGCGTTGATCATGGCCGAACGGGCGCGTGGAGTCGCACCGGAAACCATCGGCGCCCGCGAGCTCGCGACCTCGCTGAACCTGATGAACGAGCGCACCATGATCGCGGCGTTGTCCGCCGAAGAACCGGCCGTTGCCGCAGAACTGGTGGTCGAGACCCTTACCCATATCTGGTTGACCAGCATCTACGGCCTCACCCCGTAAGCTGTCGGCCCTCGATGCGAACATGTGTTCGTGTCCACCGTTTTTGGGCCGGCGTCGATCCTGCACGCCGACCTCGATTCCTTCTACGCGTCGGTCGAACAGCGAGACGACCCCACGCTGCGCGGCCGGCCAGTGATCGTCGGGGGCGGCGTCGTGCTCGCGGCCAGCTACGAAGCCAAGGCCTACGGGGTGCGCACCGCGATGGGCGGTAGGCAGGCGTTACGGCTGTGCCCCGACGCCGCCGTCGTGCCGCCCCGGATGTCGGCCTATTCGCATGCCAGCGACGCGGTCTTCGAAGTGTTCCGAGACATCACCCCGGTGGTCGAACCGGTATCAGTCGACGAAGCCTTCCTCGACGTCGGCGGACTGCGCCGGACCGCGGGCGATCCGGTTCAGATCGCGGCTCTTTTGCGTGTCCGGGTGCGCAGGGAGGTCGGCCTGCCGATCACCGTCGGCGTGGCGCGGACCAAGTTCCTGGCCAAGGTGGCCAGCCAGGAGGCCAAACCCGATGGACTCTTGTTGGTACACCCGGACCGTGAATTGCAGTTCCTGCACCCACTGCAAGTCCGCCGGTTGTGGGGCGTCGGCGCGAAGACCGAGCAGAAATTGCGCGCCCACGGCATCGAGACCGTCGCCCAAGTCGCCGAACTCGGAGAGTCAGCGCTGGCGTCGATGGTGGGCGGCGCGATGGGCCGCCAGTTGTACCGCCTGTCCCGAAACATCGATCGCCGCCGGGTGAGCACGGGGGTGCGGCGACGGTCGGTGGGTGCACAGCGTGCCCTCGGCGGCTCCGGAACCGGGTTGTCGCCCGAGGAGATCGACGCCGTCGTGCTCGATCTCGTCGACCGGATCACCCGCCGGATGCGTGCCGCCGGTCGGACTGGGCGGACGGTGACGCTGCGCCTGCGGTTCGCCGACTTCGGCCGGGCCACCCGCAGCCACACCATGCCTTCGGCCACCGCGTCAACCGAACCGATCCTGGTGGCAGCGCGCGAACTGGTGGCAGCGGCCGCCCCACTCACCGCCATCCGCGGACTGACCCTGCTGGGATTCGCGGTGTCGAATATCGACCGCGACGGCGCCCAGCAACTGGAGTTGCCGTTCGACTCTCAGGCCGACTTTTCAGCCGTTGACCACGCCGTCGACGAGATCCGGCGCCGGTTCGGCAGCTCGGCACTGACACGTGGCGTCCTCCTCGGACGTGATGCGGGGCTGGAGGTTCCGATGCCGCCGGATTGATCTTTCTCGGCCGAGCCCTCAAGACGCCCACTCGACCAGGCGCTGCACCGGCCACGTGTTGACGATCCGGTCGACGGCCACGTCGTTGTCCAGGGCGCGCTGCGCCCCGTAGCCGAGGAAATCCAGTTGCCCGGGAGCGTGCGCGTCGGTGTCAATGGAGAAGTCGCATCCGATGTCCCGCGCGAGCCTGAGCAACCGACTCGGTGGGTCTCGGCGTTCGGGCCGCGAATTGATCTCCACCGCGGTGCCGTGATCGCGGCAGGCGGTGAAGACCTTCTCGGCATCGAACCTCGATTCCGGTCGCAGGCCCCGGCCGCCCTCGACCAGCCGGCCCGTGCAGTGACCCAGCACCGCGACCCTGCTGTCGGACACCGCCCGGACCATCCGACGGGTCATCGACGCGGCGTCCATCGACAGCTTCGAGTGCACGCTGGCCACCACGATGTCGAGCCGGTCCAACAGATCGGGATCTTGATCGAGACTGCCGTCGTCGAGGATGTCGACCTCGATTCCGGTCAGGATGCGCATGGGCGCAAATTGGTCGCGCAACCCGTCGATGACATCGAGTTGGCGCCGCAACCGATCCGCCGACAACCCGTTGGCGACTTTGAGCCGCGGCGAGTGATCCGTCAGTGCGCAGTACTCGTGGCCCAGCGACTGCGCAGTGGCCATCATCTCGTCGATGGGAGCAGAGCCGTCCGACCAGTTCGAGTGCGAATGCAGGTCTCCGCGCAAGGCCGCCCGGATGGGTCCCCCACCGAGATCCCCCGCCGCCGAGCGGAGTTCGATCAGGAGATCGGGTACCCGGCCGGCCCAGGCCTGGGCGATCACTTTGGCGGTCTTCGGGCCTATCCGGGGCAGCGACTGCCAGCTGTCTGCGTCACCGTGCTCTGCGCGCTGGGCGTCGGTCAACGACTCGAGGACATCGGCTGCATTGCGGTAGGCCATCACCCGGCGCGCGTCTTCACGAGCTCGATCCTTGTAGTACGCAATCTGACGCAGGGCGACCACCGGGTCCATGGCTCCAGTGTGCACTCCACCCGGAAACGACATGCTTGCCGTCTGGGGCAGCCGACGGAATCGACGTCTACGAATCCGGCTCGACGTTCAACAACCTCAACTCGAACTTCTCCGGTTCCCGTTGGCCATGCCCGTCCAGCTGAACCCAGCCCGCGATTGCCCACAGCGCTCGCCGACTGAGATAACGAATAAATAACATCCAAGCAAATGAAGAATCACAACGCCCCGTGCGGGGCGCCACGTATTCATCGGCCGTTGCTAGAAGCCGAACTGTACGAGATCGGCCTTGGTCGCCAGGCGCTCGTGCTTGGCGGGAAATTCTCGACTCCGCATCGGGTGCCGGAACCATGACCAGGCGATTCTTCCCACCCGCGTGCGCGGTATCGGGTTGATGTGCACTGCGATCACTCCTGCGGTCTTCGATTGCTGGACCAGGGCTTAACCCTACCGCAGTGCCCCGTTCAGGTCATTAGATACTTCGAAACCGGCAAACCCGAGTAGGCGCGCCGGAAAAACATCTGATGTTTTTGAAGTGGCTGAAGTGATTTCCCGGGTCTATCGTTGCGGAGCCGCGGTCGGCTTGATCGGCGCGGGCAGCGCGGTGCTTCCCATCAGGAAGCGATCCACTGCCGCGGCCGCCGCACGACCCTCCGCGATGGCCCATACGATGAGCGACTGGCCGCGGCCCATGTCACCAGCCACGAACACACCCGGAACCGACGTCTGGAAGTCGGAGCCGCGCGAGACGTTGCCCCGGTCGGTGAACTCGACCCCCAGGTCGGTCAGCAGACCCGGCCTCTCGGGACCGACGAACCCCATCGCGAGTAGCACGAGGTCGGCAGCCAGTTCGAAGTCCGAGCCCTCGACCTTTTCGAACCTGCCCGCCTTCATGGCGACTTCATGCACCTTGAGCCCGGTCAGGTGGCCATCCTCACCGACGAACTCCTCGGTGTTGACCGAGAACACCCGCTCGCCGCCCTCCTCATGCGCCGAGGACACCCGGAACATCAGCGGGTAGGTCGGCCACGGCGTAGAAGCGGCGCGGACGTCCGGCGGCCGCGGCATGATCTCGAACTGGTGAATGCTCGCCGCACCCTGGCGATGCGCGGTGCCCAGGCAATCAGCGCCGGTGTCACCGCCGCCGATGATGACGACCTTCTTGCCCTTGGCGGTGATCGGCGGCTCGCCGTCCTCGCCGAGCACCGGGTCGCCGAACTGCACGCGGTTGGCCCACGGCAGGAATTCCATGGCCTGGTGGATGCCGTCGAGGTCGCGGCCGGGGATCGGCAGCTCCCGCCAGGCGGTGGCACCCCCGGTCAGCACCACCGCATCGAAGTCCTCGCGCAACTGATCCGCCGTCATGTCAATGCCGACATTGACCCCTGGACGGAAGACGGTCCCTTCGGCTTCCATCTGCGCCAGCCGACGGTCGATGTGGCGTTTCTCCATCTTGAACTCGGGGATGCCGTAGCGCAGGAGACCACCGATGCGGTCCTCGCGTTCGAACACCGTCACCGAGTGACCCGCCCGGGTCAGCTGCTGCGCAGCTGCCAGGCCGGCCGGCCCGGAGCCCACCACGGCCACAGCCCGATCGGTATGTACGTCCGGTGGCAGCGGCGTGACCCAGCCCTGGTCGAAGGCGTTGTCGATGAGCTCGACCTCGACCTGCTTGATGGTCACCGGGTCCTGGTTGATCCCCAGTACGCACGACGCCTCACACGGTGCCGGACACAACCGACCGGTGAACTCCGGGAAGTTGTTGGTGGCGTGCAGACGCTCGATGCCGTCGCGCCAGCGACCACGGAAGACCAGGTCGTTCCACTCCGGGATGAGGTTGCCCAGCGGACATCCGTTGTGGCAGAACGGGATGCCGCAATCCATGCACCGTGATGCCTGGATTTCGAGGTTCTCGCGCCCGAACTCTTCGTAGACCTCTCTCCAATCCCGCAGGCGCACCGACACCGGCCGGCGGGTCGGGGTCTGCCGGTGGGTGTGCTTGAGGAAACCGCTCGGATCACCCACGAGCGGCCGCCATGATCGCCTCGCCGACGTCGACGCCGGCGGCTTCGGCCTCGGCGACCGCGCTCAGCACCCGCTTGTAGTCACGCGGCATGACCTTCACGAACTTCCTCTGCGCCCCCGACCAGTCGGCCAGCACCCGCTGACCCACGGCCGAGTCCGTCGCATCCACATGCGCGGTGATCATCCGGTGCAACCAGTCGAGGTCAGCGTCGTCCAAATCGTCAAGATCCACCATCTCTGGATTCAGGTTGTCCGGCAGTACGCCGTCCGGGTCGTATACGTAGGCCATGCCGCCGGACATACCGGCGGCGAAGTTGCGTCCGGTTCTGCCCAGGATGACGACCTTGCCGCCGGTCATGTACTCGCATCCGTGGTCGCCGACCCCCTCGACGACGGACTCCGCGCCGGAGTTGCGGACCGCGAACCGTTCGCCGACGACCCCACGCAGGAAGGCCTGGCCGCTGGTGGCCCCGAACAGGATCACGTTGCCGCCGATGATGTTGTCCTCGGCGACGTAGTCCGCCGGCGCGTTCTCAGACGGTCGGACCACAATTCGCCCACCGGACAGGCCTTTACCGACATAGTCGTTGGCGTCGCCGTAGACGCGCAGGGTTATGCCCTTCGGCAGGAACGCCCCGAAGCTGTTGCCCGCCGACCCGTCGAAGGTGATGTCTATGGTGCCATCCGGAAGGCCCTGCCCTCCATAGGATTTGGTGACCTCGTGGCCCAGCATCGTCCCGACGGTCCGGTTCACGTTGGCGATGGTGGTGCTGAACCGCACCGGCGTCGCGTTGTCCAGGGCCTCGCGACACTGCGCGATCAACTGCTGGTCGAGCGCCTTGTCCAGCCCGTGGTCCTGCCGCGAACTGCAGTACAGGTCCTGGTTCATGAACGCCGACTCCGGCTCATGCAGCACCGGCGAAAGGTCCAGCTTGTGGGCCTTCCAGTGCTCGGAGGCCGCGGTGAGGTCCAGCGCGCCGACTTGGCCGACCATTTCGTTGACGGTGCGGAAGCCCAACTGCGCCATCAGTTCCCGGACTTCCTCGGCGATGAACAGGAAGAAGTTCTCGACGAACTCCGGCTTGCCGTCGAACCGCGCGCGCAGCACCGGGTTCTGCGTCGCCACCCCGACCGGGCAGGTGTCGAGGTGACACACCCGCATCATGATGCAGCCGGAAACCACCAGCGGTGCGGTGGCGAAACCGAACTCCTCGGCGCCCAGCAGCGCGGCGACCACCACGTCGCGACCGGTCTTGAGCTGGCCGTCGACCTGGACCACGATGCGGTCGCGGAGGCCGTTGAGCAGCAGCGTCTGCTGCGTTTCGGCCAGGCCGAGCTCCCAGGGGGCGCCGGCATGCTTCTGCGAGGTCAGCGGGGTGGCTCCGGTACCGCCGTCGTGGCCGGAGATCAGAACGACGTCGGCGTGCGCCTTGGAGACACCCGCGGCCACCGTTCCCACCCCGTTTTCGGAGACCAGCTTGACGTGGATGCGAGCTGACGGATTGGCGTTCTTCAGATCGTGGATCAGCTGTGCCAGATCCTCGATCGAGTAGATGTCGTGGTGCGGCGGCGGCGAGATCAGGCCGACGCCCGGCGTGGAGTGCCGGACCTCGGCCACCCACGGGTACACCTTGTGGCCCGGAAGCTGGCCGCCCTCACCGGGTTTGGCGCCTTGGGCCATCTTGATCTGGATGTCGGTGCAGTTGGTCAGGTAATGGCTTGTCACCCCGAACCGGGCGGAGGCGACCTGCTTTATCGCGCTGCGTCGCCAATCCCCGTTGGCGTCTCGGCCGAAACGGTCAACCGACTCACCGCCCTCACCGCAGTTCGACCGACCACCGAGGCGGTTCATCGCAATGGCCAGTGTTTCGTGCGCCTCGGCGGAGATGGATCCGTAGCTCATCGCACCGGTGGAGAACCGTTTGACGATCTCGCTGGCGGGTTCCACCTCGTGCAGCGGAACCGGTTGGCGTACGCCGTCTTTGAACTTCAACAGCCCTCGCAGCGACGCCATCTGTTCGCTCTGGTTGTCGACGAGGCGGGTGTACTCCTTGAACACCTCGTACTGCCCGGTGCGGGTGGAATGCTGGAGCTTGAACACCGTGTCGGGGTTGAACAGGTGGTACTCGCCTTCCCGGCGCCACTGGTACTCCCCACCCACCTCGAGTTCGCGGTGCGCCCACTCCGCGGGCCGGTCCAGATAGGCGAGCTGGTGGCGACTGGCGACGTCGGCGGCGATGTCGTCGAGATCGATACCTCCGGTGGCGCAGCGCAAACCGGTGAAGTACTCGTCGAGCACCCGCTGGGACACCCCCACCGCCTGGAACAACTGCGCGCCGGTGTAGGACGCCAACGTCGAGATCCCCATCTTCGACATCACCTTCAGCACACCCTTGCCGGCCGCCTTGACGTAGTTGGCCTTGGCGGCGTCGCTGGTCAAACCGGTGATCAGGCCGCGGTCGACCATGTCCTCGATCGACTCGAACGCCATGTAGGGGTTGATCGCGGCCGCACCGAACCCGCACAGCATCGCCATGTGGTGGACCTCGCGGGCATCGCCGGTCTCGACCACCAGACCAACCTGGGTACGGGTGCTCTCGCGGACCAGATGGTGATGCACCGCGGCCACCGACAACAGCGACGGGATGGGCGCCATCCACTCGTTGGATTCGCGGTCGGACAGCACGATGATGCGCGCGCCGTTGCGGATCGCCTGCGACACCTTCTTACGGACATCCTCGAGTGCGCGGCGCAGACCTTTGCCGCCCTCGGCGACCGGGAACAGGCAGCCGATCACCGCCGCGCGCATGCCGTGCTTGCGGCCACGGATCTCATGATCGGGGTCGACGTTGATCAGCTTGGCCAGTTCGATGTTGCGCAGGATCGGCTGTGTCAGCACGATCTGGCGGCACGAGTTCTCGTCCGGGTTCAGCAGGTCGCCCTCCGGGCCGACGACGCCCTGCAGGCTGGTCACGACCTCTTCCCGGATGGCGTCCAGCGGCGGGTTGGTCACCTGGGCGAACAACTGCTGGAAATAGTCGAACAACATCCGGGGCCGTGCGGAGAGCACCGCGATGGGGGTATCGGTCCCCATCGAGCCCAGCGCCTCGGCTCCGGTGCGGGCCATCGGCGCCACCAGGAGGTTCAGTTCCTCGTAGGTGTAGCCGAAGATCTGCTGGCGCGCGACCAACCGGTGGTGCGGCATCCTGACGTAGTCGCCCTGCGGCAACTCGTCGATGGGAAACAGGCCGTTGTCGAGCCACTCCTGATACGGGTGCTCCGCGGCCAGCTCGGCCTTGATCTCCTCGTCGTCGACGATACGGCCCTGCGCGGTGTCGACCAAGAACATGCGGCCGGGCTGCAATCGCATACGCCGCACCACTTTGGCCGGATCCAGATCGAGAACGCCGGCCTCCGAGGCCATCACCACCAGGCCGTCGTCGGTGACCCAGATGCGCGACGGCCGCAGTCCGTTGCGGTCCAGCACCGCGCCCACCACGGTGCCGTCGGTGAAGCACACCGACGCCGGGCCGTCCCACGGTTCCATCAACGAGCCGTGGTACTGGTAGAAGGCGCGCCGACGGCTCTCCATCGACGTGTTGCGCTCCCAGGCTTCCGGGATCATCATCAGCACCGAATGCGCGATGCTGCGGCCCCCGAGGTGCAGCAGTTCGAGCACCTCGTCGAACCGCGCCGTGTCGGAGGCCCCCGGCGTACAGACCGGGAAGATCTTGTTCAGATCGTTGTGGTAGCCGAAGACGTCGGTGTGGATCAACGCCTCGCGGGCCCGCATCCAGTTCTCGTTGCCGGTGACCGTGTTGATCTCGCCGTTGTGCGCGATGCGGCGGAACGGATGCGCCAGCGGCCAGGACGGGAAGGTGTTGGTGGAGAACCGCGAGTGCACGATCCCCAGCGCACTTTCCAGCCGGTCGTCCTGCAGGTCGAGGTAGAACGCCCGCAGCTGCGGGGTCGTCAGCATGCCCTTGTAGACGAAGGTCTCGCCGGAAAGACTTGGGAAATAGACTGTTTCACGGCCCGGACCGTCCTGGCCCGGACCCTTGGTGCCCAACTCGTGTTCGGCGCGCTTACGGATCACATAGGCTCGGCGCTCGAGTTCCATTCCGGACGCCCCGCCGATGAACAGCTGACGGAACGTCGGCATCGCATCACGCGCCAGCGCACCCAGCGAGGTTTCGTCGGTGGGCACGTCGCGCCAGCCGAGCAGATCGAGACCCTCGGCCTCGACGATCTTCTCCACGGCCGCGCAGGCCGCGGCGGCGTCGCGTGCCGACTGGGGCAGGAAGGCGATTCCGGTGGCGTAGCTGCCCGGTTCAGGCAGGTCGAACTCGACAACGGCGCGCAGGAACCTGTCCGGCACCTGCAGCAGGATGCCGGCACCGTCGCCGGTATTGGGTTCGGCACCCTGCGCACCGCGGTGCTCGAGGTTCAACAGCGCGGTGATGGCCTTGTCCACGATGTCTCGGCTGCGTCGGCCGTACATGTCCACGACCATGGCCACACCGCACGAGTCGTGCTCGTATGCGGGGTTGTACAGCCCCTGGGGCAATCCGCCCACCGACTCCCACCTGACCCTTCATGAAGACCTCATGTTCAAAGCCTGCCCGCGCGACCTGCGAGGAAGCGGGGCGGGATCCCTTCGGTCTGACTGCCCGTCCTTCGTCACCGGACCTCCGTGCAGCAGTGAACGGCGGCCCTTTCCCAGTTTGTCCCGGGGGGTCACGACAAGTGGTCAAACGATATGTCAAACACTGCCTGACATGCCAACTTAGGTCGACCTAAGCCAACTGACGGGTGCCGATCCGGGCGCAGTGGCAATTCGGGCGAGATGTCTGTCAATCCCGCTGCGGCATAACGGCTTTCGGTCCGCCAAGGGGGGCCGCGCCGACTACCCGCGCAGTGGCCGGGGCCACAACAATTCCCTTAGGGAGTTTGCTGTGGCGGCATTCGGCGGCAGCGCCGTCGCGCCGGGCGGGGCATCACGCGATGTTTCACCGCACGAGCACCGCGATCTGGGACCGCCCGAGTAGTTTGCGCGATGTTTAGACGGATTCTTAGAGAACTGGCCTCCGCCAGTAGACCAGCCGCGGCCGCGTCGCCGCCCGCCGGTACGCGCGGTGACCCCGTCCTACAACTGGACATCCACATT
>CAYLWH010000008.1:31931-64157 GCA_964387245.1 uncultured Mycobacterium sp.
GTCGCCGCCCGCCGGTACGCGCGGTGACCCCGTCCTACAACTGGACATCCACATTCTTTTCGGCGCATGCATCGCGCACAGCCGCGATCACGTCCTGCGTTCGGATCGTCTCGAGGTCCTGCACCGTCACCGATCCGCGCTCCGTGCGGTGCTGGGCGGCGACGCGCGAATCACGCAGGCGCTCAGCGCGTTCCACCACATTGCGGGCGAAGCGGCCGTTCTGCATCACATCGATGCCGTGCAGGCCGTCACGCGAGCGGTAGGCGCGTAACGATCGGCAGGCGGTATTGAGCGCGTCCATAGCTGCCGGTTCGATGGTGCTGGCACGCGGCCGGCCGTAGCGCACCGCGATCTCCACCAATTCATCGGGGCTGTAGGACTCGAATCTCAACTTGCGATTGAATCGGCCCGCTAAACCGGGGTTGACGGTGAGGAATTCGTCGACTTCCTTCTCATAGCCCGCACCGATGAAGCAGAAGTCGAATCGGTGCACCTCCAGCGCCACCAGCAACTGGTTGACCGCTTCCATGCCTATCATGTCGGGCCTACCGTCGTGGTGGCGTTCGACCAGGCTGTAGAACTCGTCCATGAAGAGGATACGACCGAGCGAACGATCGATCAGCTCATTGGTCTTCGGACCCGACGAGCCGATGTGCTCACCGCAGAAGTCGGCGCGTTTGACCTCGATGACCTCCGGGTGGCGCACAATGCCCAGTCCCGCATAGATCTTGCCCAACGCCTCGGCGGTGGTGGTTTTGCCGGTACCGGGGGGACCGACCAGCAGCATGTGGTTGGTCTGGTTGTTGACCGGCAGCCCGTGCGCCAACCGCAGGGCCCGGACCTCTATCTGGTCCTCCAGTTCGGCGACGGCCCGCTTCACCTCAGACAGGCCGACCTGGTTGTTCAACAGCTCACGGCCGTCGGCCAGCAGTTCGGTGCGGCGGTCGTCGTTCTCGGCTTCGGCCCGTTCATCCGGCGACCGTTCGGTCGAAACGTCCCAGCGGTTGGTGCGGCTGTTGATGGTCTCCTCGTCGGTGATCACCAGCGCAAGGGTGTGATCGGCCAGCGCCTGCTGTGCTGCGGGGGTGAGCGCTCCATTGATCGTCGCCTTCGACAACGACACCTGGGCTTTCTCCTCCTCGCCGAGCTGACGGAAGGCCATTCCTCGGACGTAAGCGAGGTCGGCTGCGATCAAAGGGAATTCGTTCGGATCGATGGCCGCAACAGCCGTTTCGGCGAGGCTGCGCCGGTGCGCAGTCGTGTGCGAAGCACGCAGCTCGACGCGGTCGATCCAGTCGAGCGCCACGCGGGCCTGTCCCAGATGCGCCGCGGCGTGCGCCGCGAGGGTGCTGGTGGCCGCGGTGACGGCCGACATGATGATCGCCTGCGGGGGAAGAACCCTGGCCGCCACCGATACGACATCGGGCCAGCGCTGCGTGGCGAACATCAGATAGGCCGAAATGTACTGCCGCCACTGGTGATTCTCCCAGGTGTCCAGCAGCGACGGATCTTTGAGCAGTCCCTCGGCCTTCTCGAACTGCTTGTCGTCGACGAGCGCACTTGCCAACCCCAGCGCGGCATGCGACGCCTCGGTCACGGTGATCGCGAGATACGGCCCCGCCTTGATGTGGGCCGCCAGGCGTGCCCCGATGCGATTGGTCTCACGGTGCAGGCGTGCCCCGCAGGCATGCAGCTCCTGCAGCGTCGAGAGTGCCTCGTCGCCGGCTGCCATCCGCCCTAGCCATGCGTCGGCCATCGCCGGGTCGATCTCGGTGGCTTCGCGGAATCTGGCCAGCGCGGCGGCCGCATCGCGGTCGAGCGCCGCCATCCCATGGTCGAATTGCCGACGGGCCGCAGGTGTGTTCGTGGTGCTGGTCATCGGCGTGGTCCTCGTCCTTCGTCCGCGAACTCGGCGCCGGACATCATGCTCATCGATTCCGAAGTCACATAACGGTTTTCAGCACGAAAGAGTTCCATTTCCACACTGAACACCCGGTCGCCGACCGTCACTTCGACCATCGCCGGCCCGACCTGGGCGATGACGATGTCGGCGTGCCCGCGGTGCGGTTCGCCGGGCCGGCCGACCGATATCACCGTGTGCGGCCGCGGCGCCGGTGCCATCGGTCCGTCGGTGACGCTGACCGTGGTGCCGGGTGCGGGGCGTGGTCTGTCGGTCACCGCGATGTCGGGCATCCGCACGCTGGCCCAGCGGTGAACATTCCGGCTGTGCACCGTGATCCGGTCTCCGGCCGCCGCGGCACGGATCACGATCCGCTTGGTCAGATGGTCGTCAGCGGCGATATGCACCCGGGTGGAGTCACCCGGATCGCCGAGCGGCAGCATCAACCGGTCACCGGCCCGCACCTTGCCCAGCAGGACTCCGGAGGGACCGATCGGGATCGACAGGCTGGCCGGCGCAGGACCGCGCCGTACGCCCCGCAGCCGAGGCATGGGGCCGCACAGATTGGTCGCCACCGCTGCCGCCTGCTCACCGGGCAGCGGGTGCAAAAGCACCGACGGTGCGGCGGGCAAAGGTTGGGCAGTCCGTATCGTCGCCGTCGCCGTGGCGGTTCGGTCCGCAAACAGCGTGATGTTCTGAATGACGCCGTCGGCGGGCATGGACCACACCTGGCCGAGCACCTCCGAGGTGATGTCGCTCGGGTCGTAGGCGTAGGTGGTCAGCCACCCACCGTCACCGCGGAGAGAACCCCATTGCTGGTGACCGGGTTCCAGCGCCGACTGCGCCAGCCGGCGTTCGAGTTCGACGATGTCCGTCGAGGTGGCGACGCGCGCACGGATCCCCCGCATCCGCAACGCAGCGCTCATCCGTTGCGCGGCGGCGACCGCGGCCGTTCCCGCGGTCAGCCGCCACCTCAGTGCGTTCGCATTCTCGAATGAGCGGATGCGTGCGATCAGCCATGTCTCGCGCTGTCCGGCGTATGGCGGCGGTCCGATCATGGTGTCGTACACCCGCGCGTAGTCCCCGGTGCTGCGTCGGCGGGCGCCCGCGCTGACGACGCTCATCGACTCGACCGCCAGGTCGAGGCTGTGGTGCAGCAGTTCTTGCAGGTCCGCGACATCAAGGGTGTTCTCCGCAAGGGTGGCGGCGGAGCCGGTGAAGATCGTCGGGGTGTAGGGCTTTCCGAGGATCTGCACCGCGACGACCGCCACCCCGTCCTGATAGCGGACACCGCCGCCGACCCGGTCGTTGGCGACCGTGACCGGTTCGGTCAAGGCGATCGCCCGATTCCGGCGCAGGCGCAGTCCCGCCCATGACCACGCCGGTTGCCCGCGCCAGGGGACCACCGCGAGGAGCACTCCGAACACCAGGCCCGTTACGGCGCCGATGTAGCCACCCAGCATGCCCCCGATTGTCAGTAGCAGCACGACGGCCGCGACGACCGCGAACTGGACCGGGGCACTTCGAAGGGCCCTCACAGTGATCTCCGCGCGCGTGCGACCAATGATGCGGTCAGGATTGCGACGGCCAGCCCGCCCGCGAAGGCGATGGCGACATTGCGCGCACGGTGGTCCGGGGCCGGTGGCGGTGGCGGTGGCGTGATGACTCGGGTTTGCGCTTCGGGCGCATCCCGCGGCCCGTCCGGGACGTCGAAGGTCAATGCGGCGATCGGATCGACCACGCCATAGCCGACCTGGTTGTCGATGCCCCGGGGCGGGTTGTGGGCGGTCTGCAGTATCCGGTTCACCACCTGATGCGCGGAGAGCTTCGGGTATTTGGCGCGTACCAGGGCCGCCACGCCGCTGACGAAGGCCGACGAGAAGCTGCTCCCCCAGAACGGTGTGTTCGGATCGCCCGCCCGAGATGGCGGGTAGGCGTTCACCGGGCCGCCGTTCTGCGGTGACAGGCCCATGATCCCGACGCCGGGCGCCGCAGCCGACACCCACGGCCCGGCGAGGCTGTTGGCGAGCGGAGCGCCCGTGTTGTCCACCGCCCCGACCGACAGCACGTAGTCGGAGAACCACGAGGGCGACGACACCGTCCTGACCTGGCCCCAGTCTCGCGGATCGGAAGGGTTCAGCGGATCGAACAACGGGTTCTGGGCGCAGTTGTCCTCGCCCTCGTTGCCGGCGGCGGCCACGACGACGGCGTCCTTGACGGTTGCGGCGTACCAGACCGCGGCGCCCAGGCTGCGCTGATCCATCGGGTCGGCCGCCGGCAGACACGCGGTCACGCTGATGTTGATCACCTTGGCGCCCATGTTCGCCGCATGGACAATGGCCTGCGCCAGTGAGGAGATGGTGCCGGCTTTGCGTCTCACCTCGTTGTTGATCCCGGGCTGCGGGTTGACGTACTCATATGCTCGTGAGGACTGTCGGATCGAGATGAGCGTGGCATGTGGCGCCACCCCGGCCACCCCGTCCGGCGCGCCCGGGGGTGGCGGCGGCACCGCCGGGTTGTCGGGTGCCCCCGGTTTCGGATCGCCCGGCGCATTCGCGGGCTGGTCCACGAGTGGTGGCGGAGGCGGCGGCGGGGGGGCCGGCCTGATCTCGGTGACGGTCACCGGTGGCGGCGGAGGCGGCGGAGCGGGCGGCGCCGGGGTTCCACCGGGCGGGGCGACCGAACCGAGAGACGGCGGCGGACCCGCGGGTGGTGGAAACGCCGACACCCGCGGCATCGGTGCCGGCATCGGAATGCCCTGCGGTGCCGCTCCGATTAGCGAGGCCACGATGGTGCCGTGCGAATCGCAGTCCATCAGTCCGTCGCCACCCATGATGTAGTCGCCTCCGGGCACCACTGGCAGCCGCGGATTCGGGTTTACTCCGGTGTCGATCACCGCAACCGGAACACCATTGCCCGTCGAGTGCTGCCACGCGCGGCTGAGGTTGAGCATGGTGAAGCTCGGCGCTGGGACCGCGACGTTCGGGTCGGCCACGGTGATGGCCTGCGCGCAGATGTTGCTCTGCCGCATCGGTTCATCCGGTCCGGGTCGGCCGTCTGCGGGAACCGCCGACGGGTCCACCATTGGCGGTGGAATTGCTTGGGCGACCGGCAGGGTGGTACTCGTACCGACGAGCAGCAGGGCGGCGAGGAATGCGACGGCCCGCTGCAGGCGGTCTACCGTCATCGCATCCGCACCCAGTTGAACAATCCGCCGATCCAAGCCGCCAATGGCATTGCGGCCACGATGGCGGCCAACTCGAGCCATTCGGTCACCATCCGCACCAACGGGGTGAATCTGGTCACCGGTACCAGGAGCGCAGCGACCAGGCCGGCCGCCGCGAAGCCGAACAGCACACCCGCCCCGACCAGCAGCGGCGCCCCGGAATCCGCCGGCCAGTACAGCACGTACTTGACGACGCCGAGACAGACCGCCGCCGAGGCACCGATCACCAGTGCCACGGACTGGCGTTTGTCGGCGAATCCACGGCCACGGCAGATGAAGATCAGCGCCATCAACGCGGCCAGCACCGCTGCCGCGGTGGCCTTCGGCCGGCCCGGCATCAGCGTCGCCCAGACGGCGGCCGGCAACGCCGCCGCCGCCGCCGCGCAGGTACCGGTGAGCACCTCGTTGGCCCGTCGCGCCGCCGCGGCGAGCTCCTCGCCGCGCGGGGTGGTGTCGGGGTCGGGCTCCCCGTCGTCGGCGTCCTCTTCGACCGGCGACACGGTGTCCACCGGTTGACCGTCACTGCGCCGGAACAGATCCCGACCGGTGATCGACCCGAAGTGCGGAGGACGGATCCGGGCCGCCCACAACGCGAAGGTCGGTGCCAGGCTCAGCAACAGCAGCAACGCGATCAGGGTGCACATGCCGAGCCACTGGCCCGGCACCGGTCGCCACATTCGCGCGGCGGTCACCAGTCCGCCGAGCACACACAGGATCACCACCGTCGCCGCGACGGTGTAGTGCCGACGAGCGACATTGACCAGCGCCCACGCCAACACGCCCGCGCCCAACACGGCGATGAACACCTGTGCAGCACCGATCTGACCCGGTGCGGCGGCACCGGCAGAGACCGCCAGCAGAGGAACCGCCACCCAGCCGAATCCGCTGAGCAGATCGGCGCGGCCAGGCCACCACCGCCATACCGCTACGGCACCGCCGGCGGTCAACAGGCCCGCGACCCCGGTGACAATCGCCGAAATCAGCGAGTCGCTGTGGATCCGGTTGCGGATCGCCAGGGCGAGTACCGTCAGCGCGATCATCGCCACCACGGCCACCGCGGTATGCCCCGCGGTCTCTGCGGTTACCGGCTGGAACATCCGCTTGCCCACCCGCGCCAATCCGGTCGACAACGACTCGTACTGCGGTTCGAAGGCCTCGCCGTCGGTGGCGGGTACCAGAACCAAGGTGGTGCCGTCCTCGACGCCGAGCTCGTCGAGCGTCTTCGTCACGTCCAGCCGGGTGCCGTTGGCGCGATTGAGCTGGTAGCCGATACCGGGATCCAGGCCGTTCAGTCCACGTCGACGTAATTCATCGTTGAGTAATTCGACGACGTCGTCGATGAACATCTCCACCGGCACCGAGGCCGGATAGACCTGGGAAACCAGGTGTTCGCCGCATACCACCGCCACGGCGCAACGGGCTGGAAAGGAAACCTTTGCCATCAATTAGGCCTATCGGCGTCCGGTGTGTATTTGTCCATCAATCCCGCCGTTATTTCGAATAGGCGCAATCGTGTTCTCTTGTTCAGTTCATGCTGGATGTCGACGATGCCGCCGTTGGCGAGATGGGGGTCATAGGGCATGTATTCGACCGTCGCACCGGATTGCCGGAAACGCTCCGTCAGATATGCCACCGCCTCCTTGTCGTGGCGGTTGCGGCTGTCGTTGAGGACAACGGTGCTACGCGACACGAGTTCGTGGTAGCCCATCGACCTGAGCAGGTCGATGGACCGCGACACCGGTAGCGAGGTGTCCGCGGTCAACCCGGAGACCAGTACCAGGCTGTCGCAGGCATCGAACACCGCCTTCATCACCGGGTGTTCGAGGTCGTCCGCGGTGTCGACGATGATGATGTTGTGCGTGCGACGCAGCCGCGACAACACCCCGTTGAACATCGACGGGACGAGCGGGCGGGGCTGGTCGGAAACGCGGTTACCGGCGAGCACGTCGAGCCCGATGCTATTCTGGCCCAAGTGTTCCCGGATATCGGCGTAGCCCTGGACGTCGGTGTCGTTGAGCACCGCCGAGTAATCTCCTGGCGGAGCGTCATCGATCCGTCCGGCCAAGGTGCCGAAGCCCGGTGCGGCATCGATGGCAACGACGTTCTCCGGGCGACATTCCCGGAACACTCCCCCGATGCAGGTGGTCATGGTGGTCTTCCCGACGCCACCCTTACCCGAGACCACACCGATCACGAACTGCTTACGGATGTGTCGGCGGATTCGCTCACGCAATTCTCGATAGTGACGCTCGGACGGGGATTCGCCCGGATTGATCGATTTGAATGACGCGTTGTAAACTGCTTTTCGCCATCCAGAACCGGGTGGTATTTTTCGCGGCGTTATCATGTCCGCAGCACGCAATGTGACGGAAATCGAATCGGAGGCCCGGTACTGCGAAAGGCCCTGCTCGCCGCGCATGGGCGCGCCCTTGTCCCGACTATTTTTCGGATCGCCCCATGGATTTGTCACAGTGCCGATGCTAACATGTCGAATTCCCTTCTCGTTCTAGATAATCCTGCGGTGGGAGAACCATTCTTCCTTTGCCGGCAGCCGACGCAGCATCGCGGTCAGCGCGGTGGTGATGTTGGCTGGGGTGCCCGGCGAGACGATCATCCATTTCTTCGCCCCCTGCGGCGCATGCTCAGCGACGAGCCGTCCCTCGGGGGTGTCGTAAATGGTGACCGAGCCATGCTCGACGTGAATTCGGCCGGGCGCACCCTCGGCTCCGGATTGCACAGCCACGATCGAGGCCGACGCCGATTTCTTGGTGTCGGTGGCAAGCATCAGCGCACGCGTCTGCTCGGGGTCCAACCGCTGCTCGTTGAGAAATGCGCGCAACAATTCCGGGTTCTCGACCCTGCTGACGATGTCGCTGACATCGATGGTCGCCGGCCTCATCCGCGCCGGCTCCAGCGGCCCGCACAGACGCTCGATCTGGGCTCGGATGACGGTGTGCGCCGATCCCTCGGCCGTTGCGGTGCCGGCCGCGCCGATCCGCACCAGATCCGCGGCACGTTCGATGACCACCCACCACTGTGCGAAACGCGCCAGCAGCACGCCGACGACCCCCTCATCGGCCGGGGTCGAGATGTACATCAGCAGCGCGACGTCACGCCGGGACAGCACGGTCAACCACTCCACGATCACGGGATCCACCACACCGAATTCGTCGATCGCGGCGATTTCGCGCAAATCGGCGGCGACCGGGTGTGCCAATGCCATCTCTTTGGTTTCGGCGCTGGGCAGGATCGGCCTCAGGCCCAGTTCGGCCGCCAGCGACTCGATGCCCGAGAGCACCTGAAGGACCCACAGTCCGTCGAGGGTGGTGGTCAGCAAGTTCTCCCCCAATGCAGAAGCAACACTCCGGGAAGCACCTACACACGCCTATTACATACACCTCTCAGGGCGATGTAGGGCCGCCTACGAAGACCGCGGTGCGTACGCGAGTTCACGTACGCACCGTCGGAACGGACTCGGAAGCCGGGTCAGAAACCGGCGCCGATGTTGACGTCCAGCGCATGAGCCAGCTCCGAGGACTCCATGATCTTCGAACCGTGGGTCATCACGATCTGGATCAGCGCGTCCAAACCCTTGAGAATCTGCATCTGCCGGGCGTTGAAGGCGGTGCCCGCCTCACCTTCGAAGAACGGCTGCAGCTTGGTGGTCTCGTCCATGACCTGGTCGTGGATTTCCATCAGCTGGGCGGCAGTGTTGCCGACCTGTGAGGACAGCTCGGCGACTCCGCCGTGTACGTAGGTGATATCACCGGACATGATTGCTCCTTGAAAAGTCGGTTATGCGGATACGGGTCAGTTCTGGGCGAAACTCGTCATTGCGCGGGCCTGCTGTTCTTCGTGGGCCTCGACCAGGTCGGCGGCGTTGCCGAGCCCGTGGGCCATGCCCTGCAGTCCGTCGGTGGTGTTGCGCAACTCCTGCTCGAGGTGCACGGCCGTGGTCATCGACGCGGCGCCGGCCGGACCCTGCCAAATGGCGCCCATCGCGTCCTGGTGCGTGGCGAGGTACTGCTGAACCAGCGCATTCGCCTCGGTGATGTGGTTTTCCATCTGGGCCTTCGTCGCCCGGAGCATCTCCGGGGTGACGTTCATCTTTGACACTTGTTCTCCTTGCTACTGTTCCCCCCGAGCCGGGGCTTTCGTTGAGTGTAGGCATTGCGTGGTGCTTGTCACTTCACCTCCGCAAACCGATTGGGTGGTTCATTCCCCAGTCCATGTGTAGGTAGCCAGAGGGAGTTTCCCGCTAACGCTCCTCTCGCGAGTCGCCACCGACGACGACGCGGGCGTACTGGACGTCCTTCCTGTCGTCGCCACCCTGTCCGCGATGCAGCATCCCGGCCGGGGACATCGGCATACCGGCTCCGCCCATCCCCGACGCGACCGGACCCGTGCGGACTTCCGCGGGGTTCAGCAAACCCTGCTTCAATCCGGTCGCGCGCCCGCCCTCAGGCTCGAAGCTACTTGCCGGCCGGGTGAAGCTGTGCAGGCCGGGCGCACCGGCACCAACGCTTCCGCCACCACCGCCGCCCATGCCCGCACCCGCGCCGGCTCCTGAACCGGGCAGTGCCCGCAGCGCGTCGGTGGCCGGGACGCGAGCCACCATCGTGGCGTCGTTGGCCCCCATGCCGCCGAACATTCCGCCGAACGCGCCCATCACGCTCTGCGGCAGGCTGGTCATGCCCTGGAACATCTGGGGCACCGACTGGAACATCCCGGCGATCGGCGAAACGGCGCTGCCCAGTGCCTGGGTGACGCTGCCGATGACCTGTTCCATGCCGCCGCCCGCCGATCCGGCACCCTGGGTTGCGTACTCGCCGGTGGCGCGCGCGGTCGCGGTGGCGGTGTCGGTCACGGTGTTCTGCGTCACCGAGGCCGCCATCATCGCCGGCCCGGCCGGGTTCGCACCCATGGCCGCTGGTGGCGGTGTGCTCAACAACGATGTCGTGAGGGTGTTCAGGCCGGTGCCGTAGGCGGAGCCGACGGCCGCGTTCTGCGCCCAGTACATGCCGTATTCACCGTTGAGCTCGGCGATTCGACCGGTCAGAGCGCCCAGTACCAGTGGGTTGATACCCACGTCGTGGGCGCACTCCATCCGGTTCCCGTCGATCAACTCAGAGGGGATGAGTCCGGCCCGGGCCGCCGCGTATAGCTCGACCGCCGCCAGTGCGATGAGCTGCTGCTTGAGACAGTGGCCGCCCATGACGCCGGCGAGGGCGTTCAGCACCGAGCCGGTTTCGACCGCCGAAGAGCCGCCCACGCCGAGGAAGCTCGGCACCATACTCATGATGTTTATGGCCGACAGGCCCATGGACAGGTCATGAACAGCGGCCTCGACCGCCCATGCCGCAGCATTGGCCAGGGTGGTCTCCGGTCCGGGACCGGCCTCGAAGAGCCGTGCTGTTGTCGATGGATCTGAAAACGGCCATCCGTGGATGGCCATGGAGCTACGCCAGCGTGTTTGCGATGGCGGAGGTGGCGTCGTTGACCTCGTAAGCCGCCGACGCAGCGGTCTGAGACGCGGCGTAAATCATCCGCTCCGTGACGTGCTCGGCCTTGACCCCGGCGTAGGTCGCACCAGCTGCGCTGAGCGCGTCAGCAAAGGCTGTCGAATCCAGGTCCAGCGCCATGGGCGCATTCATCAGCAACGGTTCTGAGGTTCCCGCGGACGATGCGGCGAGCTCAGTGCCGATGCCGATCTCGGTGACGGCCGAGAGGTTGATGTTGGCCGGGTTGACGTTGAGCGTCATTGCATTCCTCCTGACGGGTGCGTAGTCACAGCTACGTGTTTGGGCATCAGCATAGGTGCGCTGTACCATCGCAATCGAGACGACTCCGTCACTCTTACAGCAAACAGCTGACCCACGCTAGTCAGGTGCGCCGACCAGGACCCCTTCGATGGCGCCGTCGGTGGTGACGAACAAGCCGCGGCCCGGCGGAAATTGCTGGGCACTGATTCTGCCGAACACCTTGACCGCCTGGGGTTCGTTGTCCATGAACAGGGTCGGCGCCCGGGAGCCGACCAGTTTCTGCAGCAACGGATTCATCGCTGAGACGCCCGCCCAATTGCCCGGGAGCCGCGACACGATCACGTGCAGCCCGACTTCACGGCAGCGCTCGATCAGCGACCACAGCGGCGCGGTGGCGGCCTGCTTGCCCAGCACACCGTTCGGGCGCAACTCCTGCTCGTCGTCGATGAGGACGAAGTGCAGGGGGCCCTGCCACCGAGGCCGACTCAGTAACTCCTCCTGAGTCAAACCGGACGGAGGCAAGCGGCCACGCAGTTCCTCGGACAACGCGGCGACTACCGCATCGATGTCGTCGGTGGTGTACGCGTAAGCACGAACGTGCGGACCCTGCATCCTGCCGATCAGTGACGTCTTCGGGTCGATGATCGTGATCTGGGCCTGTTTGGGCGAGTACCGACTCATGATCGACTGGCCGAAGGTGGCCAATGTCGTGGTCTTGCCGCAACCCTGACGGCCCATCACCAGCAGGTTGGGCAGCGTATGCAGGGGCAATGCGACCGGCTGCAGCGCCGTCTCTCCGATGGCGAACGGGACGTTCATCGGGTCGGCGGCTGCCCGGGTGCGCGCGAATGCCGCGAGCACATCGGGGAACGGGATTCGCTTCGGCAGCCGGGCCAGCGTCTCGACCTTGTCGGCGCCCGTCACCCCGGCGATCACCGAGCCGACCTGGCGGGTGGCGACGCGCGCCCCGTTCGGACCGACGATCTCCGGCACCGCCATCAACATCTCGTGGCTGGCGCGGGTCAAACCGAAGCCTGGTCGGTCCAGTACCCGTCGCGCGGCGCGGCGGTGTTCGATGCCCGAGCCCATCTGCGATTCGTCGGGGTTGCTCAGGCGCAATTCGATCCGTGCGTTGGACACGTTGAGCAGCGCCTGCTTCTGGCCGATCAGCCAGCCGATGGAGCTCGTCACGATGTGGACGCCGTAGGACAGTCCCTGGCGTGCGATGGAGACCGCCCGGTCACCCATTGCGAAGTCCTTCTCGTAGAGGTCACCGAAGTTGTCGATCACCAGGAACACGTCGCCGAACTTATCCGCGGGATCCGTCGCGCTCGGCGACGCACCGAAGCGCCGCTCGCGGAACTCGGCGATGTCGATCTGATATTGCTTGAACGCCGCCTCCCGGGCTCGCAGCAGACCCTCGATGGTGGCCATCGTCCGCGAGACACCCTCGGTGTCGGTGAGGCCCACCACCGAGGCCACATGCGGCAGGTCCTCGATCGGATAGAGCGACGCCCCGACGCAGAAGAACGTGACGCGTTCGGGCCGGTACATCAGCGCCGCCGAGGTGATCAGCGTCATCAGTGCCGTGGATTTTCCGCGTTGCGCGGTACCCACCACCATTACGTTGTCCATCTTGGCGTCGAGGATGTACACCTCCTGGGCGTGGTCCTCGGGAATGTCCTCGATGCCGATCGGGAACGTCAGACCGGGGTTCTGGCCGTAGTCGACGTGCCAGGGCTTTCCGCGCCAACGTTCCACCAGCACGTCGACACTATCGCTGACCTCCAGTGGCGGCAGCCAGATCTGGTGCGGCGGGCGGGCAGGGTGCGAGGCCACCGACTCCCGGATGACGTCCACCAGCTTCTTTTTCTTGAAACCGTCGGCGTGGTAAAGGAATTCGTCGGGTTCGTCGACGACGTCGTCCGCGACGGCAAGAGCCGCGTTGTCCTCGGCACTGAGTGGCTGGTACTCCCAGGTGAATGATCGGGGCCGGGAGAAGCTGAGATCGACCGTCCGGTCGACTTCGACGGCCTTCTTGGGCACGACGAACGGCGCCGACACGTAGAAGCACCGGAAGTGTTCGAGTTCGCGGGGACCGACCTTGAGCAGGGCGTAGCCGGCCTCCTTCGACGGCAGGTGCAGCGCCGCATCGCTGCCGATCACATCGCGCGAGTCCTCGGCGGTCTCGGCGCGCAGTGCGACCCGGAAGGCGATGTTGCTCTTCGCCTTGCTCAACGACGAGAGGTCCAGACGCTGACCGCCCAGGGTGAAGAAGACGTTACAACCGCGGCCCTCCTGGCCGATGTGGATGACCAGGTCGATCCATTCCGGATGGTTGTGGAACAACTCCAGGTACTCATCGATGAGAACCAGCAGGATCGGCACCGGCTCCAGGTCGCGGCCGGCCAGGCGCATTTCTTCGTACTCATTGGCATCGCGGGCGCCGGCTTCCTTGAAAAGTCGGTAACGCCTGGCGATCTCGCCGTCTACCGCTTTGCGCATCCGTTCGGCGAGATGGCGGTCGTCCTTGCCGAGGTTGGACAACGATCCGGCCACATGCGGAAACCCTTCGAGGTCTTGGGCCGCGGACTCGAACTTCATGTCGACGAAGATCACGTTGAATGCCTCTGGCGAGTGCGTCAGGGCGATGCCGTTGCACAACGACAGGAAATACTCTGACTTTCCGGAGCCCGATGTGCCGACCACCACCGAATGGAAGCCGAACCCACCGAAGTCCTTGGCCCGCAGCACGATGTACTGGAGCTCACCGGTGGGTTTGACGCCGACGGGCACCACTGCCCACTTGGGGTCGCCGCGGCCGCGGCTCTCCGCCCACAACCGGTCCACATCGAGCCGTCGTGGATCGCTGATGCCCAACGCACGCAACAACTCACCGCCCTGGCTGTCGGTCTCGGACAGCTCGCCGGCGGTCGTCGGCGACCAGCGGGCGACAGCCCTGGCGTACCGGTCCGCGGTACTATCGGCGAGCTTGTCGGCCACCGCATAGAAAGCGTCGCGGTGCCGGAGGCGGCCATCGCGCAGCTGGAATCGTTCATCGGCGCTGTTGAATCCGACTCCGGAGCCGACGTGGTCGGCCACTCTGAGCACCGTGATGCCGGCCATCCCCTTCTGCCCCGTCACGCCTTCCCACTGCTCCGGTGTGCCGACGTTGTCGTCGACGATGATCCAATGCGGGCCGAGGGCCGAACCGGCCGCCGCCCCCATCGGCGACGGCGTCGTGGTGGGACTCGACCCGCTCGGCGGCGACCACGGCCCACGACCCTTGCGATGCAGTTCGGCGTCGAGCGCGTCTTCGAGTTCGGTCGGCGAGGTGAACACCAGCCGGCGCAGACCGCACGCATCGAACATCTCGTCGTGCTGGTTGTGCGGCAACCACACCAGCCACGACCACGCCTCAGGATGCCGGGTGACCACCATGATCTTGAGGTCACCGGGACTGTGATACACCGCCAGCGAGCACAGCAGAGCCCGCATGAACGCCCGCAGCCCGGCGGAATCGTCGCCGACGAAGCTGAACCCCGGCCGCGACCGCAGGCTCAACACCTTGCCGATACCGCGGATCTTGCTCTGTTCGAGTATGAAGTCCCGCAGGGCACCGCCGGTCACCGGCTCGAGTTCCTCCCCGACGGGCACCTCGGGCCACTGCAGCGACACCGCCGATTCACCGGTCTGTTGGATGCCTATGCCCAACCGGACATCCAGAAAGTCCGGATCCGCCGGCCGCCGTTCCCACATCCGCGGCCCACCGATCACGGTGTCCAGCCGCTGCGGGTCGCCGTGCACGAACAGTTGGTTGCGCCGATGGTCCTGGACCGCCCGCTGGATCTCGTCACGATCCTCGTCCAGTTGACGCAGGTAGACGCGGCGTTCCTTTTCCTGCTCGCCCCAGCTCATCCGGCGGGACCGGCCGAACCGGCCGCTGAACATCAGTGCGCCGAAACCGATCAACCCCAACATCGGGAAGAATCCGGACTGCAGGGAACGCGCACCGGAGGTGTACATCACCACCAGCATGCCGATGATCCCCACCAACAGCGCCGGCACGGCGATCATCAGCACGATGTTGCGGGGTTCGCGCTCCGGCAACGCCAGCGGCGGGTTGACGATCACCCGCGCGGGCGGAACCGTCGGGGCCTGCTTCCTTGGTCCCCGCACGAAACCTTTCTTGGACACCGGTTAGCCTCCCGCTCCCGGGATCGGCGCTACCGCACCGTCCGATGAGATGGTGTCGCGGACCACCAGGGCGGCCCGTTGGCTGATCGCCGGGCCGGGGGCGAAGGTACGGATGATCGGCCACGGTGCCTGAACGGCCCGGCCCGGATCGAGCGCCAGCGCGTTGAGGGTGGGCTGGTCCCATTCGATGCCGAACCGGGCCCCCTGCGGCGAGATCCAGTACAGGCTCTCCTTGGTGTCGGCGGTGGCCACGCCGCTGGTGGTGGCCACCAGGTTCGCCGCCCCCGGCAGCACCAGCGCCTGGTCGGCCTCCACCGAATTCGGGTCCCGGTTGTCACGCACCAGGGTTACCAGATGACCGTCCATCGCCGGCGACACCGGCAGGCCCCGGCCGCTGAGCACCATGATGTCGGCCTGGCGGTCACTGGTCAGCTTCTCCCACCCGACGCACGTCACCGGATTGGCATCGGTGTCGACGAATTCGAGCTTGCCCGTCGGATAGAAGCCGACGTCGAGATCCTCCACCGTTGGGATGGGGACCAGCTTGTCGGGTGAAAGCAGGTGCGGAGCAATGGAACCCTGCGCATTGGCGGTGCGGAGCAGATCGGCGACAAAACTGGTGATCTTCTGCACGCCGCCCGGCAGCAGCGCGTAGAACCCGCTCGTGGCACCGTTGGCATCCCGGGTTTCCAGCACACTGCCCACCGGGACGTTCGGCAACCAACGGGACGGGGTGCCGGACTCCGGAATCGCCGGTACGCCGATCGGTTCGGTGGCGGGCATCGCGTCATAGAGCGCATTTGACATCTCGATCGGCCACGTCTTGCCCGGGTCCAGTCCCAGAGTGAACGTGACGGATCGGTCCGCGGGGTCGATCCGGCTGCGGTGACCAGCCCAGAGCACGAAGGTGGCGTTTCCGTGAGTGGTCAGCACGGCCTGGTTCGGCGCCAGCCGATCCGCTCGACCGCCGGTCGTGAGTTGGCCGGCGATCGTCGTGACCACCGGCTTACCGGCGGTGCCACGGGCGGCGGCGGTGTCACAGACCGCCCACGCCGAGACTCCGCCGTTGGCGGGCAGATCGTCAGGGACACCCGGAATGCCGATGAATGGTCCGGTCGGGAACTTGGCGATCTCCGCGGCGGTCACCCAGGTGGGAGCAGATGAGTTCCCGGTCGCCAACCGTGCCGACGTGAGGTTGAGTGCCGGGTACAGTCGGCCGTCGAGTTTGGCGTACACCGCGCCGGTCTGACGGTTCCCGACGATGTTCGACTCCCCCACGATTCCGGCGGGCTTGATGAAGTGCAGTAATGCCATCCAGCCCATGCCGATCAGCACGAAGACCATCGACAGCGCCACAGCCGCCTGTTGCTTGCGGTCGTCGTGTTTCATCCGAACCGAGAAGCGGGTGATCGCCGCCCGCAACCGGCGGTTGTAGAACAGATGGCCCGAATTCTGGTCACGGTTCGACAGATTCAGCGGCACGCTCGATACCTTCCCGGCACATCGTCGACGGCCCGTTCGTCATTGCTCCGAGCAGCACCCGCCGACCGCCGTTTCCGACACCTCACGACCGCGCTCACCACACTCCGCCGGCGTACCGCGCGGCGTTGTCGGATTCCGCCTCGTAGCGCAGCGCCTCGAACGCACTGTTCAACCTGTCGACGAGTTCACTGTGCGAATAGTCCGAGACGACACCGGGTGCAAGCGCCAACTCGATCAACTTGCCGTCCGAATTGACGACCACCTGGATGTCTCCGAAATCGACGCTGTAGGTGGTGGTTTCCGCTTCGGCGACAAGCAACTCCCACCTGTCGGCGGCTTCGCGCAGTTCCCGCAGTACCGCATCGACCAGAGCCTTGTCCTCTTGCGCCCCCTCCGGCCCCGACACCGCATCAGTATCTCCAGGCGCGCGGAGCAGCGTCAATTCATCGCGGGCCGGCCCCGATCGGGTCCGCGGTCGGCGTCCCACCGGCCGGCAGGCGGACCGCTGAGCGCCGTGAACCACGCGAAGTGATAGTTGGCCGAGGACAAGTCACCCGTGACGAGCGCTTCGGTGGCCGCCAGCAACAGGCAGTTCAGCAACAGCGGGTTGTCGAGGTCCGGATAGTGCGCCAGCAGTTGGTACCGCGCGGTGTCCAAGTGCACCCGCAGCACGTCGGCCTGCGCTTCGACCACGGGATCGCCAGCGGACACCGCTGCCGCCAGGGCGTGGGTCAGCCGTGGCAGGCCGGCTCGTCCCCGGGTCGTCTCGGCCAGTCTCTGCTCGAGGTCGGCCACCTCGACGAGGTGCCGCGGGGCGGTAGAGGTTGCCGTCTTCTCGCGGTCGGCGAACCCGCCGAACGAATCCCCCGGCACGTATGCGGCAGTCGCCTCCGTGTCGCCGAGCATGGCGACCGCGGTGCCGCTGCGCCGCTTCGGCGCCGGCAGTTCAACCCCGTCCGGCAGATCGACCCCGGGCGGAATCCATCCGTGCGCCAGATCCGTCGTCAGGACGACACTGCCGTCCGCCCGCCGACCCGCCGCCCACCGCAGACCCGATGCCTGGCGGGCCACGAACCGCACCAAACACTGCAGCTCGCTTTCAAGCGGGCGAGTGGGTGTGAGGTCGGACACCGCCGGGACGTCGATCACCTCGCGCCCTGCCGGAACGGGCGGCTCCTGTTGCGCGGGCAACGGTTCGTGCAGCGGTGTCCCGGGTGCGGAGGAGATAACCACGGGCGCAACGACTTCGGGCTCGGGTTGCGGTTCGGCGACGGCACCGACATCGGCCCGGCCACCTAGGGGTCGGGGCGGACTGCGCAGCTCGGGCTGGAACCCCAGCGGCTCCTTGCGCAGTTGGCGGACCGTCGACTCGACCCGAAGCACCGCGAACGCCCGGGCGACGTTGATGACCCTGGACTCTTCGGCATTCTTGACCTGCTCGTCGAGCCCAGCCGCCGCGATTGTCCGCAGCCGCTCGTTGGCCGAATCGGCGATCCGCTGCAGGTCGTTCTTCAGATATTTTGCGATCAAGGCGGTTTCGGACGTCACCGGATGCAGTTCGGCCGGCCACAGTCCCCCGAGTACCCACGGTGTGCAGTCCATGGACGTACGGAAGGTCGGTACGGACAACCCCTGTTGCGTCGACCCCCGCACGCGCTGCCGCGCCGCCCAACGCCCGAAAGCCGCCACCCGGCAAGCGTACCGATTGCCCCCCGCCCGTCATTTCACGCGATCCGGGGGTGAACCGGGGTGAATTGTGCGGTCCGAGAACGATCGGTACGGTCACCGCCATGGCTGACTCGCTGCTCCAACAACAGCTCGACGAGGTGCGGGCGCTGTTGGCGCGGGCACGCGAACTGTTCGGTGCCAACCCCGTGCAACCTCCTGCCGACATCGTGCCGGAGGCCGACGCGGTCAGTCGCTGGGTGCGCTGAGCGGTTCAGTTCTCGGTGTCTGAATTTCGCAGCACGTGGTCACGCAGCCGCGCGGCGGCAGCATCGAGTTCTGCTCTGCCGGGAACCTCGTTCGACGGCGTGTGCCCGGACGCCAGGATCTCGGCCCGCACCTCCATCAGCGCTCGAAGGTGGGAGACTTCAGCAGTCAGCTTGATCGCCTCGGCAAGAGCGTCGGCGTCGGCATCCATCGCGGCCTCCGTCAGCGCGACGCTGTGCAGGTAGCCACCCCGACAACTGCGGAACAGCACATGACCGCTGGGATGCACGGCGTCGAAGGCTGGATTCGATTCCGTCATGGCAGTTCGTCGAGGACTGCCCGGAAGGCGCCGGCGCGTTCCTCCTCGTGCGCTTCCCAGTAGGCGGCGGACTTGCTGAGGCTGTCCGCCAACGAGGAGTGTGCGTCGGCCTGCTGCTGGTAGCACACCCGGCGTTCCTCCAACAGTTCGCGGGCGGCCTCGCGAAGCTCACCGAATATGGGTCCCAACGAATCCAGGCTCTGCTGGATGGCGTCGTGCCCAGCCGGGACGGTGCGCAGGTAATCGGCTGTCTCGGTGTGCTTTACGGCCGCGTCGCGCAAGTTGACCGGATCCACCCGGATCTTGTCTGCCATTACAAACTCCTATCGTGCTGCCGCGGTCGCGGGCCTGGTGGGTGTCGGTGGTGCGTCCTGCATCGGTGTCGACGACGGCGCCGACGCGCTGGTGCCCGGGCCCTGCGGATGCAGCCAGCCTAGGAAGCTCGGGCCGGCGACGCTGGCGACCGGCTGAATCCGTCCACCGAGAAGGGCGCGCTCCCGGTCCAGGGCGACGGCCTGTCGGTCCGAGAACATGCCGATGTCGCCGCCGACAACCCGCGACGGATCGACTGGATGCGCCACCGCGGTACCGGGCGGCGGGACGACGATGCCTTCTTCTCGAAAGGCCTCGACGATCGGGGTTCCGCCAATCGCGTTCCTGAGGACATCGGCGATCGTCGCGGTGGGTGCTTCGACCGAACTGCCGTCGGGCAGGCGCACCGTCGTCGACGGTGCCGGTGGTGCCGGTACCTCCGGCCGTTCGGTCTGTTCGGCGCAGTCGCCGCCTGCCGCGTCACCGGCCGGTCCGCCCGAAGCTGCGCCGAAGGGGTCGTCCTCTTCATCCAGGAATGCGGCGATCGGCAGGTCCTCGCCCGCCAGCCGCGCGGATCGCGGTTGCATGCTGCCGAGGTCGGGCCTCGTCAGATCGGCGGGAACAACGGAGGACAACGGCGGCGCAGTCGGCCCGGGGGCGGCCGCCATCGGGAACAGTGGCAGACCCGGCTGGACCGGCGACGGCGGCGGCGGCGCTGGCGCGTTTCCGGCCGGTGCTTCGATCCCGGCAGGTGTCGTCTGTCCCTGTGCCAGCAGCGCGTCCAGCAACGGATCATCGGCGAGATCGGGTCCGTAGGGCGGCATCGTCTCGGACACCACCGCAGCGGACTGTGGCGATGCCGGCTGCTGCCCCGCCCGCGCGGGTGACACCGTGTCGGGCGCGCCGCTCGCCGCGTCACCCGGGTGTTCGGTACCATCGGCGTTCTTGTACAGCGCCGTCCATGCGCTGGCCAGGGCCGCTTTGGAGGTGTCGTCGAGGCTGGCGGTCTCCACCACGGCACCGATCTGTCGCAGCTTGCCGGTCAAGAAACGCTGGAAATCCCTTGCGCCGGCTGGGGTGTCGAGGTCGGTGCGCGATCCAACCGCCTCCTCCACTTCCTGCTGCAGCCGCCGCAGCCGTTCGCTGCCCTCCACGGTTTCCGCGTGGGCGTTGAGGATTGCGCAGACCACATGCAGGTCCAGCTCGGCGGTCAGCGAGTTCTGTTGGGCGAGGTCGTCTTCGGCCTTCCTCATTGCCGCGGCGGCGTCGCCCTGTTGGCCCGACGGGGATTCGGCCTCCGCGGATCGGGGGGTAACCGGCGAACCCGTGCGCGGGTCGAACAGCGTCGGGTTGTTGGCCCGGAGTTTTGCAAGCACGCCGGTCACCGCCGCCGGATCGACCGCCGCCGCCGTGACTGCTGCCAGATCGCCGGGCGCCAGCCCCCGCTTCCAGGCTGCCGGATCACCTGTGCACACCGTGACATGGTCAATGGCGTTACGCAGATCCTCGATTGCCGACATCGCTATCCCGCTTCGCCTGCGCTGCGCGCGCTCGCCGTCCCCCGCATGCCGCGGACGGTACCGACGGTTTCCGGGGCCGGCAATTCACCCCGCACTATCTGCCCGCAGGCCCGGCTTCTCGGCGGTATACACTGGAAAGTTCTTGCACCGCAGCGGCTTTCGCCGCAGACTGGTCGCGCGCCGCGGTGACGACGGCGAGGATCTCGCGCTGTTTCACAATCAGGAAGCGCTGCAACTCCCGCGAACCGACGGCAGTGTCCAGCGCAAATGTCTGGGCCGTCGAAACGGCCGACACGATCTCCTGCTCGATACGGTCCAGCCGCGCAAGAGCGCCGACGGCGACCCCGTGCGCGGCCAAGACCGCATCGGCCAACAGTTGGTCGGCCTCCACCACGGCGGTATACCGTTGCGACAGCGTGCCCAGCCGCGACCGGAGAGCATCGCTCGACTCCCCCGACTGCTCCGCCATGCTCCGAAGGTACCCCCGCTGATACGGGCGGACAATTCACCTCGGGCACCCGCTATCCAAGCCGACGGATCGCAATGGCGTCGCCGAGTCGACTGACCCGGACGGTCGCACCGGCGTGCGGGGCCTCGACCACCATCCCGTTGCCGATGGCCATCTGCACGTGGCCCGCATGTGGGAACACCAGGTCGCCCGGCTGCACTTGGGATCGCGGTACCGCGATGCCGTCATGGATCTGGTCGTAGGTCGTTCGGTGCAGCGGGATGCCGGCCTGGTGATACGCCCACTGGACCAACCCGGAGCAGTCGAACTGATTCGGACCGGTGGCCCCCCAAACATACGGCCGTCCCAGACGCGACAGCGCGGCGCGGACGGCGGCACCGGTCCGGCCCGTCGGCGGCCGGCCGGGCCTCGGACCCCGGCGCAGCAGGCCGCGGTACCGCAGGCGGCGCAGCAGTGCCGCTCTGCGGAGCGCTCGCCGCCTTGCCGTCGAAACGACCTCGTGCTGAGTGCGCAGTCGGGCGGCGCCGCGCCGCCACGCTTCTCGTTGTGCCATTGGCGACAGCACGGATGCGGTGGCGTCGGCACGCGCCTCCCCGAGCACCCGTCCGGTGAGCTCGCGGGCTCGGGCGTGCGCGCGCTGCGCCTCGCCGATGATCGCGGACAGCTCTTCGTCGGTGCGGGCTGCCGTGGACAGCACCGCCCGGCTGCCCTCCGCCGCCCGTCGATACCCCTCGTGCCCACTGCCATCGCTGACGTGATTCATCCGCAGCCGAGCCCACTCGACGTGTTCCGGCGCTGCGTTGAGTCGAACCGGCGCATCGCTGCCCGCGAACAACCGATGCGCCCGTTCGAGGATCTCCACTTCCCCCACGTAAGCGACCGACTACGCGGCGGTACGGGGGCCGACCGCCGGGGCCGGCAGGTGGAACACCGCGGCGACGACGGGGAGAATATCCGCTTGGTGGCGTTCGAGCAGTGCGATATTTTCCGGCACCTCGCGCGGGCTGAGTTCGCCGGCGGCGATCCGGCGCAACGTGTCGTGGGCCCGTTCGAGTTCCTCGCGCTTGCGGTACTGACCGCCCGGCAACTTCACGCCCGCCCAGACGCCGTACTCCTCGCCCTGCTCGACGGCGAGCCTGGCGCAGACGCGCTGTGCCGCCAACGGGCACCGGCGCAGACAGAGTGTCCGGGCCTCGATCGAGGCCCGCTCGTAGGCACGGGCCTTGGCCGCCCCGTCGGTGGCGTCGTCGTCGTTGTAGCCGAACCACAGGTCGGGGTTGGCGGCACACGGGTGATGCATGTCGGTGTCTCCCTAAAACTAGAAGCGTTGACGAAAGCGTATAGACGCATCGGCTATTTGGCAAGAAAACATATGTAAAAACATATATACACGCTGGCGCCGCGATGCTGTGTACGATCCGTCCATGTCCGGAGCGCCGCGGTGAGCCGCGCAGCGGCGGGTGCCGCGATCCGCGCGATCCGCGAGGCGCGCGACTGGTCGCTGGCGGACTTCGCCTCGGCGACGGGTGTCAGCGTCATGGGCCTCAGCTATCTGGAGCGTGGCGCCCGGAAGCCTCACAAAGGCACAGTTCAGAAGGTAGAAAACGGATTGGGGCTACCGCCGGGCAGCTACGCCCGCCTGGTCGTCTCGCCGGACCCCGCTGCCGACGTGGCCGAGTTGCTGGCCACCCCGCCGACCGTCGGACCGCGCGCCCGCCCTGCGCCGATAGTGGTCGACCGCAACACCGATACCTCGGTATTCGAAGGTTATGCGGAAGCGCAGCTCGACGCCCTCAAGTCGGTGATCGACCGGCTGCCACCGCCCAGTTCGAACGTATACGAAACGTATATACACAGCGTGATCGCCCAGTGCGTCAAGGCCGAGATGCTGGCCGCGAACTCGTGGCGCGTCGCGGTGAACGCCGGTGCACAGGCGGACGGCCCGCTGCTCGGCCACCTGCAAGCCCTGGAGGGCACCCGGAAGCACCTGCTGGGCCTGCTGCCCGGCAGTCTCAGTTCGCGCCTGGACCTCGCCTGTGCGCGCTCGCCGTTGCCAGAGTCCGTCATCGCGGCACTGCTGGGCATCACGCCCGAACAGTTGTGGGACATCCGCAATCAGGGTCAGGTGCCGCCAGGCGCGCTGGCGCGGGTGCGGGCTTTCGCCGATTGCCGCCCTGGCGCCGCCGAGAAGTGCGGCCGATGAACATCCTGATCTCGGTCAACGAACTGGTACAAGGCCTTTCGGAGGAGCGTCGCCGGCTTCTCGACGTGCGATGGACCGTCGCGGAGCCGGACGGGCGCGCCGCTTATCGCGCTGGCCACATCCCGGGCGCGGTTTTCGTCGACCTCGACGCCGAACTGTCCGACCACAGCGTGACCGGGCGGGGCCGTCACCCTCTGCCCACTCCGGCTGCGCTAGAGGGCAGCGCGCGGCGCTGGGGGCTGCACCCTGGCGATCCGGTGGTCGTCTACGACGACTGGAACGGCCAGGCCGCGGCGCGGGCGTGGTGGTTGCTGCGCGCGGCCGGTGTCGCCGATGTCCGCATCCTCGACGGCGGGTGGTCGGCGTGGCGGCGCGCCGCGTTCCCGGTGGAATCCGGCGACGTCGTCCCGGCACCCGGCTCCCTGACGGTCGCCGCGCTGGACGGAATCGCCTCGGTTGAGGCCGATACCGTGGCCGTTCAAGCGGATTCAGAGCGCCATCTGGTTCTGGACGCACGTTCGGCGGCCCGGTACCGCGGCGACGAGGAGCCGCTGGACCCGCGCGCCGGCCACATCCCCGGGGCGGTGTCGGCACCCACCGCCGACAATCTCGCCGCCGACGGCACCTTTCTGCCGGCCGCCGATCTGCGCGCCCGCTTCGGCGCCCTCGGCGCCGGGCCGCTACCCGTCACGGTGTACTGCGGATCCGGGGTGACCGCCACCCATCAGATCGCTGCGCTGGCCATCGCGGGTTACGACGCGGCGCTGTTCCCCGGCTCGTGGTCGCAGTGGTCGCGTGACCCCACGCGGCCGGTTGCGACGGGGCCAGAACCCCGATAGTGCGGCTACGCGGCGTGCCGGTCCTTCTTGCCGATCGGTAGAACGTGCATGATCGCCACCACCACCGCGCCGACGATCAGGCCGAGGACAGCCGAGGCAGTGGTGTTGGTCAACCAGCCGAGCGCACCGCCGAACGCCCCGGTGGCGTGCTGCACGGCTTCCTCGAGATGGTGGACGAGGCCGTAGAGCCAGTGCCAGCCGAGGTCGTCGGTTCCGACCAACAGGATGTGCCCGCCCACCCAGAGCATCGCCACCGTGCCGATCGCCGACAGCCATGCCAGCACCTTGGGCATCGCGGCGACCAGGCCGCGGCCGACGCGTTGCGCGAACGTCGATGAGCGCTGGGCCAGGCTCAATCCGATGTCGTCCATCTTCACGATGCCCCCGACCACGCCGTAGACCACGGCGGTGATCACGATGGCGACGATCACCAGGATGATCAGCCGCGGCAGGAACGCCTGACGGGCCACCTCGTTGAGGGCGATCACCATGATCTCCGCGGACAGGATGAAGTCGGTGCGGACCGCACTGGACACCGTGTTCTCCTCGGCGTCCGTGCCGGTGCCCAGGACGGGGGTGGCGTGTTCGTCGTGGCCGCGGATGCGCCCCCACACCTTCTCGGCGCCCTCGTAACAGAGGTAGGTCGCGCCGATCATCAGGATCGGGGTCAGCAGCCACGGCGCGAACTGACTGAGCACCAGCGCCGCCGGCAGGATGAACAGCAGTTTGTTGCGCAGCGATCCCTTCGCGATGCGTTTGATGATGGGCAGTTCGCGCTCGGCGGCGATCCCGTGCACGTACTGCGGGGTGACAGCGGTGTCGTCGACGACGACCCCGGCCGCCTTTGCGGTCGCCTTGCCGGCCGCCGCACCGATGTCGTCGATGGAGGCCGCCGCGAGTTTGGCCAGCGCCGCGATGTCGTCGAGAAGTGCGAAGAAACCGCCGCTCATCGCCCGCCTGCCATGACATACAAGGCTACCGGTCGAGCGGCTGCGAGGGCATACGGCAGCTCCGGCGACCATCCGACTTGGACAGGCATGCCTGGTCACTCCTACCGTTGTCTCGAACCGAACGCCCCATCGACTGCTGAGGAGCATCATGACAGCGACGGCCGCGGAATCGCCCACCGGACAGATGCTCATCGCCGGGCGACCGGTCGAAGGGACCGGTCCGACCATCCACGGTTTCGACCCCACCGCGGGAACCGACCTGCAGCCGGCCTATCGGTACGGCACCCTGGCCGACGTGGAGGCGGCCTGCGCGGCCGCCGCCGAGGCGTTCCCCGCCTACCGTTCCACCACCGCCGAACGGCGCGCGCAGTTCCTGGAAGCCGTCGCCGCCAACATCGAGGCCGCCAAGGACGCGATCGTCGCACGCGCCGTCGCCGAGACCGGCCTTCCGCGGGCACGCCTGACCGGCGAGGTGCGCCGCACCACCGGACAGTTGCGCCTGTTCGCCGACGTCCTGCGTGAGGGCAGCTGGAACGAGGCCCGCATCGACACACCGCTGCCCGACCGAACCCCGCTGCCGCGCCCCGACATTCGGCAGCGCTCCATTCCGCTGGGTCCGGTGGCCGTGTTCGGCGCCAGTAACTTCCCGCTGGCCTTCTCGGTGGCCGGCGGCGACACCGCTTCCGCGCTGGCGGCCGGCTGCCCCGTCGTCGTCAAGGGGCACGACGCCCACCCCGGCACCTCCGAACTCGTCGGCCGCGCCATCGCCGACGCCGTCGCGGCCGCCGGACTGCCGGCCGGGACGTTCTCGCTGCTGTTCGGCGACGGACCCGAACTCGGCACCGCGCTGGTCACCGACCCGCGGATCAAGGCGGTCGGCTTCACCGGAAGCCGCCACGCCGGTACCGCCCTGGTGGCCGCGGCCAACGCCCGCCCGGAGCCGATACCCGTCTTCGCCGAGATGAGCTCCATCAATCCGGTACTCCTGCTCGACGGTGCACTGTCGGCGCGCGGTGCCGAACTCGGCCGCGCGTTCGTGGCCTCGCTGACCATGGGCTCCGGGCAATTCTGCACCAACCCCGGTCTGGTGATCGCCATCGACGGCCCCGGCCTGGACACCTTCCTCGCCGCGGCCGCCGAGGCACTCGGACAGTCGCCGGCCACGCCGATGCTCACCCCCGGCATCGCCGCCAACTACGCCCGCGGTGTGGCCGCACTCGGCGAGGAGGCCGAGGTGGTGGCCCGTGGCCCGCAGGGTCCGCGACCCACCTACTGCCAGTCCGCACTGTTCACCACCGACGCGGGCACGTTCGGTTCATCGGCGCCGCTGCAGGCCGAGGTGTTCGGCGCGTCGAGCATCGTCGTGCGCTGCGCCGACGCCGACCAGATGCGGGACGTCATCCCCGGGCTGGAAGGTCAGCTCACCGCGACGGTGCACGCCGACGACTCCGACATGGACGCGGCCCGGGCCCTGCTGCCCGATCTCGAACTCAAGGCGGGCCGCATCTTGTTCAACGGCTGGCCCACCGGTGTCGAGGTCGGCCACGCCGTCGTGCATGGCGGCCCGTTCCCGGCCACCTCGGACCCGCGCACCACCTCCGTCGGCTCCCGGGCGATCGAGCGCTTCCTACGCCCGGTGTGTTACCAGGACGTACCGAAATCGTTGCTGCCCAACGCAATCGCCGACCACAACCCCGAACGCCTGTGGCGGCGGGTGGACGGCCGACTCGTCCAGGACTGAACGGCCGGGGTTGACCCCCGTCTTCATGCCGACTGTGCGTCTGGATACGCTCTTGCGCCGTTTGGCGTATGAAACCGCACGATCGCGGCTTGTGGATGGCGGTCGGGGTCCATCCCGCCGAGTTGCCAGGATGCGCGGGTGCGGAGATTCAGCGGGCCCTTCCTGGCTGACGAGGCATTGTCGTCCGGTGCGTTGACGTTCCATCAGCTTCGGCGATTCCACGAAGCGGTCTATCCCGGCGTCTGGGTGCCCCGCGGCAGCGCGCTCACACCCGAGCACAACGCCCGGGCGGCATGGCTGTGGTCACGCCGGCGCGGGGCGGCTGCCGGACTTTCCGCATCGGCGACGCTGGGCGCCAGGTGGATTGACGACCGACTGCCCGCCGAATTGATACACGTCAACCGTCGGTCACCGAACGGCATCGTGGTGCACAGCGACGCGCTTCTCGCCGGTGAGACGCGGATCGTCAACGGCATGCCCGTCACCACCCCGGCCCGGACAGCCTTCGACCTGGGCCGGCGTCTGCCGCTGCTCGACGGGGTACAGCGGATCGACGCCCTGATGAACGCGGCCAACCTCAAAGTTGCCGAGGTCGAGGACGTCGTCGTTGCACATCCCGGCGTGCGGGGTCTGCGGCAACTCCGGGAGACACTCGGGCTGGTCGACGGCGGCGCGGAGTCGCCCTATGAGTCGGCCACCCGACTTCTGCTGGTGCGGAGCGGGTTTCCCGCGCCGGAGTCGCAGATCGAGATCCTGGACGAATACGGTCGGGTGTTTGCACGGATCGACATGGGCGGGCGGGAGTATCGGGTCGGGCTCGACTTCGAGGGCGCCCAGCACTGGACCGATCCGCGCCAGCGCGACTGGGATGTGGAGCGGTACGCGCGGATGCCCGATTTCGGCTGGATCGACCTGCGACTGACGGCGCGCATGTTGCACACCCGGCTACCGGCATTCCTGGATCGGCTTGGTCGCGCCCTGATCTCGCGCGGATGCCCGCAGACTTGGTGACTGTGCGTCTGGATACGCCCTTGCGCCGACCAGCGAATGGGCACGCACAGTCGCGCGAAGGACGGCGCCCTCGAGTGGTCCGGTCCCGCCGACTGTGCGTCTGGATACGCGAAATCGCCAAGACGGGTATGAAACCGCACCATCGGCGTCGGCCCGTTGTCGATCGTGTGCGGGATGCTCGGACTCGACTCCGGCTTCGGCTAGCATCGATCTGTCGAACAGACGGGGGTGCCGTGACCGTTACAACTTGCGACGTCTGCATCATGGGCGCCGGGCTGGCCGGTATGAACGCGCTCTTCGTCGCGAGCCGGTATCTGACCCCGCGGCAGCGCGTCATCCTGGTGGACAGCAGGCCCCGCGTCGGAGGCATGTGGGTCGACACCTACCCCTACGTGCGGCTGCATCAGCCGCACGGGATGTTCACCGCCGGCAACATCGATTGGACCATTGGGCGGGAGCCGGCATACCTGGCCACCAAAGGCGAGGTGCTCGACCATTTCGCGCACTGCCTCGACGTCATCCGGCAACGGGTCCGCGTCGACACGTTCCTCGGCTGGACACTCGCATCCCACGAGGAGCACGGCGGCGGCCAGCGGATCATCTGCGGCTCAGCTGACGGCGATACCGTGACCATCGACGCGAAGCGGCTGATCAAGGCCTACGGCGTCGGTGTCACCCCCAACGAACCGCTGGCGTTGTCGAGCACCGCCGTGCAGTCGGTGTCGCCGGACTTCTGCGACATGCGCAGCGGCGAGATCGCGGACAGTAACGCACCGGTGTGGATCATCGGCGGCGGCAAGACGGGGATGGACACCGCGCATGCGCTCATCACGGCCTGTCCGGGCCGCGAGGTGAATCTGGTGGCCGGCGGCGGCACGTTCTTCTTGAGCCGCGACCGTGCCCTGCCTGCCGGGGCGCGACGATGGTGGACCGGGACGCCGCTGAGCGGCATCGCATATCAGGCCGCCCGGCGTTTCGATGGGACCAACGAGCAGCAAGTCGCGGTCTGGTTCCGGGACAAGTACGGCACCGGGCCGACTCTGCAGGCCGACAACTTCCTGATGGGCCTGCTGTCGGAAGGCGAGAGCCGGACGATCGCCGCCGGCCTGAACGACGTGCTCATGGATCGCCTGGTCGACGTTGTCGACCGCGACGGTGGCCCGGAACTGGTGCTGCGCAGTGCAGCCCGTCGCACGATCGCGCCGGGCAGCTGGATCGTCAACTGCACCGGCTATCTCTTCCATGACGACGTTCCGTACGAACCGTTCGTATCCACTGACGGTTCGGTGCTGTCGTTGAATGTCCGCTCGACGCCCCTGCACCTGTCGTCCTATCTCGGCTATTTCCTCACGCATCTGATGTACCTGGACAAGGTCACCGAAGTTCCGCTCTACGAGCTGGATCTGCTTGCGCTGAGCCAGAAGTCACGCATGGCGATGACCTTCACCCTGATGACACTGGCACAGCACAATCTTGGCCTGATCTTGGATGCCGTGCCGAACAGAGTGTTCACCGAGTGCGGCTTGGACTTCGACCGTTGGTATCCGCTGCCGCGCCGCATGGTCAATACCGCGCGGTTCATGCGTACCCACCGGCGGGACCGAGAACGGCACCGACAGACCCTGGACACCGTACGAGAACGCTTCGATATCCGGTGCGGACCTTTGGCGTCCCCGTCGCCCGTCTGACCTCGGTTCAGGTCAGTCGCCTCGGCGCCGGGCGCTGCGGCTGGATCATCGAAGTCGGCCGGCGTCAGCGGGATTGGCTCCGGTGGGAGCGGCGCGTTCGTGCCCAAGCCCACGCGCTCGGCGGCAGAATCTACAGTCATGAAACTGGCGATGTCGGAATGGGCGCCCGGGCTGGAGTACTTGCGGCACTACCAGCGGTCGTGGTTGCGCGGCGATGTCCTAGCCGGCATCACGGTGGCGGCATACCTCATTCCCCAGGTGATGGCATACGCGACGATTGCAGGCCTACCGCCGGTGGCCGGCCTGTGGGCTTCGCTTGTGCCGATGGCCGTGTACGCGCTACTGGGCTCGTCACGACAGCTGTCGGTGGGTCCGGAATCGACGACCGCCCTGATGACGGCGACTGCCCTGGCGCCGTTGGCTATTGGCGACCCCGCGCGGTACGCGGCGCTGGCCGCGCTGGTCGCGTTGCTCGTCGGGGCGTTCTGCCTGCTGGGGGGTCTGTGCCGACTCGGGTTCCTGGCCGACTTGTTGTCCGGGCCGGTACTGGTCGGCTACATCACCGGGGTGGCCGTCATCATGATCAGCGGCCAGCTCGGAAAGGTCACCGGTGTACCGGTCACCGGCGACGAGTTCTTCGATGAGGTGCGGTCTTTCATCGCGGGGATCGGTTCGTATCATCTGCCGACCGTCGTGCTGTCGGCCGCGGTGTTGGTGCTCCTGCTGGTGTTGCGCCGGTTCCTCCCGAGGTTCCCCGGCCCGCTAGTGGCCGTACTGCTGGCGACAGCAGCGGTCACGCTTTTTTCGTTGGAGCGCCACGGTATTCGCATCATCGGCCCGATTCCGGCCGGTCTGCCGGCACCGGGGCTTCCGGCCTTGTCGACAGGGGACATCGCCGCATTGCTGTTGCCTGCGGTCGGCGTCGCGGTGGTGGCGTTCTCCGACAACGTCCTCACCGCGCGGACGTTCGCGGCGCGCAAGGGTGAGAACATCGACGCCAACGCCGAATTGCGGGCTCTGGGCATCTGCAATCTCGCCACGGGCGTCACGCAGGGGTTCCCGGTGAGCTCGAGCGGCAGCAGGACCGCACTGGGCGACACGCTGGGCAGCCGCAGCCAGCTCTATTCGTTGGTCATGTTGGCCAGCGTGATCGCGGTCATGCTCTTCGGCCGCGAGGTGCTGGAGCAGTTCCCGATGGCCGCCCTCGGCGCGCTCGTGGTCTACGCGGCACTGCGCCTCATCGACTTCGACGCATTCAAGCGGCTGGCCCGATTTCGACGCAGCGAGCTGATACTGGCGCTGGCCGCCCTGGTGGCGGTGCTGAGCGTCGGCGTGCTCTATGGAGTGCTGGTGGCTGTTTTGCTGTCGGTCGTGGACATGCTGCGCCGCGTCGCCCGCCCGCACGACGCCGTGCTCGGCTACGTGCCCGGACTGGCGGGCATGCACGACATCGACGACTATCCAGACGCGTCACCGGTACCAGGGCTGGTGGTCTACCGCTACGACGCGCCGCTGTTCTTCGCCAATGCCGAGGATTTCCGGGAGCGCGCGACGGCCGCCGTCGACCGGAGTCCCGGCCCGGTCGAGTGGTTCGTGCTCAACGCCGAAGCCCAGGTCGACCCCGACATCACCGCCATGGACGCCATGGAACAGCTGCGCAGTGAGCTGACGGCACGCGGCATCGTGTTCGCGATGGCGCGCGTCAAGCAGGATCTGTATGACGAACTGCAGAGTTCGGGGTTCCTCGATGCGGTGGGCGAGGATCGCATCTTCCCGACACTGCCGACGGCGGTCGATGCTTTCCGGGCGCGGGAAGTGGGTGGGGTTCGGTAGTCGTCGGGCCAGCGGGCTGTGGAACACCAACCCGTGCCGTTGTTGTCGTAGACCACGGCGCCGCGTCCGTGCGCGTCGTACGCACGGGTCGAGATGTTCCCATGTTGGGAAAATGGGATATTATGGTGGCGTGCCTGAACCTGCAGTCATCGAGACCGACAACCGCAGTCGGGTCGTCCTACCCGGTCACCCCAATCAGCGATTCCTGCTGAGGGAGAACGAGGACGGCAGCCTCCTCCTGCAGCCCGCGCGCATCGTCACCGAAGCGCAACTGGAATATGACACCACCCCGGAGCTGCGCGATCTCCTCTCGCGCGCCACCGCCTCGCCGACCGTCCGCCGCACACGCAAACGCCGGGCGTGAGCACGGAAGGCGCCTACTCACAGATCGCCGACACTCGACTCGATGAGCTCGAGAACAGCCCCGATGTTGACCTCTTCAATGCCGTGCTGGACGCCGTGGAACTCATCTTCCGCGCGCCCGGACGAGCCCAGGGGCTCTCGACTGCGATCGCAACTCGCGAAGGCATCCGGATGAGACTCCCCGTTGCCGGCCACGCACCGTACAAAGTCTTCTGGTCGACAGCCGGACCCAGGATCGAGGCCATCTTCCCGCATCCCTGACACCGGACGGGTATGGGCAGCCGGCTGCGCCCGCGATCCCATGCACTGTCGTCCGTGTAGTCGCGTGGTTGGCACGGGGTCACCTGCTCGGATCGCACCCACCCGACCATGTCCGCGCGGGGACGCAGCCGCACCGTCGTGCCGACGGGGATGTCCTCGCCGACCGCGCGGACCCGATACGTGCCGTCGCTCTTGCCCACCCACTCGATCGGCTCCGC
>CAYLWH010000009.1:0-62703 GCA_964387245.1 uncultured Mycobacterium sp.
GTCGCCTCGTCCCCGTCACTCGCTGCGCTCGATCCGGTCACTCGACTCCCGGATCGCTGGGTCGCGGGCGCCGCCGCCACCGCTGCGGCACTGTCGGCGTCATTCACGGCGGTGCCCTACGTCGAGTTCGACGTCGCCGCGATACCTAACCTGGTGGCCTACGGCCTGGCCGTGCCCACGACGGTGCTGATCATGAGCTGTCTGCGCCACCGCGACCGGGTCCCGGTGGCGATCCTGGCGCTGCTGGGTGTGTTCTCCACCCACCTCACCGGCGGTGTGGTGGTTGTGACGTTCGTGGTCGCGTGGTGGTTGTGCGCCGCGCTGTGGCACCCGGTCCGCGGGCGGCTGATCGACTTCATGACGCTGGTGGCGGTGGCCGCACCGACGTTGCTCGCCCTGCTGCCGCAGTTCCTCGGGGTGCTGCAGCAGGCGGAGATCATCGCCGGCCATGAGTTCGTGACCCACCAGACCCGGCTGCGCGTGCTGTTCAACGGGATCGTTCAACACACCCGCCACCTCAACGATTATCCGATCCAGAACATCCTGATCGGCCTCGCGGCGGCGGGCGGACTGATCCTGCTGGTCAGGCGGGTCTGGTGGCCTGCAGCGGTCTGGCTGCTGATGATCATTTCGATCGTGCATTCGGGCGCGCCGTTCGGCGGCCCCCTGGGGTGGGCGGTCGGCAGATACAGCGACCTGTTCTACAGCGACCCGCGCCGGCTGTCGGGCGTCGTCACGTTGCTGATCACCCCGATGGCCGGTATCGCGCTGTTCACATCCATCCTCATGCTGGTCGGCCTGGCCCGCCGCATCAGCCCCCGCGACCCCGGGCAGCGGTGCTGGATCGCGACCACCGGGGTGCTGCTGCTGCTCAGCGCCATCGGGCTGGCCTGGCACTACTTCCCGCGGCATCGCTACCTCATCGGCGAGAAGTACGACAGGGTGATAATCGATCAGCGCGACCTCGACGCATTCGCGTACGTCGCGAGGCTGCCCGGCGCCAAAGACACCCTGATCGGTAACGCGAACACCGACGGCACCGCCTGGATGTACGCCGTCGCAGGTCTGCATCCGCTCTGGACGCACTACGACTACCCGGTGCAGCAGGGACCCGGTTACCACCGGTTCATCTTCTGGGCCTACGCCGACGACGCCGACCATGATCCGCGGGTCGCGGAGGCCGTCGAGGCGCTGAACATCCGTTACGTGCTGACAAGCACGCCGGTCGTCCTCAAGTTCGCGATGCCGGACGGTCTAGTGTCCTTAGGGAAGTCCAAGTCGTGGGCGAAGATCTACGACAACGGCGAAACCCGCATCTACGAGTGGCGCGGAGGAGCACCCACACAGTGAGCACAGAAGACGACGGCATCGAGGTCATCGGCGCACCCGATCCGCAGTTGCTGACGGACACCGACGACGACGCCTCGATCACCGACCTGGTGCAGCAGCCCGCCAAGGTGATGCGCATCGGCACGATGATCAAGCAACTACTCGAAGAGGTGAAGTCCGCACCGCTCGACGACGCCAGTCGCAGTCGCCTGCGGGAGATCCACAAGACGTCGATCCGCGAACTCGAGGACGGGCTGGCCCCGGAACTGCGCGACGAACTCGAACGGTTGGCGCTGCCGTTCAGCGAGGATGCCGTGCCGTCAGACGCGGAACTGCGGATCGCGCACGCGCAGTTGGTCGGCTGGCTGGAGGGTCTGTTCCACGGCATCCAGACCGCGCTGTTCGCTCAGCAGATGGCCGCCCGCGCGCAACTGGAGCAGATGCGCCAAGGCGCCCTGCCGCCGGGTGCGCCAGGGCAGGGTCCGCGCGGCCCGGCTACTGCGCCGGGAACCGGCCAGTATCTCTAGAGAACGTCCGTGACACACCCCTACATCGAGACCAGGGACGCCTGGGTCGAGTTCCCGATTTTCGATGCGAAGTCCCGCTCACTGAAGAAGGCGTTCCTCGGCAAAGCCGGCGGCACCATCGGACGCAACAGCTCCAACGTCGTCGTCGTGGAGGCGCTGCGCGACATCACGATGTCCCTGCAGATGGGCGACCGCGTCGGTTTGGTCGGCCACAACGGGGCGGGCAAGTCGACGCTGCTGCGCCTGCTCTCGGGTATCTACGAACCCACCCGCGGAGTCGCGACGGTGCGCGGTCGGGTCGCCCCGGTGTTCGACCTCGGCGTCGGCATGGACCCGGAGATCTCCGGCTTCGAGAACATCGTCATCCGCGGCCTGTTCCTGGGCCAGACCCGCAGCCAGATGCTGGCCAAGGTCGACGAGATCGCTGAGTTCACCGAGCTGGGCGAGTACCTGTCGATGCCGCTGCGCACCTACTCCACCGGGATGCGCGTGCGGTTGGCGATGGGAGTGGTGACCAGTATCGACCCGGAGATCCTGCTGCTCGACGAGGGTATCGGCGCGGTCGACGCCGAGTTCCTCAAGAAAGCCCAGTCGCGGCTGCAGGGCCTTGTCGAACGCTCCGGCATCCTGGTGTTCGCAAGCCATTCCAACGAGTTCCTGGCCCGGCTGTGTAAGACCGCGATGTGGATCGACCACGGCACCGTCCGAATGTCCGGCGGCATCGAAGACGTCGTCCGTGCCTACGAGGGTGAGGACGCGGCCCGCCATGTTCGCGAGGTGCTCGAGGAGACCCGGACCGCATGATCGAGACGGTCTGCGCCGTGGTGGTCACCCACCGACGGCCCGATGATCTCGCTACATCTCTGAATATGCTTGCATCACAACACCGTTCGATCGATCACCTGATCGTGGTAGACAACGATTGCGATGATCGCGTCCGCGAATTGGCGGCCGGACAACCCGTCCCGACCACCTACCTGAGTTCCCGACGCAACCTCGGCGGGGCGGGCGGATTCGCACTGGGCATGCTGCATGCGCTCTCGATGGGCTCGGACTGGATCTGGCTGGCCGACGACGACGGCCGGCCCGCGGACGCCGACGTGCTGGCCACCCTGTTGGACTGTGCGCACCGGCACGGACTGGCCGAGGTGTCGCCCATGGTGTGCGACCTCGACGATCCCGATCGGCTGGCGTTCCCGTTGCGGCGCGGCGTGGTGTGGCGCCGGCGGGTCTCCGAATTGCATACGAAGTCTTCCGGGGATCCAGCCGGCGACCTGCTGCCCGGCATCACTTCGTTGTTCAACGGCGCACTGTTCCGGGCCTCGACCGTGGAGGCGGTCGGTGTGCCGGATCTTCGCCTGTTCATGCGCGGCGACGAGGTGGAACTGCACCGCCGGTTGGTGCGCTCAGGTCTGCCGTTCGGCACCTGTCTGAACGCGGTGTACCTGCACCCGCAGGGCAGCGACGAGTTCAAGCCGATCCTCGGTGGCCGGATGCACACCCAGTACCCCGACGACGACAAGAAGCGGTTCTTCACCTACCGCAACCGCGGCTACCTGCTGTCGCAGCCCGGGTTGCGCAGGCTGCTGCCGCAGGAGTGGCTGCGGTTCGGCTGGTACTTCCTGGCGGTGCGCCGGGATCCGTCCGGCCTTTTCGAGTGGGTTCGGCTGCGCCGCATGGGAAGACGGGAGAGGTTCCAGCGATGACGTTCACTGACGCCGCCGCACAGTCCAGGACGTTCTACCGGGCCCGCAGGGATCTCGCCGAGGGCTTCGGCCGCCGCGAGCTGTGGCTGCATCTGGGCTGGCAGGACATCAAGCAGCGGTACCGGCGCAGCGTGCTCGGGCCGTTCTGGATCACCATCGCCACCGGCACCACCGCGGTGGCCATGGGCGCGCTGTACTCCAAGCTGTTCCACCTGGAACTGTCTGTGCACCTGCCCTACGTCACGCTGGGTCTGATCGTCTGGAACCTGATCAATGCGGCGATCATCGAAGGTGCGGACGTATTCGTCGCCAACGAGGGCCTGATCAAACAGCTGCCTACACCGCTGAGCGTGCATGTCTACCGGCTGGTGTGGCGGCAAATGATCCTGTTCGCGCACAACATCGTGATCTTCGTGGTGATCGCGATCATCTTCCCGAAGCCTTGGAACTGGGCCGATCTCTCGGTGCTGCCCGCGCTTTTCCTGATCATGCTCAACTGCGTGTGGGTGGCGCTGTGCTTCGGCATCCTGTCCACCCGCTACCGCGACATCAGTCCACTGCTGTTCTCGCTGGTGCAGTTGCTGTTCTTCATGACGCCGATCATCTGGAACAGCAACACCCTGCACCAGCAGGGCGCCGACCGGTGGGCCAAGATCGTCGAACTCAACCCGCTGCTGCACTACCTGGAGATCGTGCGCGCCCCGCTACTCGGCGACCCGCAGCATCTGCGGCACTGGGTGGTGGTGCTGGTGCTGACGGTTGTCGGCTGGCTGGTGGCGATGCTGGCGATGCGCCAGTTCCGTGCACGGGTGCCGTACTGGGTGTAGCGCTGCCCGTTCCCCCCGCGAGCAGACGCAGAATCGCCAGTTTCAGCCGCTGTTTTGGGTAATTTGCGTCTGCTCGCCGGGATCTGGCTATCCGGCGACCGAGCCGTCGTCGGGTTCCGGGCCGAAGACGAACTGGCGACCGGTGATCGCCACCGGTGTGATCCGGACGAACCGCAGTTTCTGAGTCGCTACCCACGGGTACAGCCCTGCGCGCTCGGCCTCCTGGATGTCGTCGGCACCGAACAACAATTCGGCGGTCCCGCGGACGATGACACTCCACCCGCCGGCCACGTCGTGGTCGTCGGCTTCGAAGAGCACGTGCTCGTTCATCATCGTCGAGAAGAGCTTGGTGCCCTCAGCCGAACGGAACAGCACCGTGCGCCGCTGCACGACGAAGTTCACCGGAAAGATCTCCGGTCGGCCTTCGAGAACGGTGACGAGCCGACCGAGGTGCACACTGGAGATCAGATCCCAGCTCTGGTCGTCGGTCAGGACCCGTACCGGTTCGACTTCTGTGTTCATGGTCTAATTGTCCGGCTTGGCCGCGCCGCCCGCCAGGGACGCGGGGCATCGCGTGGATGCCCAACGGCCCTAAGCTGCGCGAACGATAGCTGCGGACTCGGTCCGCTCGGGCCGACAAACTCGGCCGCCGAAGCTTCGGTCCTCATCCGTCGCCGGTAAGTGCCGCCAATTCGGATTCGAGGTTGGTCCGGGCGGCCTGCTCCCAGCGCGCGCGCCCACCGGGCGTGCGGTACAGCGACGGGCCGGCCAGCAGTGCCGCGATGACGCGCGCCCGCCCCGCCCGGAACACGTCCTCGTCTACGTGGGCGAACTCGATCCGGATATCCGCGGAGTTGCGCCGGTACTGCTCGGGCGGAAGCGCCAGCGACGCCAGGTCGGCATCCGAGAGCACCTCGCCGTCCCGGTCGCCGGCCGCCGGATTGTGCGCAGCGGTCATCCGAACCAATCGCGCGACCTTGGCGACGAAGTCCGCCGCCACGCCCAGGCCGGCCAGGTCAGCCTCCGCCTGCCGGGCACTGCGCTCCTCATCGTCGGACCGACCGTCGAAGACCGCGTCGTGGTACCAGGCCGCCAGGCGTACGGCGTCGGCATCGTCGGCGTGTTCGGCGAGCACGTCGATGTAGCCGAGAATGTCCCGCAGGTGACCGACATGGTGATAGCGGCGGCGGGCATCGGACCACCGCGCCAGCAGCCCGCGCCCGACGCCCTCGACATCGGGCGAGTTGCTGTGCCGGGCCATCACGGTCTGCCACTGCCGCACGAGATCCTGCACGTCACCCATCCTGCATCACCCGCACCCACGTACCATTCCCGCGATGACCGAGATGATCCCGCCGGCCGCTCCACTGAGCTTACGGACCCAAGGGCTTCGGTTCCTGATCACCGGTGGACTCTCCGCGGTGGTGGATTTCGGTCTCTATGTGGCGTTCCTGGCGGCGGGCCTGCACGTCAATGTGGCCAAGACGCTGAGCTTCGTCGCGGGCACCACGACGGCGTACCTGATCAACCGGCGCTGGACATTCCAGGCGCCGCCGAGCAAGGCCCGCTTCTTCGCGGTGATGGCGCTCTACGCCCTCACCTATGCGGTGCAGGTCGGTATCAACTACCTGTTCTATCTGAAGTTCCAGGGACAGCCGTGGCAGATTCCGGTGGCGTTCGTGATCGCTCAGGGCACCGCGACGTTGATCAACTTCATCGTGCAGCGCACCGTGATCTTTCGCATGCGCTGAGCGGACTCGACGGTAGGCTCATCCCGATGTCCACGACTACGCAGCGGCGCTTGGCCGGTTGGGGCCGCACGGCACCCACTTTCGCGAAGGTTATGGAAACATCGGACCCCGAGCAGATCATCGCGGCGGTGGCCCGCGCCGCCGACGATCCGGGTCGGGGCGTGCTGGCCCGCGGGCTCGGCCGGTCCTACGGCGACAACGCACAGAACGCCGGCGGGCTCGTCATCGACATGCCCGCACTGAACACCATCCACTCCTGCGGACCGGACTCGACCTTGGTCGACGTCGACGGCGGTGTGTCGCTGGATCAGTTGATGAAGGCGGCGCTGCCGTTCGGCCTGTGGGTGCCGGTACTGCCCGGCACCCGCCAGGTCACGGTCGGCGGTGCGATCGCGTGTGACATCCACGGCAAGAACCACCACAGCGCGGGCAGCTTCGGCAACCACGTCCGGTCCATGGATCTGTTGACCGCCGACGGCCGGGTCCGACACATCACGCCCGCCGGCGACGATGCCGATCTGTTCTGGGCCACCGTGGGCGGCAACGGACTGACCGGCATCATCCTGCGCGCCACCATCGAGATGACCCCTACCGAGACGGCGTACTTCATCGCCGACGGCGATGTCACCGCCAGTCTCGACGAGACCATCGCCTTTCACAGCGACGGCAGCGAAGCGGACTACACCTACTCCAGCGCGTGGTTCGACGCGATCAGCAAGCCGCCGAAGCTGGGTCGGTCGGCCATCTCTCGCGGGTCGCTGGCCAGACTGGACCAGCTACCCGCCAAACTCCAGAAGAACCCGCTGAAATTCGATGCGCCGCAACTGCTCACGCTCCCCGACATCTTTCCCAACGGATTGGCCAACAAGTTCACGTTCATGCCGATCGGTGAACTCTGGTACCGCAAGTCGGGCACCTACCGCAACAAGGTGCAGAACCTGACGCAGTTCTATCACCCGCTCGACATGTTCGGTGAGTGGAACCGCGCCTACGGTTCCGCCGGATTTCTGCAGTACCAGTTCGTGGTGCCGACCGAGGCAGTCGAGGAATTCAAGGGCATCATCGGTGAGATCCAGCGTTCCGGGCACTTCTCATTCCTCAACGTGTTCAAGCTGTTCGGCCCGGGCAACAACGCCCCGCTGAGCTTCCCGATCCCGGGCTGGAACGTGTGCGTCGACTTCCCGATCAAAGCGGGTCTGGGCGAGTTCGTCACCGAACTCGACCGCCGCGTAACGGAATTCGGTGGCCGCCTCTACTCCGCCAAGGATTCCCGCACCACCGCGGAAACCTTCCACGCCATGTACCCGCGGATCGGCGAGTGGCTCGCCGTGCGCCGCAGGGTGGACCCCGACGGGGTCTTCATGTCCGACATGGCCCGACGCTTGGAGCTGAATTAGATGGTGTACTCACATGGTCTTTGATGCCGTCGGCAACCCTCAGTCCATTCTGCTGCTCGGTGGAACCTCGGAGATCGGACTGGCGATCTGCGAGCGCTACCTGCGCGAGGCGCCCGCCCGGATCGTGCTGGCGGTCCTGCCCGACGACCCCCTTCGCGAGGATGCGGTCGCCCAGATGCGGGCCGCGGGCGCGAAATCGGTGGAGATCATCGACTTCGACGCCCTCGATACGGCCGGCCACCCCGCGGTGATCGACGCCGCCTTCGAAAGTGGCGGCGCCGCACGAGATATCGATGTCGCGATCGTCGCCTTCGGACTGCTCGGTGACGCCGAAGAGCTGTGGCAGGACCAGCGCAAGGCCGTGCAGATCGCGGAGATCAACTACACCGCAGCCGTTTCGGTGGGTGTACTGCTCGGCGAGAAGATGCGTGCGCAGGGCTACGGCCAGATCATCGCGATGAGCTCGGCCGCCGGCGAACGGGTCCGACGGTCCAACTTCGTCTACGGCTCCACCAAGGCCGGTTTGGACGGCTTCTACCTCGGGCTTGGAGAAGCGTTGCGCGAGTTCGGCGTACGGGTCCTGGTCATCCGGCCGGGGCAGGTGCGCACCCGGATGAGCGCGCACGTCAAGGAAGCACCGATGACGGTCGACAAGGAATACGTCGCCGACCTGGCCGTCACCGCGTCAGCAGCGGGCAAGGACCTGGTATGGGCGCCCGGCGCATTCCGCTACGTCATGATGGTGCTCCGACACATCCCGAGGCGGATCTTCCGCAAGCTGCCCATCTGACATGCGGGCGGTGTTAATCCGCTCCGCTCGCGTCGGTGGCCGCATGGTGCTGGCGGCGGCGTTCGCCGTCGTGGTCTGCGTCGTGGCCCTGGTCGCGATCGGCCGCGTCGACTGGCCGGCCTTCCCGTCGTCGAATCAACTCCATGCGTTGACGACTGTGGGTCAGTTCGCCTGTCTGGCTGCGCTCTTCGGGGCAGGGTGGCTGTGGCGGCGCGGCCGGCGGCTCACCGCCTGGCTGACTTCGGTGCTGTTCCTGGCGGCGTTCGTCGTCACCACGCTGGGGATGCCGCTGGGTGCCACCCGGCTGTACCTGCACGGCATCTCCGTCGACCAACAGTTCCGTACCGAGTACCTGACCCGGCTCACCGACAGTCCCGCATTGCACGACATGACCTACGCGGGACTGCCACCCTTCTACCCGGCCGGCTGGTTCTGGCTCGGTGGCCGCGCCGCGGCCCTGACCGGGACGGCCGGCTGGGAGATGTTCAAACCGTGGGCGATCACGTCGATCGCGATCGCGGTGGTGTTCACGTTCGTGCTGTGGTCGGCGATGATCCGGTTCGAGAGCGCCCTGGTGGTCACCGTCGCCACCACCGCCGTGATGCTGGCATACGCGTCGACGGAGCCGTACAGCGCGATCATCACCGTGCTGCTGCCGCCGGTGCTGGTGCTGGCCTGGTCGGGGTTGCGCGGCGGCGACGACGGGTGGGCCGCGGTCGTCGGCACCGGCCTCTTTCTCGGCGTGACCGCGACCTTCTACACCCTGTTGCTCGGGTTGGCCGCGCTGACGTTGACCGTGATGGGAGTTGTGCTGTCCATCAGCCGACGCCGCCTCGAACCGCTGCTGCGGCTGGCCGTCATCGTCGTGATCTCGGTGGCCATCGCCATGGTCAGCTGGCTGCCGTTCCTGCTCCGGGCGATGCGCGATCCGTTGTCCGGCACCGGCAGCGCCCAGCACTACCTGCCCGCCGACGGCGCGGAGCTGACCTTCCCCATGCTGCAGTTCTCGCTACTGGGCGCGCTGTGCATGCTGGGCACCCTGTGGCTGACCGTGCGGGCCCGCTCCTCGGTGCGCGCCGCAGCGCTGGCGATCGGCGTGCTGACGGTCTACCTGTGGTCACTGATGTCCATGCTCACCACGCTGGCCGGCACCACCCTGCTGTCGTTCCGGCTGCAACCCGCCCTCACCACGCTGCTGGCAGCGGCCGGGGCGTTCGGCTTCATCGAAGTCACCCGGGCGGCCGCGGCCCGTTGGAGTCGCAAGCTGCTGCCGGTCGCCATCGTCATCGGGCTGGCCGGCGGCATGGCGTTCAGTCAAGACATCCCCGATGTGCTCCGGCCCGATCTGACGATCGCCTACACCGACACCGACGGCCACGGCCAGCGCGGCGACCGCCGGCCGCCCGGCGCCGAGAAGTACTACGCGCAGATCGACCAGGCGATCCGGGACTCGACCGGCCGGCCGCGAAACCAGACCGTGGTACTCACCGCCGACTACAGCTTCCTGTCGTACTTCCCCTATCTCGGTTTCCAGGGCCTGACGTCGCATTACGCCAACCCGTTGGCGCAGTTCGACTCCCGTGCCGCAGCCATCGAGAGCTGGGCCGACGTGAAGACCGCCGACCGGTTCGCCGAGACCCTCGACGCGCTGCCGTGGGAGGCGCCGACGGTCTTCCTGATGCGTCGTGGAGCAAACGATTCCTACACCCTGCGATTGGCCGAGGACGTCTACCCCAACCAGCCCAACGTCCGCCGCTACACCGTCGACCTCGACTCGGCGCTTTTCGACCAGCCGCACTTCACTGTCAAGAACATCGGGCCGTTCGTTCTCGCCGTCCGGAACTGAGATGCCGGGCGGGTTAGCATCTAGCTCCGTGACCAGCCCCGCCGACACCTACCCCCGGAGATACCGGATCGCGAAGGTCGTCGCGGCGGTCGCGGGACTGCTCGGCGTGCTGCTGGCACTCGCCACGCCGTTCCTACCGGTCAAACAAACCACGGCGCAGCTGAACTGGCCACAGAACGGCGTCCTCGACAGCGTCACCGCCCCGCTGATCGGCTATGTGGCCACCGACTTGAACATCAGCGTGCCGTGCAGCGCCGCGGCCGGTCTGGCCGGCCCGACGAACACCGGCCGGACGGTTCTGCTCTCGACCGTGCCCCGCCAGGCGCCGAAGGCCGTGGACCGCGGACTGCTCATTGCGCGCGTCAACGACAACCTCGCGGTCGTGGTGCGCAACACCCCCGTCGTCGTCGCCCCGTTGAGCGCCGTGCTGAGTCCGGACTGTCGGGAGCTGACGTTCACCGCACACGCCGACAGGGTGACCGCGGAGTTCGTCGGACTCACCCGGGCCGACGGCACCGACCCGTCCCCCGACGATCCGACCGGTCCGCTGCGCGGCGAACGCAGCGGCTACGACTTCCGGCCGCAGATCGTCGGGGTGTTCACCGATCTGGCCGGGCCCGCACCGCCCGGCCTGTCCTTATCGGCGACCGTCGACACGCGCTACAGCAGTGCGCCCACCGCACTCAAACTCGCCGCGATGCTCCTCGGCGTGCTGTCGACCGTGCTGGCGCTGGTCGCCCTGCACATTCTCGACACCGCCGACGGCGTCCGACACCGACGCTTCCTGCCGAGCCGCTGGTGGTCGTGCCGGCCGTTGGACGGTCTTGTCGTCGCGGTCCTGGTGTGGTGGCACTTCGTCGGTGCCAACACCTCTGACGACGGCTACGTCCTGACCATGGCGCGGGTTTCCGAACATGCCGGCTACATGGCCAACTACTACCGCTGGTTCGGCACGCCCGAGGCGCCGTTCGGCTGGTACTACGACCTGCTGGCGCTGTGGGCACACGTGTCCACCGCGAGCATCTGGATGCGGCTGCCCACCCTGTTGATGGCGCTGGCCTGCTGGTGGGTCATCAGCCGGGAGGTGATCCCCCGCCTCGGGGACGCCGTCAAGCACAGCACCGCCGCGTGGTGGACTGCGGCAGGCATGTTCCTGGCGTTTTGGCTGCCGCTGAACAACGGGCTGCGTCCCGAGCCGATCATCGCTCTCGGCATCCTGCTGACCTGGTGCTCGGTGGAGCGTGCGGTGGCCACCAGTCGGCTATTGCCGGTGGCGATCGCGTGCATCATCGGCGCGCTCACGCTGTTCTCCGGGCCGACCGGAATCGCGTCGATCGGCGCGCTGCTGGTAGCGATCGGGCCGCTGCGCACCATCCTGCACCGCCGGTCCCGGCAGTTCGGGCTGCTGCCCCTGCTGGCGCCGATCCTGGCCGCGGTCACCGTGACGGCGATCCTGATCTTCCGGGACCAGACGCTCGTCGGGGAGATCCAGGCCAGTTCGTTCAAATCCCTGGTCGGACCGAGCCTGACCTGGTTCGACGAACACATCCGCTACGAACGACTGTTCATGGCGAGCCCCGACGGCTCGATCGCGCGCCGGTTCGCGGTGCTGAACCTGCTCGTCGCGCTCACGCTGTCGGTGGCGATGTCGTTGCGCCGCGGCCGGATTCCCGGCACCGCCGCCGGACCGAGCCTGCGAATCATCGGCATCACCGTCATCTCCTTCCTGGCGATGATGGGAACGCCCACCAAGTGGACCCACCACTTCGGCGTGTTCGCCGGCCTGGCCGGATCGCTGGGCGCGCTGGCCGCCGTCGCGGTCACCGCGCACGTGATGCGGTCACGGCGGAACCGCACCGTGTTCGGCGCCGTCGTGCTGTTCGTGATGGCGCTGTCGTGGGCCAGCGTCAACGGTTGGTGGTACGTCTCGAATTTCGGAGTGCCGTGGTCGAACCAGTTCCCCGCATGGCGTCTGGGGTTCACCACGATCCTGCTCGGGTTGTCGATGCTGGTCCTGATCCTGGCCACGTACTTCCACTTCTCGTCGAGAGGCGAAAAGCCCTGGCGGCCCACCCGGTTGGGCACGCTGCTGCACTCGCCGCTGGCGATCGCAGCCTGGGCCATGGTGGTCTTCGAGGTGTTCTCCCTGACGCTCGGTATGACGTCGCAGTACCCGGCCTGGTCGGTGGGCCGGTCCAATCTGCAGGCCCTGATGGGTCAAACCTGCGGACTGGCCACCGACGTACTGGTCGAGGAGGACCCCAACGCGGCAATGCTCAGCCCGGTCGCGGCCCCGGCCGCCACCGCCCTCGGCGCCACCACCTCGACCGGCTTCTCCCCCAACGGAATCCCCGCCGACATCTCCGCCGACCCGGTGCTGGACCGGCCGGGCGACACCAACTTCGCCGACAATGACTCCGCGGACAGTGCCGCCCAGACCGGCAGCGAACCCGGCACCGAGGGCGGCACCACAGCCAGCACCGGCGTCAACGGCTCGCGGGCCCGGTTGCCCTACGGTCTCGATCCGAAGCGGGTACCGGTGCTGGGCAGTTGGCGTTCCGGGGTGCAGCAGCCCGCGGCGCTGCGTTCGGCGTGGTACCGGTTGCCGCCCCGCGACGACACCCGGCCGTTGCTGGTGGTCTCGGCGGCAGGCCGCTTCGACCGGAACGAACTGCGGGTCCAGTGGGCGACCGACGAGCAAGCGGGCGACGTGATGACGTTCGCCGACGTGGGTGCGACGCCGGCCTGGCGCAACCTGCGGTTACCGCTGACGGACATCCCCCGGGAAGCCACCCGGATCCGGCTGGTTGCCACCGACGACGACCTGGCGCCCCAGCACTGGATCGCCGTCACGCCGCCGCGCATCCCCGAGTTGCGCACACTGCAGGACGTCGTCGGATCCTCCGATCCGGTGATGCTGGACTGGCTCGTGGGCCTGGCGTTCCCCTGCCAGCGTCCGTTCGGGCACCGCAACGGTGTCGTGGAGGTGCCCCGGTGGCGCATCCTGCCGGACCGGTTCGGTGCAGACGGGAACTCACCGGTGATGGACTACCTGGGCGGGGGCCCGCTGGGCATCACCGAACTGCTGTTCCGCCCCGAGAACGTGCCGACCTATCTGCGCGACGACTGGTCCCGGGACTGGGGCTCGCTGCAACGGCTGGTGCAGTTCTATCCGAACGCCGAACCGGCCCGCCTGGAACTCGGTACCGCCACCCGCAGCGGCTGGTGGAGCCCCGCCCCCCTGCGCGCGTCGTGAACCGCTGCGCCGAACGTGCGTACAGGTACGGGATCCGCGCGAATTCCGTACCTGTACGCACGTTCGGCGGACCGGCCACGGCCTGGCTCCGACCAGTGCTCAACCTCGTCGCATACCATCGACCCTCGTGCCTGCCCACCGTCTCGCCCGCCTGATAGCCGTCGTCGCGGGTATCGCCGGCGTGCTGCTCTGCGGGCTGGTGCCGCTGCTTCCGGTCAAGCAGACCACCGCCACCATCTCGTGGCCGCAAGGCCTGGGAACCGACGGCTTCGTCAGCGATGTCACCGCACCGCTGGTGTCCGGGGCCCCACGCGCCCTGGAGGTGACCATTCCCTGCCGCGCCGTGGCAAGCCTGCCGGCGACCGGTGGCCTGGTGTTCTCGACGGTTCCGCCCGCCGGTATCGACGCCAGCCGCAACGGGGTGTTCGTCCGAGCCAACGCCGACGTGGTCGTCGTCGCATTCCGGGATTCCGTCGCCGCGGTGGCGCCGCGCGCGGCGGTCGACTCCGGGGCCTGCCAGGAACTGCGCATCTGGGCCAATCCAGGCGATGCCGGTGCCGACTTCGTCGGCATTGCCGGGGCGTCGGGCACCCTGCCTCCCGAAAAGAAGCCGCAGGTCGCGGGGCTGTTTACCGATCTGAAGGTCGGAGCGGTGCCGGGGCTGTCCGCGCGGGTGGACATCGACACCCGGTTCATCAGCACGCCGACACCGCTCAAGCTGGCGGCCATGCTGCTCGGCGCGGCATGCGTGCTGGCCTCGATCGTCGCGCTGGCGGTACTCGACCAGTGGCACAGCCGGCTCCGGACTCGAGCGGCTTGGCGAGGCCTGCTGAAGGCCGACGTTTCGACGTGGCTCGCCGACTCCGGCGTCATCGGCACGCTGCTGCTGTGGCACGTGATCGGGCCGCTGTCCTCCGACGACGGCTACAACCTGACGATCGCCCGGGTGTCCGGTGCGGCCGGCTACACCGCCAACTACTTCCGCTACTTCGGCACGACCGAGGCACCGTTCGACTGGTACCAGTCGGTGCTCGCACACCTTGCGTCGGTCAGCACCGCCAGCGTGTGGATGCGTCTGCCCGCAACGCTGGCCGGCATCGCGACCTGGCTGATCCTCAGCCGCTGGGCGCTGCCCAGACTGGGCCGCGCCATCGCCGGCCACCGGGTCGCGGTGTGGACGGCTGGTGCGGTGTTCCTGGCGGCCTGGCTGCCGTTCAACAACGGACTGCGACCCGAGCCGCTGATCGCCTTCGGCGTCGTCGCGGTCTGGGCGCTGGTGGAAGCGGCCATCGGCACCCGCCGGCTCTGGCCGGCCGCGCTGGCCATCGTGATCGCGGTGTTCAGCGTGACACTCGCGCCACAAGGGCTGGTTGCACTGGCCCCACTGCTGGTCGGCGCACGGGCGATCGCCCGCATCATCGCGGCCCGGCGCCACCGCGACGGCGCCGTCGGGCTGCTGTCGGCACTCGCGCCGCTGACCGCCGCGGCCTCGCTCATCTTCGTGGTGGCCTTCCGCGATCAGACCCTGGCCACGGTCGTCGAGTCGGCCCGCATCAAGTACACGGTCGGGCCGACCCTGCCCTGGCATCAGGATTTCCTGCGCTATTACTTCCTGACCGTTGAGGAGAGCATCGAAGGCTCGATGACGCGGCGATTCGCCGTCCTGGTGTTGCTGCTGTGCCTGTTCGGCCTGCTGACAGTGCTGCTCCGGCGCGGCCGGGTGCCGGGTGCCGCGAGCGGTCCGACCTGGCGATTGCTCGGCGGCACGGCGGTCGGGCTGCTGTTGCTGACGTTCACCCCCACCAAGTGGGCGGTGCAGTTCGGCGCCTTCGCCGGGTTGGCCGGCGCACTGGGCGGTGTCACGGCGTTCGCGTTCTCCCGCGTGGGCCTGCACAGTCGACGCAACCTGGCGCTCTATGTGACGGCGCTGCTGTTCGTGCTCGCGTGGGCGACCTCGGGTATCAACGGCTGGTTCTACACCGGTAACTACGGCGTGCCGTGGTTCGACCGCCAGCCGGTGATCGTGCACCAACCGGTCACCACCATCTTCCTGGTGCTGGCGATCGCCACCGGCCTGCTGACCGGCTGGCTGCACTTCCGATTGGACTACGCCGGGCACACCGAAGTCGCCAACACCCGCCGCAACCGGGTGCTGGCGTCCACACCCCTGCTCGTCGTGGCGTCGATCATGGTCGTCCTCGAAGTGGGGTCGATGGCGAAGGGCTTCGTGCAGCGTTACCCCGTCTACACCACGGGCAAGGCGAACCTGGCCGCGCTGACCAGCGGTCTGTCCGAGACCAGTTGCGGGATGGCCGACGACGTGCTGGTCGAGCCCGACACCAACGCCGGGATGCTGCGGCCGGTTGCGGGCCAGAGTTACGGGCAGTACGGCCCGCTCGGCGGGCAGAATCCCGTCGGATTCACCCCGAACGGCGTCAGCGACGCGCTGGCGCCGCCGCATCCGGTGATCGCCAATCCCGGCACGGTCAACTCCGACGGCCCAGTGGACAAGCCGAACGTCGGCGTCGGGTTCGCCGCGGGCACCGGCGGCGGCTACGGACCGGTCGGTGTCAACGGTTCGCGGGTGTTCCTGCCGTTCGGCCTCGACCCGGCCCGCACCCCTGTGATGGGCAGCTACGGCGAGAACACCCTCGCGGCCAAGGCCACCTCGGCCTGGTACCAGTTGCCGCCCCGCAGCCCGGACCGGCCGCTGGTCACCGTCGCCGCGGTCGGTGCGATCTGGTACTACGACGAAGAGGGCGAGTTCAACTACGGGCAGTCACTGAAACTGCAGTGGGGTGAGCACCGGCCCGACGGCAGCTACCGGGCATTGTCCGAGGTCCAGCCGATCGACGTGTTCTCCCAGTTCGCCTGGCGCAACCTGAGATTCCCACTGTCCAAGGCGCCGCCTGAGGCCAATGTCGCCCGGATCGTCGCCGACGATCCGAACCTGTCCACCGAGCAGTGGATCGGGTTCACCCCCCCACGCGTCCCGGTGCTGCGGACCGCCCGGGAGTTCCTCGGCACGCGGACGCCGGTGTTGATGGACATCGCGACCGCCGCCAACTTCCCGTGCCAGCGGCCCTTCACCGAGCACCTCGGGGTGGCCGAACTGCCGGCCTACCGGATCCTGCCGAACTTCAGGCAGATCGTGGTGTCGTCGAACCAGTGGCTGGCGGCCAACGACGGCGGGCCGTTCCTGTTCATCCAGGCCCTGCTGACCACGTCGGCGGTGCCCACGTATCTGCGCGACGACTGGTACCGCGACTGGGGTTCGATCGAGCGCTATCACCGTGTCGTGAGCGCCGCGCAGGCGCCCGACGCCACCATCGAGGAAGGCTTCACGCGGGTGTACGGATGGAGCCGACCGGGACCGATTCGGGCCCTGCCATGAGTGACACCACCCTGGCGGTCCCCGAGACGCGGCACCCGGACGGCAACATCACCGCCGTCCGGTGGGTGGCGATCGTGGCCGGTCTGCTCGGCGTCTTCCTGGCGGTCGCGACGCCCCTGCTGCCCGTGCAGCAGACCACCGCGAAGCTGACCTGGCCGCAGGGTGGACAACTCGGCAACGTGACGGCGCCGCTCATCTCGCAGGCGCCCGTTTCGATGGACATCACCATTGCGTGCGACGTAATCCGCGGCATGCCCGCCCGCGGTGGTCTGGTGCTGGGCACCGCCCCGGCCAAGGGCAAGGACGCCGCACTCAACGCGCTGTTGGTCAACGTCACCTCGCAGCGGGTCGACATCACCGACCGCAATGTCGTGATCGCCAGCGTGCCGCGGGCGCGGGTCGTCGGGACCGGCGGCGCCCCGGGATGCTCGCGTATCGACATCACGTCGACCGCCGACGGCACGTACGCGGACTTCGTCGGGCTGACCCAGATCGACGGGAAGGACGCCGGTCAACCGCAGCGCACCGGGTTCAAGGACCCGAATCTGCGGCCCGCGATCGTGGGGGTGTTCACCGATCTGACCGGGCCGGCGCCGCCGGGTCTGTCACTTTCGGCCACCATCGACACCCGCTTCACCACCAAACCCACCCCGGTGAAGTCGGCGGCGATGCTGTTGGCGATCGCGTCCACCATCGTGGCGCTGTTGGCGTTGTGGCGGCTGGACCGCCTCGACGGCCGACGGATGCGCCGGCTGATCCCGGCCCGTTGGCGCACCCTCACATTGGTGGACGCGACGGTCGTCGGGTCGTTCCTGGTGTGGCACGTGGCGGGCGCCAACTCGTCCGACGACGGCTACATCCTGGGGATGGCCCGGGTGGCCGACCACGCCGGCTACATGTCGAACTACTTCCGCTGGTTCGGCAGCCCGGAGGACCCGTTCGGCTGGTACTACAACCTGCTCGCACTGATGACCCGCGTCAGCGATGCCAGCCTCTGGATCAGGCTGCCCGATCTGGTGTGTGCGTTGGTGTGCTGGCTGCTGCTGTCGCGTGAAGTGCTGCCGCGGCTGGGCCCGGCGGTGGTTTCGAGTCGACCGGCACTGTGGACGGCGGGCCTGGTGCTGCTGGCGGCGTGGATGCCGTTCAACAACGGACTGCGGCCCGAAGGGCAGATCGCCACCGGTGCGCTGATCACCTACGTGCTGATCGAACGAGCCATCTCGTCGGGCCGGCTGACTCCGGCCGCGCTGGCGATCGTCACCGCCGCGTTCACCCTGGGAATCCAGCCGACCGGGCTCATCGCGGTGGCAGCGCTGGTGGCCGGCGGCCGGCCGATCCTGCGCATCCTGATGCGACGTCGCCAGGTGGTGGGGACCTGGCCCCTGCTGGCACCGATGCTGGCCGCCGGCACCGTGATCCTGACCGTCGTGTTCGCCGACCAGACTCTCGCAACGGTGTTGGAAGCCACCAGGATTCGCACCGCGATCGGCCCCAGCCAGGAGTGGTGGACCGAGAACCTGCGCTACTACTACCTGATCCTGCCGACGGTCGACGGTTCCCTGTCACGACGGTTCGGCTTCCTGATCACCGCGCTGTGCCTGTTCACCTCCATGTTCATCATGTTGCGCCGCAAGCGGATTCCGGGCGTAGCCCGCGGGCCGGCCTGGCGGTTGATGGGTGTCATCTTCGCCACCATGTTCTTCCTGATGTTCACCCCGACCAAATGGGTCCACCACTTCGGACTGTTCGCGGCGGTGGGAGCGGCCATGGCCGCGCTGACGACGGTGCTGGTGTCACCCGCGGTGCTGCGCTGGTCGCGCAACCGGATGACCTTCCTGAGCGCACTGTTGTTCGTACTCGCGCTGTGCTGGGCCACCACCAACGGTTGGTGGTACGTGTCCAGTTACGGCGTGCTGTTCAACACCACCAAGCCGCAGATCGCCGGAATCACAGTAAGCACAATGTTTTTGGCGCTTTTCGCGCTGGTTGCGATTTACACCGTCTGGCTGCACTTCGCGCCGCGTGACCGCGGTTCGGGCCGCGTTGCCGTACTGCTGACCGCGGCGCCGATCCCACTCGCGGCCGGGTTCATGGTGGTGGTGTTCATGGCCTCGATGCTCGTCGGCGCGGTACGCCAGTACCCCACCTACTCCAATGCCTGGGCGAACCTGCGCGCCCTGACGGGTGGCTGCGGGCTGGCCGACGACGTTCTCGTCGAGCCGGATGCCAACGCCGGATTCTTAACGCCGCTGCCGGGCGATTACGGCCCGCTCGGACCACTGGGCGGCGTGAAGCCGGTGGGGTTCACGCCGAACGGAGTGCCCGAACACATCGTCGCCGAATCGATTCGGCTGTCCTACTCGGTGCCGGGCACCGACTACGACTGGGACGCGCCGGCCAAGCTGCGCACCCCGGGCGTCGGCGGCTCCACCGTGCCGCTGCCGTACGGTCTGGACCCCGATCGGGTGCCGGTGGCCGGATCCTACGTCGAGGGTGCGCAGCAACAGAGCACCTTGAACACCGCCTGGTATCAGCTGCCGCCGGCCGACGACGGCCACCCGCTCGTGGTCGTCACCGCCGCCGGAACCATCGCCGGCTACAGCGTGTCCGAAGGCTTCACCGAAGGTCAGGCCGTCGAACTGGAGTACGCGCGACCCGGCCCGGACGGCGCGGCGCAGCCCGCCGGCCGGGTGGTGCCCTACGACCTCGGCCCGATCCCGTCCTGGCGCAACCTGCGCTTTCCACGGGCGAACATCCCGGCCGACGCGACACTGGTTCGCGTGGTCGCCGAGGACAGGTCGCTGAGCCTGGGCGACTGGGTGGCGGTTACCCCGCCACGGGTACCCGAGCTGCGTTCGGTACAGGAGTACGTCGGCTCCGAGCAGCCGGTATTGATGGACTGGGCGGTCGGGTTGGCCTTCCCTTGCCAGCAGCCGATGCTGCACGCCAACGGCGTCGCCGAAGTACCGAGATTCCGTATCACGCCGGACTACAACGCCAAGCGGATGGACACCGACAGCTGGGAGGACGGCATCAACGGCGGACTGCTGGGAATCAGCGATGTGCTGCTGCGCGCCCATGTGATTCCGACGTACCTGTCGCGGGACTGGGGCCGCGACTGGGGTTCGCTGCGTAGGTTCGAGACGATCGTCAATGCTCCGGCCGCGCACATCGAACTCGGCACCGCCACCCGGTCGGGCCTGTGGAGCCCCGGCCGGATGCGCATCGAGCCGTAACGAAACCAGCGCCGACCTTTCGGCTGATGTACAGCGTCGACCTGGAGACTGCGCTACGCATACTGCTCTTCTGCCCAAAGAACACGGGATACTCTCGTCACAGCGAACGCGGAGCGGGAACGGGTGATTGCGGTGACATCTGTATTCGACCGTAAGCGAACACTGGAACAGCGTCGCCGAGCTGTTGCCAACCTCTACGACTTCCTGGCCAAAGGCGGCGTCGCGGATACCCGGCGGATGCCCTCGGAGGTGATCGCCACCGACCGCACACTGACCCTGCATCGCTATGAGCCGGCGCAGCACAAGAGCGCCACCCAAGGTGAGCCGATTGACACCACGCACGACACACCGGTGCTGCTCGTGCCGCCGCTGGGTGCCCGAGCCGTCTGCTTCGACCTGCGGCGCGGGTGTTCACTGGTAGAACACCTCGTGACGGCCGGCCGACCGACCTACCTCGTCGACTACGGCGACATCACGTTTGCCGACAAGGACCTCGGGCTCGAGCACTGGGTGACGGAGGTCCTCCCGGAGTCGGTGAAGAAAGTGTCCGAGGACAGCGGCGGACGCCAAGTGCATCTGATCGGGTGGTGTCTGGGTGGGCTGCTGTCGATCATGACTGCGGCCGTATTTCCGGAATTGCCGATCAAATCGGTGGCGATGGTCGCCAGCCCCTTCGACGTCAGCAAGAATCCGATGGCTGCACGGGCCCTGGCGATCGGCAACGTCACCCAGGGGCGGATCATGGGCGCCACATTCAGGTTTCTCGGCGGCGTCCCGCGGCAAATGGTCGGGCCGGCATTCAAGGCGACCTCCCTGATGACCTACCTGAAGAAGCCGGTCACGCTCTTCAACCGCCGAGACGATCGTGAGTTCCTCGCCCACGTCGAGGCTGTCGACGCCGTCATGAACGACATGCTGGCCTATCCTGGCCGCGCGACCCTGCAGGTCTATCAGCGAATCTTCCGTGACAACGACTTGGCAGACGGCAAGGTCCAAGGCCAGAACAGGTCTGTCGACCTGGCCGACGTGCGGGTTCCGGTGATGAATGTGGCCGGCCGTACTGATGTGCTGGTGCCGGTCGCGACGGCCCACCACGTCGGTCAGTTGCTGCCGAATGCGCCGGTGGTGCGGCTAGAGACCGCTCCCGGCGGTCATCTCGGCGTGCTCACCGGCGCCAAGGCCGCCGCGACGACCTGGACCTACATCGACGACTTCCTGGACGCTCAAGAGAGTTGACAGACGCCGCTAGTGCGGCGGCCCGAGATACGGGAATTCGGTCAGGGTGTCGGTGTGCGGGCTCAAACCCGTTGGGGGACAGTCGCCTTTGGTGAGGAAGGCCAGCCGGTAGTCGATGACGTCGTCGGTGAACACCCGGCCGTTCGGGTACTTCGCCGGTAGGGACGGGTTGTAGGTGAGCATGTCGGGCAGCGTGCCCTCCCGCTCGATCGCCGCGATGGCCTCCTCGCGGCTGTAGCCGCCGGTGTGGCCCATCAGGTGGATGAACATCCCGATCCAGCGTTCCCGGTCCCGGATCGGTTCGCCGGCGTTGTACTCCTCTTTGGTGTCATCGGTGTTGAAGAAGCTGCTGACCGACGGATGACCCGCGCGGTCGACGTGGACCAGTTCACCGTCGCGACGCAGGCTGCAGCGTCCCCAGATGCGGATGTCCGGATCGGCGCCCAGCGCCGAGGTCGGCAACTCCAGCACCATGGCGAAGACGTTGGCCGCCGCGTTGGAATCCACACCCGTCCACGGGGATTCGTCGCCCAGGTGCGGCGCGGTGAAGTTGCGTCCGCCGGAGATGTCGAACAGGTTCTTGATGCCGTCGAAGTCGAAGAAGAACGCGTCGCTGCGGGCACCGGCGCAGAACGTGAAACTGCCCGAGGACACGATGTTGGGCGCCCGACCGAAGGACACCTCGACACCTTGGAAGATCCGTGAACCCACCGCCGTGTCGGCTTCAGCCTCGGCGTTGTAGGCCAGGTACACGTCGACGGTCTGGCGGCCGTCCCGCGGCTCGGAGTAGACGAAGCTGAACGCGATGTCGTCGCGCAGGTCGCCGTCGTTGTCGATGTTGATCCGATAGACGGCGTCGGGGTGCAACGCATCGGCATTGGGATTGGCGTTCAGGATGAGGACGGTCCGACTGGAGTCCGCCGGCGATTGGAAGGCGTACAGGTCGCAGAGGTCCAGGCGTTGATCGCCCAAGGGCGGGCCGAGGCTCAGGCCGGTGAAATGGTTGGACACGGGTCCTATCCAACCGTGTTCGGGCCCGACGGTCACGCCGAATTCATACTGTGAAGACGTTTTTCACACCGTCAGAAGTACTGGCCGGCTCAGACGCGCGCAACACCGACGGGTGCGATGCTGTCCGTGTACGGCGCGATTCGGCCAGCTGAGAGGAAGTTGTACCGATGTCAGTGTTGTCCGCACCGCTGGTCGCGGACACGCTCGCGCGGATCCTCGGCGTTGTCGTCCCGGCCACACCCCGAGCAGCGGTGCGCTTTCCGGAGATCACCGGGACCAGGGCAGCGACCACCATTCCCACCCGCCACGGGCCGGTCAGCGCAACCGTCTACCAACCGGCAGCGTCAGGTACCCGCCCAGCCGTCTATGTCAACGTCCACGGCGGCGGGTTCGTCATCGGAGGACCCGAGCAGGACGACCCCTGGTGCCGTTACCTGGCCTCGCGTGCCGGCGTCGTGGTGCTCAACCCGGATTACGTTCTAGCACCCCGATATCGGTTCCCGGCGGCACCGGAACAGATCTACGACATCGTGTGTTGGGCGGCCGGCGCGGACCGGGACTGGGACGGTGCCCGGTTGTGTGTCGGCGGCCAGAGCGCCGGTGGCAACCTCAGCGCGGCCGCAGCGCGGCTGGCGTGGGAGAACGGCGGTCCCGCCATCGCGCTGCAGGTGCTGCACTACGCGCCGCTGGATCTGGTGACCCGCCTGCGGGACAAGCCGTCGACAATCGGCGGCAAGGCGGTGATGAAGCCGTGGATGAGTGAGATCTTCGACACCGCCTACGTTCCGGACCCGTCTCGCCGGCGCGACCGCCTGGTCTCCCCCGCGTGGGGGACCAACGGCCACGGACTGGCCGGCATCGCGCCGGCCCTGGTGGTCGCGGCCGAACAGGACCGCCTGCGCAACGAATCACGAAGGTATGCAAACAATCTCAAGGCCGTCGGTGCGCTCGCCGAATACTACGAGGTGCCCGGCGTAGACCACGGCTACAACATCATGAGCGACGCCCGCGAGGTCACCGAACGTGTCTACGACCACATCGTCGGGCACGTGGTGAAGGCGACGGCGTGACCGTGCTGATCGAGACCGGCTTCGAAACGGACCGATCCCGGTGGCGCGGCCGCTGAAGTCGCCGTTCTTCGCTGGTGAACCGCCTATTGTTGGGCAATTGGAGGACCTCTTCATGGTCATCCTCCAGACCCCGTCGATGGTGCTGGTCACCTACCGCCCCGAGTACCAGGGGGCACTGGCTCGGACGGCCGGTGCGCAGGCGATCGCACTTGCGCCGCTGAATGATTCGGAGACCGCAGCGTTGATCGCCGAGTTGATGGGCGCCGATCCCTCCATCGGCGACCTAGCGGCAGCCGTCGCCGGACGGGCCGCCGGGAACCCATTCTTCGCCGAGGAGATCGTGTTGGAGTTGGCCCAGCGCGGCATCCTTAACGGCGTTCGCGGGAGCTATGTCTGTCGCGAGAATGCCGCCGCCGTCACCGTTCCCGCAACGGTGCAGGCGGCAATAGAGGCACGCATCGACCGTCTGGGCAGCGGGGCTAAACGCACGTTGAGAGGGGCGTCGGTGATCGGGTCCCGGTTCGGGGCGGACCTTGTGACCGCCCTGGGGATCGATCCTGTTTTCGCTGAGCTGACGAAGGCTGAGCTGATCGATCAGGTTGCCGTCACCGCGCACCCGGAGTACACGTTTCGGCATCCGCTGATACGCACGGTGGCCTACGAATCCCAGCTGAAGTCGGATCGCGCTGAGTTGCACCGGCGCCTGGCCGCGACGATCCAGGACTGTGGCCCGCAGTCGGTGGACGAGAATGCGGCCGTGATCGCCGGGCATCTACAGGCGGCCGACGAGCTGCATGCAGCATATGGCTGGCACATGCGCGCCGGTGCTTGGTCGACGAATCGTGACATCGCCGCGGCTCGGATCAGTTGGGAACGGGCGCGGCAGATCGCCGATGCGTTGCCGGAGGACGACCTGGATCGCATCCAGTTGCGCATCGCGCCGCGCGCACTTCTGTGCGCCACCGCCTGGCGTGTCTACATCCCCACTTCGGGCCTTTTCGACGAGTTGCGAGAGTTGTGCACCGCGGCCGGGGACAAGGCCTCACTGGCCGTCGGCATGACCGGCGTGGCAGCCGAGCTGCTGTTCGGTGGGCGCGCGCGTGAGGCGTCACGGCTGGTATCCGAACAGATGGCGCTGTTGGAGTCGATCGGTGATCCGAACCTGACGACCGGATTGGCGCTCGTGGCTCTGCACACCAAGTTCGACACCGGTGAATTCACCGACATCTTGCGGTGGTCACAGACCGTCATCGACCTGACCGAGGGCGATCCCGCCAGAGGTGCCACGTTCGGTGTGGGTTCGCCGCTGGCGGAGGCCTTGGCATATCGCGGTGTCGCTCGATGGTGGCTGGGCTTTCCCGGGTGGCGGCAGGACGTTGATGACTCCGTCGCGATAGCCGGGCGCAGCGATCCGGCTACCCACGCGACTGTCGTCACCTGGACCTATGGTTTCGCGATCTGCTATGGAGTGCTGCGGTCCGACGACTGTGCAGTCGGCGCCATCGAGCAGGCCGCGCGGAACGCAGAGGGATCGAGCGACGATGCCGCGCTGATCGGCGCCAACTACACCCTGGGTATTGCGCTGCTGTATCGCGACGCACCCGCGGACGGTCAGCGCGGACTGGAGCTGGTGACACAGGTCCGGGAGCACTGGCGGAAGTCTGCGCCGTATCAAGTCCCGGTTGCCGACGTACACGCCGCGCGGGAAAGGGCCAGGCGCGGCGACCGCGACGGCGCCATACCAGTAATACGCGACGCCACAAGCCAATTCCACCGAGCCGGACGGCTCACCTATGTCGTTTGGAGCACAGACATTCTGGTGGAAACGCTGCTGGCCCGTGGTGCCGCAGGCGACATCGCCGAAGCCCAGGACGCGATAGACCGGTTGGCGAACCTGCCGGCAGATCAACACTTGGTGGTCCGCGAGATCACATTGCTGCGGCTGCGTGCGCTGCTATCCCGGGCCCGTGGCGACGAGGCAACGTACCGGGACTATCGGGATCGCTATCGCGCGCTGGCCGCGGACCTCGGCTTTGAGGGCCACTTGGCGTGGGCCAACGCCATGTCGTAGATGCGTGGATCCGGCTGAGAACCGTGCTTTCGAACCGGACTGGAGCTGCGACACGGTTATGGCGTTGTGGAGCGGTGTGATTCACCGATCCGCCTTCAAGACCACCGCGAAGGTCGACATCGTCCAGTGCGGCACGCGGTTCGAAGAGGGTCGCATCCTGGCGGCGGCCGAGATCGGGGGCAGCGCCGATTTCGGCATGGCGGGCGTCAAGGTCGGTATGTGTGTGGGCGGGTGGCCGCAGCATTCTGCTTCGGTTGCATCGCGTACGGAATCCCGCTGCGTAACCACGAGAAGCCATACCCTTAGCGGATCAAGGCAGTCAGTGCGGACCACTGGATCGGCGGAGGATGTGGTGACAGCAGCGCCAGGGATGTGCCGGTCGTGTGGCGCAGCGCCCCCCGAGGGCGCCCGGTTCTGTGCGGCGTGCGGGTCGCCGCTGGCGGCCGCTGTCGACACCGCGGAGTACAAGCAGGTGACGGTGTTGTTCGCCGATGTGGTGGGTTCGATGGGCATTGCGGCGGCGCTGGATCCGGAGCGGTTGCGCAAGATCATGACCGAGCTGTTGGAGCGCTCGGCGGCGGTGGTGCGCCGTTACGGCGGCGGGCGAGTGGAGTTCACCGGCGACGGGCTGATGGCGGTGTTCGGCGCCCCGATCGCGTTGGAGGATCACGCTTTTCGGGCGTGCCTGGCCGCGCTGGAGATTCAGCAGGAGGCGAGCCGGTTGGCGGCCGAGGTGGCGCGCCGCGACGGGGTGGCGCTGCGGGTGCGGGTGGGCCTGAACTCGGGCCGCATCATCGCCGGTGAGATCGGGTCGGGGACGTTGGGGTACGCCGCGACCGGGCACACGGTCGGGTTGGCGCAGCGGATGGAATCGGCGGCCCCGGCCGGCGCGGTGATGCTCTCGGAGTCCACCGCACGCCTCGTCGAACACCACGTGCTGCTGGCCGAACCGCAGCAGGTGCACATCAAGGGTGCCGATCAGCCGGTTTCCGCCCACCGGCTGGTGGCGATCGGCCCGCGCGATGGCCCCCTCGGGCGCGCCGAGGCGCCCCTGGTCGGCCGGCGCTGGGAGATGGCCGCCCTGGACGCCCTGCTGGAGCGGGCGATCGGTGGCCGCGGTGCGGTGGTGCAGGTGGTGGGCCCGCCGGGCATCGGCAAGTCGCGGGTGGCCCGCGAGGCCGCCGCAGCCGCAGCCGGTCGCGGGATCGAGGTGGTGTGGGCGTTCTGCGAAGCCCATGCCCATGACGTCCCGTTTTACGCCGTGACCCGGCTACTGCGGGCGGGTCTCGGCGTGACCGACCTCGACGGCACACCCGCCCGCGTGCGGGTGCGGGAACGGGTGCCCGACGGCGACCCGCAGGATCTGTTGTTGCTCGACGACCTGCTCGGCGTCGCCGACCCCGGCGTGGCGCTGCCTCAGATCGACCCGGATGCCCGACGGCGCCGGCTGACCGCGCTGATCAACACCGCGTCGCTGGCCCGCACCGCACCGGCGCTGTTGCTCATCGAGGATGCGCAGTGGATCGATGCGGTCAGCGAGTCGATGATCGCCGACTTCCTGTCCGTCATCCCGCGGACCCCGTCGATGGTGCTGACCACCTCCCGTCCCGAGTATCAGGGGGCGTTGACGCGGGTGCCCGGCGCGCAGACCATCGCGCTTGGCCCGCTGGGTGATTCGGAGGTCGCGGCGCTGCTCGGTGAGTTGCTGGGGTCGGATTCCTCGGTCGGCGAGCTGGGCCAGGTGATCGCCGAGCGGGCCGCGGGGAACCCGTTTTTCGCCGAGGAGATGGTGCGCGAGCTGGCCCAGCGCGGGGTGCTGACCGGCGCGCACGGCGGCTACGTCAGTGACACCGATGTGGCCGACGTGGCGGTGCCGGTCACGGTGCAGGCGGCCATCGCGGCACGCATCGACCGGTTGGACACCGCGGCCAAGCAGACGCTCAACGCGGCGTCGGTGATCGGCGCCCGCTTCGACGCCGGCCTGCTGGCCGCGCTGGGCGTCGATGCGGTGCTCGACGAGCTGCTCAGTGTCGAGCTGATCGATCAGATGCGGTTCACCCCCAACGCCGAGTACGCCTTCCGGCACCCGCTGATCCGCGCGGTGGCCTACGAATCGCAACTGAAATCCGATCGCGCCGGGTGGCACCGGCGTCTGGCCGCCGCGATCCAAGAACGTGACCCGGGAACGGTGGAGGACAACGCCGCGCTCATCGCCGAACAACTCGAAGCAGCGGGCGAACTGCACGCGGCGTACGGCTGGCACATGCGCGCCGCCGCGTGGTCCGCCAACCGCGATGTCGGCGCCGCCCGGGTCAGCTGGGAACGGGCACGACGGATCGCCGACCGACTACCCGACGACCCCGACCAATTGTCGATGCGCATCGCCCCCCGCACCATGTTGTGTGCCACCGTCGGATTGGGCTCAGCAATCGAGGAAAGCGCGAGTCGCTTCGCGGAGTTGCGGGAGTTGTGCACCGCGGCCGGGGACAAGGTCTCGCTGGCCATCGGCATGAGCGGGCCGGCATCCGAGTTGCTCTACGCCGGGCGTTCGCGTGAGGCGTCGCGGCTGGCATCCGAACAGATGGCGCTGCTCGAGTCGATCGGCGATCCCGTCCCGACCATCGGGTTGACGCCCATAGCGTTCTGCAACTGGGCGGTTGCCGGTGAATTCGGCGAGCTCTTGCGGTGGTCGCAGACTGTCGTCGACCTCGCCGACGGCGACCCCGCCAAGGGCGCAGGCTTCGGTTTCGGATCGCCGCTGGCGGCCGCGTTGGCATGGCGCGGCACCGCTCGGTGGTGGCTGGGCCGTCCCGGCTGGCGCCAAGACCTCCACGACGCCGTCGCGATGGCCCGAAACAGCGACCCGGCAACCCTCGCCTGTATCGTAGCGTGGACCTACGGTAACGCCATGCTCTACGGGGTGCCTCGGACCGATGACTCGGCGCTGCGCGTATTCGAGGAGGCGGTGCACAGTTCCGCGGGAGCCAGCAACCTCGCTGCCGGCCTGGCCAAGTACACGCTGGGTGTTGCGCTGCTGAATCGGGACGCCGCGGCCGACCGTGACCGCGGGCTGGACCTGATCGTGCAGGTCCGCGACATGGTGCTGCACGAGAGGGGTCTCTTCATGGTCCCGGTCGTGGAGTTGCTGGCGGCACGGGAGAGCGCAAGGCGCGGAGGCCGCGCTGCTGCCGTTGCGGTGATGCGTAAAGCCGTGGACGAGCTGCACGGGGAAGGGCAGCGCTTCTATGGCGTTTGGGGCACAGGCGTTCTGGTGGAGACGCTGCTGGAGCGCGGCGCCGCGGGCGACCTGGCCGAAGCCCAAGAGGCGATCGACTGGTTGGTGAACTTGCCGGACGACGGTTCGGCGGTGCGCGAGATCATGCTGCTGCGGCTGCGCGCGCTGCTGGCCCGGGTCCGCGGCGACGATGCTGTATACCGGGACTTGGCGGAGCGGTATCGCGAGATGGCCACCTCGCTCGGCTTCGAGGGCCATATGGCGATGGCCAGTTCGATGACGTGAGGGTCGGACAGTTGTCGAACTCGACGCTTCCACTTATGTTTTGGCCGCCCATCGATCGTAGCGTGAGCTGATTCTCAGCACGGCGGACAACTCGCCGATGATCGCAATCGGCCCCTGGCTTATTACGAACAGACTCGCAAGCCGTAGGGAAGTGACCGCTGCGACTACGTAATGCCTCGCCGAAACGGACGTGATTTGCAGTAGGGCTCTACTGGGCTCGCCCCATCTGAATGCGAGTGACGATTTCACCGCTGAGATCACCGACACTCGGTGGCCGAACAGTAGGAGGCAACGATGCAGCTACTCGCACCGACTGCGCCTCGGCTGGTTGCCGGACGCACGATCGACATCCTGGACGCCGCACCACACCGAGGAATGGCACGCGGATTCGCCCGTGTTGACCTCGCCGACCCTGTCTTCTTCGATCATCCGCTCGACCACGTGCCCGGCATGCTGCTCGTGGTTGCCAGTCTTGAACTGGCAGAGCATCATTCGATGCTGGAGCCGGAAAACGTGACCTTCCGCCTGACCTTCAGCAAGTTCTGCGAGCTCGGCGCCCCGGTGGAGGTGATGGCCGCTCGAGAGGCCGGCGGAACCAGCCGGATCGAAGTCATCCAGTACGGCCGCAGTATCGCGGCGGGTCTGCTGGCGCGCATCGACAGCCAGCCGCACATCGCGGGCGCCGCGGCACCCGCACTTGGGAACGGATCCATCCCGGGCGAATTGGTGCACCGGACCAAACCCGGCAACATCGCGATCGGTCCCCTGACTGTCGAAGACGGACGCGTCTGGACCCGGATACGTGAGGGCGCGATCGGTGGACTGCCCCCGCGGGCCCGCGCCGTCGCGTCCATTCTCGAAGCTGCCCGCCAGTTCACCATCGCGATTCTGCATCGGTGGGGAGAACAGCCGGTGGGGATAAAGATGATATTCGTCGGTCTCACCGCGGAAGTGCCCACTGCAGTGCCGCCCGGTCACGTGGCACGGGCGCTGTCGTGGCAAGTCACTGCGCCCGAACAGACCCGCAAGCTATACATCGACGTGCACACGATGGGAAATCGAGCAAGCAAAGTCGGCTCGGTTCTCATTGCGAGCCGGTGCGTCGACGGAGACGAGTATGAGAAGCTGCGCGCCGGCCAGTGATCGGCTCACCACCTGCTGTCTTCGCACTCTGCTGGCGCTCAGTGTGGTCGCACTCGCCGGCGCGGTGGCGACACACATCATCGGCGGGCACGTCGCTGCGGCGGCCCTTGTCCTCGCATATGTCGCGTGGATCTTGTCGGAGGCCCGAATCACCGTCGGCACACCACGTCAGTCGGCCGCGGAGAATCGCACCCTGGTTCCTTACGCAGGAGCGCGGGTCACGACCGCTCTCGCGGCCGCGTACTCCGAACCGGCCGTATCCGCGGAGGTCGGTGTCGTGCTGGCCGGCGCATTCGTTGCGGGCGCGGCACTACGCGCATGGGCGATCTACGTAGTCGGCACCGCGTACTCGCACCGGGTCGTCCCGATCTCCGAGGGTGGCCTCATTTGCTCCGGCCCCTACCGCGTGTTGCGCCATCCCGCGTATGCCGGGATGTTGCTCGCCAACACCGCCTTCGTGGGTTACTTCGCCAGCCAGGCCAGTATCGCGGCATTGGCTCTGCTCACGGCCGCGATTCTCTGGCGCATCAGGGTCGAAGAAGGTGTTCTCGTCAAGTCATCCGACTATCGCGAATTCGCCAGCATCCGACGCCGCATCCTGCCCGGGGTGTGGTGATGATCAAGATCGTCGACGCACCGGCCGAACTGGCCGACCCAAGCCTGGTGGGTCACAAGTTCGCGCGCCAGCAACGGCTACGCGATGCCGGGGTTTCGGTCCCACCCTTCTTCTGCGTCGTCATCGATACTCCGTGGACAGCCATCGCCGATGCGGTCGCCGCCTTTCCGGGCGTCGGCGCCGGTGTCGAGCGATTGACCGCATGGGCCGAGACGGCTCGCCTCGCTGCCGAACGGGTGCCTCTGACGCTGGAGATGCAGACCGAGATCTGGGAGAAGTACTTCGGCCTCGGCTTGCGCGACGTGGCAGTTCGCGCATGCGTAGTCGGACGGGACGGCCACCCGGGCGAAGACGACGCCGCCGACCCGTTCGCGGGGCTCACCGATAGTCACCTTTACGTCGGCGCGGGCGCACTGATCGACGGTGTTACAACCTGCGCCGCATCGGTTTTCAGCGTCAAGTCGGTGCTTTACCGCGCGCGCCGGGGAATCGACCCCACCGCACTCAGTGTGTGCGTGGGCATTCAGCAGATGATGGATGGCAGCAGCTCGTTCGTCGCATTCACGCATGACCCCGTAACCGGAACCAGAGAGACTCTGGTGGCCGCCGTCTACGGCATCGGAGAAGGTGCTGTGGCCGAGCGTGCCGACATCGACCACTTCTTCGTGCGCGCAGGCGGAATCGAGCGGCGCATTTCGCACAAGGAACGAATGCTCCGCCGAGCGCCCACCGGTGGGGTGGTCGAATATCCGGTTCCTGCTGAACTCACCGACAAACCGGTGCTCTCCGATACACAAGTCGGCCAGATCGCGGCGTTGGCGCAAACCGCCGAGCGGATCTTCGCCTGCCCCCAGGACATCGAGGGTGTCATCACCGCCGACTCAGCCATCCACCTGGTACAGGCACGACCCGCCGCGCGGCCGCGAACGGCGGGCCCGGGTGTCGAGTGGACGAATCACAATCTGACCGAAAGCTTTCCGGGCGTGACCACGGCCATGACGTACTCGCACGCCCGAACTTTCTACCGCATGGGCTTTCGCGACTTCTATCGCATCGTCGGCGTTCCCGAGAGCCAACTACGCAGCCGTGAGCACCATCTCCGCCGCATGATCGGATACCTCGACGGCCGGGTCTACTACCGGCTGGACGCGTGGTACGCCCTGCACAGCCAGATCCCCGGTTGGGACGTCCTGCGCCCGCTGTGGGAGCGATCGCTCGGACTACAGGCACCCAGCCCCGTCCCGCACCCGGCGCCCGGCCGCCGGGCGATCGCAGGTCTACTCGCACGGTCCCCGCGACTGATCTGGGCCGCCGTACGTTTCCCCCGCCGCCTGCGCAGTTTCCTGACCTGGTGGGACGACCAGCACGTCGCCGGAATGGAAATCGCGCAACTGCCAGCTGAAGACGTCGTCGCCGTCTACCGCAGAGTGTGGTCGGAGGCCGAGAACCGTTGGGGTGTCACGATTTTGGCCAGCTATCTGGGACTTGCCGTCTACGCCGCGGGGGCACTGCTGCTCCAGCGGTGGACAGCGGACGCCGAGGTCAACCTCGCTGCGCTGCTGCCCGGGGGGACGCCAAACCGGACTTTGAAGTCGGTGCACTCCACTGTGGCGCTGGCTGAGCAGATCAACGCCATCCCCGGATTGTCGCAGCGAGTGCTGACCGCTGAGGCACATGACACGTGGGGCGATATCGCGAGCGGTGTCTACGGCAGCAGGCTGGCCGCCGACGCCACAACGCACCTTCGGACGTTCGGCGATCGCGCGATGAACGACCTCAAGATCGAGGAACCTACGCCGCGTCAACGACCCGAGATGCTCATCGAGTCCTTGCTGCCATTCGTCGCGGCGGGAACGACGATGCAGCAGACACTGCGTCAAGAATCGAACGCGGCAAGGGCGGCGGTCGATGAACTACGCAGAATCTGCCCGGCCCGGTCCAGGCGCGCCATCCTCCGCGTCGTGCTGCGCGCCGGACGCTTCCTGGTCAAGGCCCGCGAGGACACCCGGTTCTGCCGCACCCAGCTCTACGGCTTCTCGCGGGAGGCCATGGGTCGTCTCGGGTCGGACTTGGCCGCAGCCGGATGGCTGGATTCGCCCGACGACTACGTCCACCTGGAAGCCGAGGAGGTGCTGGGCGCCTTCGACGGCACCTGCACACACGCCGATCTCCGCCACCTGGCACGAGCACGCAAAGACGCGTACCTACAGTCATGCAGCCGTTCGGCGCTCGCCGACCGATTCACCACCACGGCACCGCCGACCGATGTCGCCGATCTTCGGCGCAGCGCTGCACGAACCCCGGCGCCCGCAGACTGCACCACCGTGCTGGCGGGTCTCCCATCGAGTGTCGGGATCGCCCGCGGTCACGCGAAATTGGTGCTGCGCCCCGATGTCCGGCCCGACGATTGCGCTGGGCGAATTCTCGTCGCCCGCGAGACCGATCCGGGCTGGCTACCACTGATGCTCAACGCCTCGGGCATCGTGGTCGAGCGTGGCAGCATGGTCTCCCACACCGCGATAACCGGCCGGATGCTCGGTATCCCGACCGTAGTGGCAGTTCCCGGGGCGACCACCGCCATATCCGATGGCGACGATATCGAAATCAACGGCCGCTCCGGAACCGTTCGCATTTTCCAGCGGCACCCAGAGAAACAGCGGTGACACCATGGAATTGCCGCTCGATCCCAAACCGGGCACTTCGCTGCCCCCGGAACATGTCGAGCTATTTCGCGCACAGCCGACCAGAGACGTCGAGTTGCCCGACGGCACGCCGGCCATCGCGGTCACTCGCCAATGCGATGTACGAACCGTTTTGAGCGACAACCGCTTCAGCCGTGCACAGTTCCATCTCCGCACGCTGTGGGAAGGCTCCGGCTCGCCGCCTCTCGCGCTCGCTGCCAGCGATCCGCCACTTCACACTGTTCGGCGCCACGCCATCCAGCGATGGTTCACCACCCGAAGGGCGCAACAATCCCGGCCGCTCATCGAACACGTCGCCGACGAACTCATCGGTGACCTGCTCGCAGCCGGACCGCCCGCCGACATCTACGCGCGGTTCTGCCACCCCTTCCCCAACCTCGTACACATGAGCCTGCTCGGCCTGGACACCGCGGATCTGCCGTATCTCGCTCCGCGAATGACGGTGGCGTGGTCGTGCGGTCACTACCGCGACGACGAGGTCGGCAAAGCGACACTCGACCTGACCGAATACTTCGAAAGTCAGGTGGTTCGGGCACGGCGCGGAGACATCGACAGCGGATTGATCGATGCGTTGGTACACGATGGGTCGGCGAGCAGACTTGCCGACGCAGACATCGTCCTGCTCAGCATGGGTCTGCTCATGTCGGGCGCCGAGACGACCGGCAGCCACCTCGCGTTGGGGCTCATCGAGCTACTTGCACAGCCCGGGCTGCCGGATGCACTTCGCCGAAACCCCGGCCAGATCCCGTCGGTGGTCGAAGAGCTGCTCCGCTGGGTGTGGTTCGTCAGCACGGCCGGGCGGGCGCACGTGGCTGTGGCGGACGTGCAGCTCCACGATCGCCGTATCTCGAGGGGCGAAGTCGTCGTTCCCGTGGTCGACGTCGCCAATCGCGATACCGATGTGTTTCCCGATGCCGACACGTTTTGTCCGCAACGCAGCCCCAACCCGCACCTCGGGTTCGGCCACGGTTTGCACCGATGCCTCGGAGCGCCTCTAGCACGGCTCGAACTCCAAGTCGGCCTGCGAGCCCTGCTGTCGCGACTGGACGGGCTATCCCTGGTCACGGACTCCGACATTGATTGGCGCACAGACATGTTCACGCGCGGGGTGTGGAGCCTGCCGGCAACGTGGCGAGGAGCCGGGCAATGAGTACCGCGGTTCGCGTCTCCCACTTCGTACTTCACCGGTATCCCCCGGTCCTGTCGAGCGTGTACGTTTTGGCGTTCGGTGCCGGGGGCATCGGTCTGTTTGCCGCGCTCGCCGGCGAGCGCCTTCCCGCCAGCGCGATTCCGACATTCGGGATAGTCGCTGCGACCCTGTTCGCCGACTTGCTGATCATGCGTGTCCTCGACGACATCCGAGACCGGGACTACGACCGGGTCGCCAACCCGCAACGCCCAGTTGCGTCCGGAGCAGTTGCGCCCCGGGAGTTGTCCGCTCTATGCGTCGTATGCGTGACGGTCATCGTCGTGGCAAATCTGTCCTTCCACACCGGACTGCTCGTCCTCGCCGGTCAGCTCCTCTACGCCGCGACGATGATGGCTGTCGGGCTGCGATTCCCGGCCACTCGCGGCGACAGCCTCCTGGTGAATTTGCTGATGAGTTTTCCGGTTCAACTGCTGCTGTATCTGTATCTGCTAGCGGCCTTCACCGAGATCCGGACGAGTGCGCCGACCGTAGTCGTCGGCGGACTGGGAATACTGATCCTGACACTGTGCGCCAGCCAGGTCGAGTTCGGGAAGAAGCTGGTCCGTCGGCCCGCGGCAGGTGAACGAAGCTACGTTCATTCGCTTGGCTACCAAACAACGTCGCTGCTCACGATCGGCACCGGACCGCTCGCCGTGGCGCTGTTCGCAATCGCCGCGCCCGTTTCGCCGCTGGCCAAGGCAATCGTCGCACTGCCTGCCATCGGAGTTGCCCTGTTCGCCGTCAGGTATCTCGGCCGCAAGGACAACCGCTGGCCCACAGCGGTATCGACCCTCGGCCTGCTCGGCACGCTGATGGGCTTCGCCGTCATCGGGGCAGTTGGTTAGCAGGACACCCATGCGGCTCGCGAACTTCTTCATCGAATCGATCGGCCTCTACCTGCCGGAGTCCTACAGCACCGAGTCCGCGGTCGCCGACGGCCACCTCGACGCCGACACCCGCGAGCGGAACGGCTGGACCGGCACCGCCGTGGCAGGGGACATCGCCGCGCCTGACATGGCGGTGATCGCCACCAGGGAGGCGCTTGCGCGGTCCCGCTACCGCGGCGAAGACCTGGCACTGATCCTGTACGGCGGCAGCGGTATTCAGGGAATCCCCGGCTGGCCCGCGCATCACTACCTACAGCGCGAGACCATCGGCGGGACCGCGCCGGCCGTCGGGATCGAGGCCGCATGCAACTCGACGCTTCTCGGGTTCTCACTCGCGGCCGGCTACCTCTCGCTGCTGGGAGGCCCACGGGCCGCATTGATCGCCGGCGCCGACAACTGGGGTTCGCCCGAGTTCGACCGGTACGGGTACGCGAAAGGCGCCACCGATCGCGGGTCCGTCCTCGGCGACGCAGCGAGTGCCGTCATCGTCTCCACCGAAACCGGATTCGCCCGGGTGGAGTCCCTGGTGAACGCGAGCCTTCCCGAGTTCGAGCGAATGTGCCGGCTTCCCGGGCCGCTGTTTCCACCGCGCTTCGACGCTGCCACGGCGGCAGACGTCCCCGCGCGCACTCGCAATTTCATCCAGCGCCATCCCGAGCAGTTGCCGAAGTTGATGAGCGAGTTCATGCGCACCCGCCGCAACCTGATCGTCAGCGCGCTCGCCGACGCCGAGATCGACATGTCGGACGTGCAGAGGGTGACCCACGTCTTCTCTGGAACCAGCAGGTACATCGAGGCGCTCCTGGCACCATTCGGAAGACCTGCGGAGACAGGGGTACTCGATTTCGGCCGCGACCTCGGCCACCTGTCGGTGTCCGACCATCCCGCTGCGCTCACCCACCTCATCGTTACCCGCCAGATCCGCGTCGGCGACCGAGTCCTCATGGTGAACAACGGAGCGGGCATGTCCCTCACCGTCGCCGTGATCCGGATCGACAGCATGCCGCACTGGCCGGAGATCGTTCGTCACCGCAGCGTCCGCACCAGGGGAGGAACCTGACATGGACACCACCGCAACCGCGCAGACGTTCCTGGCAGGTGTGCTGCTCAAGGACTTGAATATCCCGGCTGAGCACCTCACCGACGACGCCTACCTGATCGCCGACCTGGCACTGGATTCGCTGGCGTTCGCGGCGATCGGGGCGTCGGTGGGTCGGTGGTTCGGCGTGCAGGTCGGTGCCGAAGAGGCCGCTTCCTGCGTGACCTTTGGAGACCTGGTGGCCACGCTGGCAACCGCCCTGGAGGCACGAGATGAGTGAATTCACCGACGCCGCGTTTTCGGCCAGCGCCACGGCGGGACTCGTGTGCGCCGGCCGGCCGGCGCGGCGCAGTTCCTGGAAGAGGATCACCGACGACGCCCTGCGAATCGCCGGGGGCCTGGCCGAACGCGCAATCGGCCCTGGCGATCGCGTCGCGGTCTTGGCGTCCCGGGCCGACGACGTCGCCCGAATCTCGCTGGCGGTGTGGATGCGCGACGCCACTCTCACCATGCTCCACCAACCGACTCTGCGGACAGACTGGCCTTCCTGGATCGCCGAACAACGGCGCGTGCTCACCATGCTCCGGGCGAAAGCGGTCATACTGGCCGATCCGTTCACTACGGTGCAACTCGGTATTGCCTATCGGCTCGGGGAACTGCTCGACTGCCGCGCGATCGACCCGTTCGATCCGGCGCCGCAGTCAGTCGCCCTGCTGCAGTTGACATCCGGTTCGACCGCTGCGCCAAAGGCCATCGGAATCACCCATCGCAACCTGCACGCGAATCTCACCGCGCTGACCCAACTGGTCAGCCACAATCCGGCCGAAGAAGTCCTGGTCAGCTGGCTACCGCTGTACCACGACATGGGTATGGTCGGGTTCCTGCTCGCCGCCATGCACGCGCAAGCCCACGCAGTGATCATTACTCCGGCCGAGTTCGTTCGGGCTCCACTGCGCTGGATGGAACTGGTGTCGCAGCACCGCGGCACCATCACGGCAGCACCCAACTTCGCGTTGGCCTTGGAGGCGAAGCAGCTCGAAGAAGCTGCCGACGATGCCTACGACCTATCCAGCCTGCGCGTGGTGATGAGTGGCGCCGAGCCGCTCGACGCAGCGGCCGTTCGCCGTTTTCTGGCGGCAGGCGAGCGGTTTGGCCTTGATCCGGATGTGCTCGCACCCGCGTATGGGATGGCGGAAGCGACGCTCGCAGTCACACTGCATCCGATCGGAAACCCACTCGGATGCGATGTCGTGGACGCAGGCTGGCTCGAGTCCGCCGGCACAGCCCGGCCGGCTGAACAAGGGCGGGAACTGGTACGGCTCGGCCGCCCGCTGCCGGGTGTTGAGATACGGATCGTCGATGACTCCGGCGCAGACCTGGACGTCAGACGCGTTGGCGAACTGCTCATTCGAGGCCCGAATGTGGCGTCCTTCCAGCTCGACGTGGATGGTCGAAGGTCCATGTGCGACAGCGAGGGATGGTTGGCCACCGGCGACCTGGGATACCTGACCGAGGGTGGCGAGCTCGTGGTGTGCGGGCGCAGCAAGGACATGATCATCGTGGCCGGGCGCAACATCTACCCGACAGACCTCGAACGTGCGGCGGAAGCCGTCGCGGGTGTCCGCCGCGGTAGCGCAGTTGCACTGAGCCTCGGCCTCGGCCAGAACGGCGAGAACGTTGCGATCGTCGTCGAATCACGCAGTTGGCGTGAGGATTCCAGTGTGCGGCAGATCAGGGGAGCGATCGGGCAAGAGGTGTACCGGCAGTTCGGTATTGCGCCCGCGATGATTCTGGTCGTGGAGCCGGGAATGGTACCGAAGACCCCATCCGGGAAATTACAGCGTGCCCGCGTCAGGGCTCTGCTGCCCAGGTGAATGTCGGGTCACCGTGCCGTCAGTTGACGCTCACGGCTGGGCTCTCTTATGACCAGGCGCGAGGGATGCCGTCGCCAGCTCGGCGCCCACCAGTTCGCGCGACCCATCAACGTCATCGCGGCGGGCATGAGAATGGCACGAATCAGCGTCGCGTCGAACAGGATTGCCAGCGTCAACCCGAGGCCGAGCAACTTTACGAACGACACCTCAGAGGTGGCCATCGCGATGAACACGACCGACATGATCAGTGCCGCCGCGGTGACGATGGGGCCGACACGTTGCAGCCCGGACATCACCGCAAGGTTGGTGTCGCCGTGTGCGCGATACTCCTCGGTGATCCGCGACAACAGGAATACTTCGTAGTCCATGGACAGACCGAACGCGAGACAGATGATGAGGATCGGCGTCGGTGTGGAAAGTGTCCCGGTGACCGTGAAATCTCCGACCAGCCACTTGAGGTGACCCTCCTGGAAGATGAACACCATCGCGCCCAGGGTCGCGGACAGGCTGACCATGTTGAGCACCAGCGCCTTCATCGGCAGTACGACGCTTCCGGTGAACGCGAACAGCACGCCGAACATCGCCACTGCGATCAGTGCGGCGGCCAACGGAATTCGTTGCAACAAAACATCTTTGGTATCGAAGTTCTCCGCAGTCAGTCCGCCGACATGCGCGGCACCCGGAGCTGGGGTTCCGCGGACCTGATCAAGCAGCAGGTGAGCCGCATCGCTGTAGGGCTCCACGTCCGGGAGGACCGTCAGATGGACACCATCGGCGGCGGGCACCGGCCGTTCACCGTAGCGTTGCCCGTCGACATAGTTCGCCGTCGCCAGCTTGACGGCAGCAACGTGCGGCAACTGCGACAGCGCGGCGGCGTAGGTTTCGAGCTGCTCCGCGTCCGCGGAACCTTCCAGGATCACATCCATCGCGCCGGTCGCCTGTGCCGGGAATTCGGAGCGGACCACGTCGCCGACACTTCGGCTTTCTATGGTGGCCGGCAGCGACCGGTCGTCCGGAAAGTTCAAACGGATGGCACCGAAGGGTGCCGCAAGCACCAGAGCCAGGATCAGAACCGCGCCGCCCATCGCTACCGGCCGACGCATGACCAGCCGTGAACTGCGGAACCAGAAGCCGTCTTCGGCAGCCCGCACCTCGGCCGGCGCGCGACGCCCGATCAGCCGCGGAATCGCCCGGCCGACGTTGAGTGAGCCGACTCGGGAGCCGAGGATTGCCAACATGGCGGGCAAGACGACAATCGCGCACACCGTCGCGAGCAGTATCACACCGACACACGCATAGGCGATCGAACGCAGGAACATCATGGGGAAGGCAAGCAGCGCCAGCACCGACAGCGCCACCGTCGTGGCGGAGAATACGACCGTGCGGCCGGCGGTTCGAACCGACGCGACGATCGCATCATCGAGGGTCTGTGCCCGAGTCCTCTCCTCCCGGAACCTGGTGAGCACCAAGAGGCTGTAGTCGATCGCGAGGGCCAGACCGAGGATCGTCGTCACGTTTAGCGCGTAGTTGGACACCGGGGTGACATCCGACAGCAGTGCGAGAAGACCCAGTGATCCGACAATCGACAGTGCGCCGATCGCCAGCGACAAACCGGCCGCGACGAGACTGCCGAACACCAGCGTCATCAGCACCAGGATCACCGGCATCGCGATCGCTTCACTGGCCACCAGGTCGTGGTTGAGCTGATCGGTCACATCGACGTAGCTGACCGCCTCGCCGCCGAGTTCCAGCTTCAGCGGACCGTGCTCGATGTCCCGGTAGGTGGCGATGAGACGTCTGGCCGCCGCCGCAAACTCGCGTTCATCGCCTTCGACGTGCGCCACGATCAGCGCCTTCGTCCCGTCATTGCTTCGCAGCAGTTCGGACTTCTCTGTTCCCCAGTACGAGGTGATCGTGGTGATGCCGGGCGTGGCGGCAAGCTGTTGAGTGAGTACCCGGCCGGCAGCGACCGCGTCGGGATCGTCGACGGACCCGCCGCCGGCGTGGGTCGCAAGCAGCACCAGGTTCGGTTTGCCGACGTGGAAACGTTGCTCCAAAAGGGCTGCAGCGCGCTGCGATTCAGAATTACCGCTATAGAAGCCGCCGCCCGATAGGCGTTCGCTGATCCCCGACCCGTACCCGAGCGCCGCGACCATGAGCACCAAGGCCACGGCGAGAACCATCTTCGGCCGGGTCACGGCCAGTCGCGCAAGCCGGTCTAACATGGCTGGCTTCTCCTGCGTCGGCGACCCCGGCGGTCGAAGCGCAGCGGCTGAGCCTCGGCGGGCGTCAGGACTGCGACGTGGTCGACGTGTTCGCCGGTGGGCCGCGGGATAGCGCCCCCGACCGTGATCAAGGCGCGACCGATGTATTTCGCGTTGGCCATCGTCGTTCCTCCAGCGCTGTCAGGGCCATTCGTGTCAGATCGAGTTCCGCACCGGAATCTTCACCCGTTTTCGATGGGACGAGCCCAGTAGTACGGCACTGCATTCCCGCCAATTCCGGCGCAGCACTACTTAGCTTCGATCCGTGATCGATTGCGGGCCATCGGGTGTGTTGACATGAGGAACCCGTCGAGGTGGCCCGCCGGCCGGCACGGCCATCGCCTCCGTGGTACACCACACCTTCTGAAAACGGTTGAGCTGCAACGTCACCCAACTCGGGAGGGCACTATTCAGGAGCGTCGGAAATCGTGTGCCTCATCGTATTCGTAGTCCCCGCCACACTCGGGACTCACTTCAGGCGCCGACTCACGCCCGGCGACGCGCCGAGGTTTCCCCTGTGATGTCGTCGGCGGACACGTCGTGTGCTCGCCGTATCCGTTGTTACCCGCGCTTGGCGGGACGCCCGCGTTCTCGCTGCCGGGGCGGTCCGAGGGCGGATTCTGTTCCACGTTCAGCCTTCCATCTGCCTCGATCCGGCCCTTCCACGATGACGGACTTATCCAAGCGATGAAACAGCTCAAGCAAGGCCGGCAGGCTTCGGTCGCGGTGCTCACTTGCCGGCCGGACTGAGGCGAGCCTGTGCGGCGCTCATTACTGATAGATTGGCCGCGTTCCGCAGCCGAAACCCTCGCTGATCCCACACGTGACTTCAGAGGAGAGGAGCAATCCGCTGACGAGCGAGAAGCATCTCATCATTGTCGGGAGACCCATGCGACCGTCGACGAAGTCGTCGCCGGCCAGTGCGTGTAGCCCGGCGGCCGGCGTGCCCATGGCGGTGATGAGCGGACGGCAGGCCATCCAGCTCATCTGCGACGACGAAGGCCACCCGTTCAATCCGTGACTGTTACCGTGAAACTGGCCGTCGCACAATTAGAGTCGAGCCACGGCAGCATTGAAGCCAACCACGCGCCGGGTGGCACCGGCGTCTGGCCGCCGCGATCCAAGAACGTGACCAGGGAGCGGTGGAGGACAACGCAGCACTGATCGCGGAACATCTCGAAGCAGCGGGCGAACTGCACGTCGCCTACGGCTGGCACATGCGCGCCGCCGCGTGGGTCCGTCAACCGCGATGTCGGCGCTGCCCGGGTCAGCTGGGAGCGGGCACGCCGGATCGCCGACGCACTACCTGACCCTGAGTCCGGCCACGACCCCGACCAGCTGTCGATGCGCATCGCCCCGCGCACCATGTTGTGTGCCACCGGCGGGTTGGCCCGAGCAGTCCAGGAAGGCCAGGGCCGTTTCGCGGAATTGCGGGAGTTGTGCACCGCGGCCGGGGACAAGCTTTCGCTGGCCATCGCCATGAGCGGGCCAGTAGCCGAGTTGCTCTACGCGGGTCGCTCGCGTGAGGGGTCGCGGCTGGCATCCGAACAGATGGCGTTGCTGGAGTCGATCGGCGACCCCACCTTGACCATCGGGCTGTCGTTGGTAGCGTTCGCCACCTGGTTCGATGCCGGTGAAGTCGGCGAGGTCTTGCGGTGGTCGCAGATTGTCATCGACCTGGCCGACGGCGATCCCGCCAAGGGCGCCGGCTTCGGCTTCGGATCACCGCTGGCGATCGCGCTGGCATGGCGCAGCACCGCCCGGTGCTGGCTGGGCCGTCCCGGCTGGCGCCAGGACCTCCACGCCGCCGTCGCGATGGCCCGAGACAGCGACCCGGCAACCCTCGCCGGTGTCGTCATCTGGACCTACGGTGGGGCGATTCACTTCGGGGTGCTTCGGGCCGATGACGCCGCGGTACGGGTGAGTGAGGAGGCGGTGCAGGCCGCAGAATCCAGCCACGATGTCGCACTGGGCTTGGCCGAGTACACGTTGAGTATTGTGCTGCTGTCTCGAGACGCCGCGGCCGACCGTGACCGCGGGCTGGACCTGATGGTGCAGTTCCGCGACTTTGTGCGCGAGCGTGCTCCCTTCCTGGTCCCCGTCGCCGAACTGTGGGTCACCCTCGAGAGGGCCAGGCGCGGCGACCGTGATGCTGCCATTGCGGTGATGCGCCAAGCCGTGGACGAACTGCACCACGTAAGACGGCTCGGGTATGGCGTCTGGGGTACCGGCGTTCTGGTGGAGACGCTGCTTGGGCGTGGCGCCGAGGGCGACCTGGCAGAAGCCCAAGAAGCGATCGACTGGTTCGCGAACTTGCCGGACGACGGTTCGGCGGTGCGCGAGATCATGCTGCTGCGGCTGCGCGCGCTGCTGGCCCGGGTCCGCGGCGACGATGCTGTGTACCGGGACTTGGCGATTCGCTATCGCGCAATGGCGGAATCGCTCGGCTTCGAGGGGCACATCGCCTGGGCTGGGTCGATGATCGAGGACGGGTGAAGTCGCAATCTGACGATTCCCGTCTATGTGGCTCTCCAACGACCGCGATGTCGTCGACAACCGTGCCGCATGTAAGTAAGCTGCGCCAAGCCCGGAGCAGCCGGCAGGCCATTCCGATCACAGCAATCGGGTGACAACGGTTCGCCCACAGTTCCTTCGGATCGCAATTCGTCACGGCCTCTCTCAGCCCTGTGCCCAGCGCGCCGCTATCCGGTGCACCTCCTCATCTGAACCGCAGACCTGCTGGGTGATGCGCAGATTCAGGTCGTAGTGAGTGGCCACCCAGCCGACACCGCGGTCGGAGTCGACGCGCAGTAGGGTGCCGTCCCTGGCCCATCCGTGGCCGGTCGCGTGTGGAGCGATCTTCGACATCACGTCGCCGCGAGCCGCGAATTCTGGAGTGCTCATCGTCGTTTCTCCATATCTCTTCTGGCTGGAGGATGGCCTGTCGTCGAGTTTCGAGTTCTCGACGAAATCGTCGCTCGCGTGCGCCGTGACGAACGCAGTAGCGCGCCACTGCAATCACGCTCGGTGTCCGCGCCTCACTACTTACCTGCGGCCGTCACCCTGCCCGCACCGAGCCCACATCAGCTGTTTCGCAGCACCTCGACCGTTTCCAGCCGTCGGGTGTGGATCACCGGGTACACCGCGGCAGCCATGACGAGCACGGTCGCGGCGGTCACTCCGGTTCGCAGTGGCGGCGCCAGCACACCCCAGTCGATCTTGATGCCGTAGAACACGGGTGAGGCTAGCGACCACAGATACGTCAGACCCACGCCCCCCAGTGCACCGAGAACAGCGACCAGCAACGCAAGCACCCCGGCGTGCGCGACGACGACGGCCTGCTCCTGTCGGGGTACTACGCCGATCGCCCGCAGCACGGCTCGCTCCCGCCTGCGCTGCACAAGTCCCAGCACGAACACATTCAGCACACTCAAGCCGGCCGCCGCCATCACCAGGTACGCGGCGATGGTGTAGGGCTGCAGGAAGCGGGTGATTCCAGTTGCGGCCTCGTCGCGCCATTGCTCGTTGTCGTACACCGACAGTCCCGCTCCGAGGTTCAGGAAATCGCCACGGTGGGCGGTCGCGTCGGCAGGCGAGGAATAGTTCACCGCGACCTGGTCGCGTACCGCCGCCCAGTCGGAGCGCGCCAATCCCTCCGAGGCCAGGACGATGTCGCCCACGGCAGTGTCGTTGATCATCCGAGGACGGAAGGTCCCGGCCACCCGGTAACGCTTCGACCCTTCGACGCCCGCCAGCTCGACCGTTCCGCCCGCGGCAACCCCGAGCCGGCCGGCGGCAACCTCACTCAGGCCGACCTCCCCGGCCCGTAAACCCTGCCACAACCTATCGGCTACACCGGTCGGCTGATACAGCGCCTGGCTGTACCAATCACCCGGTGTGACGCCGATGACCAGACGTGACGACGTCCCCGACGAGATCGTCGACCGCCACCGCGACGACACGTCCCGCCCTTGCGCCGCGCCGGTCACCAGCGTGAACGTGGCGTCGGAAAGCCGGCCATCCCGTTGATCGAGGACCGATTGTCCGGCGATCACCAAGGCGTCCGGCAGTCGGTCGGCCTTCTGCGCCACAACCTGGCTGGTGCCGAGCAACTCCATGCTGTGTGAGCTGATGGCCAAGCTGGTTTCAGCGGCGAGCACCGCGGCGCAGAGAGCGAACATCAGCGCATAGCGCTGAACCTCAGCACGCAGCAGACGCCCGACGTCGGGACGCGCCGCGGTCAGCAACCCGGTCAACAGCACGGCGCCACGTGGAGCGATCCACACCGTCACCAACGCCACGCCGAACATCCCCACCGTCATCGCGTTGATGCCCGCGGACAGCGGCAACGACCCGCGCTCGAAGATCTTCAGCACGACAACGGCGCCCACCAGCAGTCCGATCCCGGCGACAAGCGGCCACATCGGGATCGTCCTGACGCGCTGCACCCCGCCGACACTGGCCATCGAGGCCAACGGCCCTTCGCGGACCAGCCTGACGGCCGGTCCGGTCATCGCGAGGACTCCGCAGACGGCCCCCGCGACGGCACCGATCATTATCAAGTTCGGCGTGAAGTGCGCCGCGATGCTGCCGCCCGAGCCGGCGAGCATGGATTGCCCGAACCGGTCCACGAGATACGTCCCGAGCAGAAAACCGCTGGGCACCCCCAACAGCCCCCCGAGAACACCCACCACGGCGCCCTCACCGAGCATCCCGCCGAACAACCCGACCGGTTTGGCGCCGATCGCGCCGATGGTCCCCATCACCGCGCGGCGGTCCTCGACGGCCAACAGGATGGTGTTCAGTGCGATCAGGACGCCGACCAGGACGCCGGCCAGCACGGTCAAGTTCAAGCTCTGTGCGCCAGCTTCGAACAGGGCCGGTTGGTGCGGCCGGGGCGGACCCGCGGTTGCGACGCCGGCGATGACGCGGTCGATGTCGGCTCTGATCTGCGCGCCCTGCCTCGGCAGAACGAACGCGGCGGTGGCGTAACCGGGCGAGGAAAGCATGCTCGCGGCGATGTCCGTGGACGGGGCCAACAGCACGTAGCCGTCGTTGATGCCCTCCACGCGGTCGAACTCAGCGAACGTCCAACCGAGGTGGGCCGAACCTGGCGGCAGGCCGGGGATGCGCAACTCGTCGCCGAGGTGTAGGCCATGGCGCTCGGCGATGACCGTCGGAATCTGCAGTGGCACACCAGGGCCGTCGGCGGGCTGGCCGTCGCGGGCGCGCCGCTCGCAGTCGAACGAGCCGACCAGCAGCTCGATCTGGCACGACCCGCCGAGCAGAAAGAAGCCGTGAGAACCACCGGCCCCGTCCACGGGGGTCAAGCCGGCGACGATCGGGATGACCGCCTCCGCCCCGGTCACCTCGGCGCGCAGGCGGTCCACCGTCTCGATCGGCAACCGGCCGCTGACGTTCGGGGTCACCTCGACCACCCCGATGTCGGCGGCGTGAGCGAGCGACGGGCCGAATGCGTCGAACGGGCGAACCAGCTCGGATTTGAGAACGAATGTCCCGAGGACCACCGTCACCCCCAGCGCAACGCCGATCACGCTGAGCAGCGTCCGGCGCCAGTCGGCGATCAACGCGGCAAGGTGGATCCGCCGGAAAGAAAGCCAGCCGGCACGCAACCGCTGCATCACCGCTCCGCGGTGCGCGCGGAGTCGACTGGGTACGCACGCCCGTCGACGAGGTGCACCTCGCGGGTGCCGTAGCGCGACGCGGCCAGATCGTGTGTCACGACGACGACCGCCGCGCCGTCTTCGTCGGACAGCGCCCGCAGGAGGTCCAAGACCTCGGTCGACGAATGGCTGTCCAGGTTCCCGGTCGGTTCGTCGGCGAGGATGAGGGACGGCCGGGCCACCAGCGCCCGCGCCACCGCCACCCGTTGCATCTGTCCACCCGACAGTTCGGCCGGCCGGTGTCGGGCCCGGTCGCCGAGGCCGACCCGCTGCAGTAGCTCCTCGGCGCGTGCATCGGCTGATCGGGCCGGCACACCGTCGAGCACCAGGGGCAACGACACGTTCTCCACAGCGGTCAGCGTCGGCACCAAGTTGAAGAACTGGAACACGAATCCGAGGTTGCGCCGCCGGAACGCCGCACGCGCGCCGGCGCTCATCGACCACACGTCCTGACCGGCCACCGACACAGTGCCGCTGTCCGGGGCGTCCAACCCGCCGGCGACGTGCAGCAGGGTCGACTTGCCGGCCCCCGACGGCCCGGTCACGACGACGAATTCGCCTGCGTCCAAAGCGAAGTCGAAGTCGACCAGCACGTGCAACTGCTCGTCGCCCCTGCGGTACGTCTTGCCGACGCCCTCGAGCTGCAGTACCGGCGGCATGGCACGGCCAGGCGGCCGGTCAGCACCGCCGACTGCCGAAGCTGCCGCCGAGGTCTCGTCACGAAACACCGAATCAGTCCCCAATACGACAGTCCTTTTCCTCTGGCTTTTGTGACCGGCTGATCATCGCTCACGTTCGGTGCGTTGAGAGTGCAGTAATGCACCATTGCACAATCGCCGGTTCTCAGCGCGCCACGTAACCTCGATCCCGAGCCGTTTCGCTTGCTGCCCGACGACAGGGGACCCGCCTCATGATCCCATCAGCGGCCGCAGATCGCCGCCCAGTCAGACCATCCTCTGCAAGTCGTCACCAAATGGGGACGGGCCGAATCGACTGGCCCGCCCCGGCACACCGTTGACCGACACATGCCTGTGGAAACGGCATCCGCCGGTCGCCACCTGGACGCCTGGTCGTTCATCGTGGGCCGGTCTCTGCCACGCGCTGCCGCCACTGGCGGGAATGCGGTCCTATGCTGACCTCTGTTGAGCGTTCTCCGATCTGGCGGGAGGAATCGGGTGACCGCAACGGGACTTGTGTGCACCTCGTGTGGCGCCGAACCCTCTCGAACGGGTGCCCGCTACTGCGATGCCTGTGGCCGCGCGTTGCCCGGGCCGGACAGCTACGCCGAGTTCAAACAGGTGACGGTGCTGTTCGCCGACGTGGTCGGTTCGATGGACCTCGCCGCCGCGGTGGGCGCCGAGCGCCTGCGCGAGATCATGGCCGGGTTGCTCGACCGGGCGACGGCGGTGGTACGCAGCTTCGGCGGGACGATGTGCGAGTTCACCGGCGATGGCCTGATGGCGGTGTTCGGGGCGCCGGTGGCGCTGGAGGATCACGCGATCCGCGGCTGCCTGGCGGCGCTGGGCATCCAAACCGAAACCCAGCACCTGGCCGCCGGGGTGCAGCTACGTGACGGCGTCGATCTTCTGGTGCGGATGGGTCTGAATTCGGGCCGGGTGATCGCCGGCGAGATCGGTCCGGGCGTCTCGGGTTACCACGCTTTCGGCGAGCAGGTGGGGTTGGCGCAGCGGATGGAGTCGGTTGCGCCGCCGGGCGGGGTGATCCTCAGCGAATCCACCGCTTATCTGGTCCAAGAGGCCGCGGTCCTCGAAGAAGCCGAACTGGTGCGCATCAAGGGCGCCGACGAACCGGTGCGCGCGCACCGGCTGGTGGCGGTCGGTCCGCGGAATGTCCGGGTCGGGCAGACCGAGGCGAGCCTGGTGGGTCGGCGCTGGGAGATGGCCGCGCTGGACGCCCTGCTGGAGCGGGCGATCGGCGGCCGAGGTGGCGTCGTGAATGTGGTGGGACCGCCTGGCATCGGCAAGAGCCGGGTGGCCCGGGAGGCCGCGGCGCTGGCGGCGGCTCGCGGGGTCGAGGTGTTCTGGACCTTCTGCGAATCCCACGCCGGTGACATCCCCTTCGGTGTGGTGGCACGACTCCTGCGGGCGGCCAGCGGTGTGGCCGAACTCGACGGTGCAGCCGCCCGCGCCCGGTTGCGGGCCGATGTGCCCGATGCCGACCCACAGGATCTGCTGTTGCTCGATGATCTGCTCGGCATCGCCGACCCGGATGTGGCACTGCCCGAGATCGACCCGGATGCGCGGCGGCGCCGGTTGACCGCGCTGGTGAACGCGACCACGCTGGCGCGCACCGAGCCCGCGCTCTACGTCATCGAGGACGCGCACTGGATCGACGCGGTCAGCGAGTCGATGCTGGCCGACTTTCTCACCGTGATACCTCGTACCCCGTCGATGGTGCTGATCACGTCCCGCCCCGAATATCAGGGGGCGCTGACACGGGTGCCCGCCCCCCAGACGATAGTGCTTGGGCCACTGGGTGATTCGGACACCGCCGGACTGCTGGGTGAGTTGTTGGGGTCGGATCCCTCGGTCGGCGAGCTGGCGGCGGTGATCGCCGAGCGGGCGGCGGGAAACCCGTTCTTCGCCGAGGAGATGGTGCGCGACTTGGCGGAACGCAGCGTACTCACCGGCGAGCGCGGCCGCTACGTCTGTGACATGGATGTCGGCGAAGTCGGGGTACCGGCGACGGTGCAGGCGGCCATTGAGGCGCGCATCGATCGGCTGACCGCCCAGGCCAAGCGGACGTTGAACGCCGCGTCGGTGATCGGAGAACGTTTCGACGCCGAGTTGCTGATAAGCATCGGTGTCGAGCCGGTTGTCGGCGAGCTGATCCGCGCCGAGCTGGTCGATCAGGTGCGGTACGCCCCGCGTGCCGAGTACGGCTTTCGCCACCCGCTGATCCGCGCGGTGGCCTACGAATCACAGCTGAAATCCGATCGCGCCGAGGCGCACCGCCGCCTGGCCGCCGCAATCCAAGCGGCCTCGCCGGAGTTGGCCGACCACAACGCGGCGCTGATCGCCGAACACCTCCAAGCCGCCGGCGATCTGCACACTGCATACGGCTGGCACATGCGTGCCGGCGCCTGGTCCACCCACCGCGATATCGCCGCGGCGCGGGTCAGTTGGGAGCGGGCCCGCCGGATCGCCGACGCACTGCCCGACGACGACTCCGGCCGGTTGTCGATGCGCATCGCGGCTCGCACCATGCTGTGCGGCGCCGGCTGGCGAGTCGATGCGCACATAGCCGGCCATTTCGAAGAGCTGCGGGAGTTGTGCGCGCTCGCCGGCGACAAGGCCTCGCTGGCCGTCGGCATGACCGGCATGGTGATGGATCACATGATGCATGCCCGTCTGCGCGAGGCCACGCGGCTGGCATCCGAACAGATGGCACTGCTCGAGTCGATCGGCGATCCGGCCCTCACTGTCGGGGCGGGGTTCATGGCGACACTCATGAAATACCGAAGCGGGGAGATCGCCGATGTGTTGCGGTGGTCGCAGAGCGTCATCGATTGGGCCGACGGCGACCCTACCAAAGGCAACCTCGTCGTGGGCTCGCCGCTGGCGATGGCACTGGTGTGGCGCGGCGTTGCTCGATTCTGGCTGGGCCGCGACGGATGGCGTCAGGACCTCGACGACGCCACAGCGCTGGCGCGGCACAGCGACTTGACAACGTACACCCTGGTCATCTTCTGGAAGCACGGGTGGACGATCACCAACGGAGTGCTCCTCGCCGACGACAACGTGGTGAGCGAGCTCGATGACGCGCTACAAATCGCCGAACAATCAGGCGACGACACTGCGGTCGGCCTTGCCAAGTATGTGTTGGGCATAGCACTGAGAACTCGGAGCGACGCGGCGGATCAGCTGCGCGGACTGGAACTGCTGGCGCAAGTCCGCGACATGTGCCTGCACGGGCAGTTCTACCGGAGCGAATTGCGGGGCCTCGAATTGGCTGACGCGGTTGACAGGGCCGAGCGTGGCGACCGCGACGGGGCCATCCCGGTGATGCGGCGGGTCTTAAGCGATTTCTTCGAGGCAGGACAGTTCGCGTACGGCGCGTATGGCACCGCCGTACTGGTGGAGGCGCTGCTGGATCGCGGCGCTGAGGGCGACCCGGCCGAAGCCCAGAGTGCGATCGACCGTGCGGCGAAGCTGCCGGCAGACGAGGGTTTGGTGTTGCGCGATATCACGCTGCTGCGGCTGCGCGCGCTGCTGGCCCGGGCCCGCGGCGACGACGTCGCCTACCGGGACTTGGCGGATCGCTACCGCGCGATGGCGGAATCGCTTGGCTACGAAGGACACGTCGCCTGGGCGAAGGCGATGTAGTTCGCGGAATGACGGTGCGAAGGTCGGCCAGCAGCGACTGGCTGACCGCGTCGATCCAGTGCTCGTCAGGCCGTGGGGGTGAGGGTGAACACCAGCGGCCGGACGGGGGTACCTGGTCCGCACGGTGAGCCGACGGTCTCCACCACCCCGCGCATGCCGTTGAGGTCGACGCTGTAGAACACGTCCGCCAACACGGGGGTGTCGCCGCACAGGGCGCCGTGCGGATCACTGGCTGTGCCTTCGTAACGGGTGCCTTTCCGGTTCACCGTCAAATCCAGGCGGAACCCCGAAGGAGTGGTGAGCGTGAGGCATTCGTGGCCGCAGTCGTCAACGTGCACCGGCAGGGGGTTGATGCCGGGCAGGTTGAACTGGTAGTCCCCGGCAGGTATCGCCGCGGACGCGGGAGCGGCCATGACCACAGCCGCGGCCGTGGCGATGATGAAGGTTCGCATCAGATGTCTTTTCTGTCAGTGATGTTTGAGTGCGCGTGATTCGCGGTGTGCGCGCCCCACCGTCACGGCCTAGCCGTTGTTCAGGCCGTTGTGGGCCTTCTTGATGTTGCCCAGAGCGGTGCTCACCTTGTTGTTGCCGGTGCTCTTGGCCTTGGAGTCGTTGCCCGCGGTCGAGGTGACGTTGTTGTTCCCCTTGGCCTTGGCCTTGGAGCGCTCACCCACGACCGTGGTCAGGTTGCCGTTGCCAACGACCTTGGCCTTGTTGAGCTTGCCGATCAACGTGGTGACGTTGTTGTCACCCTTGACGCCGCCGTCGGTGCCGTGATGGCTGGTGATCTTGTTGTCGTCACCGAGGATCGTGGTGATGTTGTTCTTGCCCTTCACCCAGGAGGTGTTGCGCTTGCCCAGCGTGACCGATACGTTCCCGTTGCCGTCGCTGCGCGTGTCGTTGTCGTCGCCGACGACCAACTTCTGCGACAAGTCACCGATGGTGTCGGTGTAGTTGCCCTTGCCGAGCACGGCGGTGTTGGACCCGTTCCCGTCCACATAGGTCTCGTTGTCGTCACCGATCACCAGCGCGTTCGACAAGTTGCTCGGATCACCGTACGTACCGACCAGGGTGAAGTTCCTCTTGCCGATGTTGGTCACCGAGTTACCGCCGACGTCCACCGGCTGCTGCAGCGATGGCTGCTGCGAGTTGACGGCCAGCCCCGTGTTGTCCGTGCCGATGTTGATCACCCGGTTGAGGGTGCCGACTGCTGTGGCTGACCCGGCTCCCACCGCGCTGTCCTCGCCCACGTCGATGCCCAGGTTGGCGAACCCGACCGCCGTGACGGTCTTGTTCTTACCCAGCGCCAGCGTGGTGTTCAGGTACCCGGCGCTGACCGCTGTGGCGTTGTCGCCCAAGGCGATGGCGGTGTTACCCGACCCGCCCGTGGTCACGGCAGTGGCTTCCTTGCCCGATGCGACCGCGGTGTTGAACAGACCGCCGGTGGCCGACGCACTCGACGTGTTGCCGAGGGCGATGGCCACACCACCGAACGTGCTGGTGCATTGCGCATTCGAGCCGATGCCGTAGACCGACACGCACGAAGCGCCTGCCGTCGGCGCCACCCCGAGCATTCCCGCCCCGGCCCCTGCAGCTGCCGCCGCTGCCATAGCCGCGACACCCTTACGAATCATCATTTCTCGTGCCTTCCTCTACCTAGAGATCCGGGCAGAGCGTGTTCCCTGCCCGGGTTCCCCCCCAGAGTGGGGAAGTCATCTTGGCCATCGTCAGACGGGCGAGCGGCCCGCTGAGACGAATGAACCCGGCGATGGGCCAATCCTTTTCGGGCGCCGATACGTTCGGCGCGGGTGGCGGCATTGCGCACAGACCTAGTCATCGCGCGACCTCCAATGCTCCAATGGGAGCGACGTGCGTTGCGGTACCCAAGCCATTCCCCTTCTAGGTCATGGCGGAATGATGGCCACCCGTCGGGTCTTGTTCCGCGATGGGAATCGTCGCTCGTGCGCGGTGTAGACGATCGCAGTAGCGCACTACTGCAATTCGTGCGATTTCGGGTGCGGCACTACTGACACGCAACCTTGAACTCCCACGGGTCTCTGCCCAAATGACAAGCGGTCCCACGTCGTCCGCGGAAATGCATTGCGGTGCCGAAATTATCGCGCGATGGCGGATCGCTCGGCTACGAAGGACACATCGCTTGGGCGAAGGCGATGGTGGGCACTGGCGATTAGTCGACTCGTGGTCGACGCTGGCCGGTCCCCTCCGCCGGCCGGTGCCGACCACGCCGAGTTGGTGAACGACTTCCACCAGATCCGGCGCCACGTTCCCGCCAGAGAAATCGTCGCTCCCGTGCGACATGACGAGTGCAGTAGCGCGCCACTGCAATCCCGCAAGGTCTCGGCGCGGCGCTACTTAGCTGCCCACGTGGCGGCCCAGCAGTGCCGCCAGCTCTTCCCGGCTGCCGGCACCGGTCTTGACCATGGCTCGGTAGAGGTGGCTTTCGACCGTGCGCACCGACAGCGTCAGCCGCTCGGCAACTTCGCGGTTGGACAGTCCCGCACCGATCAGCATCGCGACTTCTCGCTCACGATCGCTCAGCGGAACGGGCTCGACGGCCTGACGGAGCGCCGGGGTGCTGGCGCCGCCGCACCGTTCGGCCAGGGCAGCAGCCCGGGCCGAACACGTCAACGCCGTTCCGCGCAGGTCGCGTCGACGATAGGCGATGGCGGCGTGCGCGGCCGCGTCGATGGCGGCAACACGATCGCCGATATGCTCGAAATCCTTTGATATCGCAGCTAATTCGGCGGCATCACCGTCGCGCAGCGCCGACGCGAACCGCGCGGCGAGCCGGACGCGGGGTCCCTCGACCATCGCCTCGAGTTCGCACAATCGGACCGCGCTCGAGCGGTCCCCGAATTGGACGGCAGTCTGTAGGCAGAGCACCTCGGCCGCGAATTGGCCCTTCACCGCGGCCCTTTGGGCCGCCGACAACAAAACCGTGATTGCCTCGCTGACGGCGCCCTGGCCGGCGGCCACCCACGCTCTGGCCAGGCTCCGCTCATGGTCGAGCGACCGGAACGGACGTCGGCGCTGGTCGAGCGCGGCGACCACCGCGGCGGCATCTTCGGTTGAACCGCGGATCGCCAACGCGATAGCACGCGGGACGTCATAGCGATATCCCCAGCCGAGGGTGTGCCCCGAAGCCAACAGTCCCTCTGCCGCCCGTTCGAGCATTGAACATGCGCGGTAGAGGTCGCCGGCCCCCAGTGCGGCCCGACCGGCCACAGCGGCACCGAGTAGCTGGGCCTCCCCCGGCAGGTCGAGAGCCTCCTGGCGCACCCGCTCGGCCAGGTCAAGCGCGTCGGTGACCCGGCCGGCCAGTTGCAGGGCGCTGACATGCGCGTCGGCGATGTTGAACCGCATGTGCGGAGCGTCCAGGGAACGGGTCGCTACGGCATATCCCGCGTCCGCGGTGGCGACCGCTTCACCGGTGCGCCCCGCGTCCGCGGCCATCGCCGCCAGGGCCCAGGCGATCTCGGCACCGACGACCTCGGGCAGGTCGTCCAGGGCGAGTTCTTTCGACGCCTGCATCGCCGCGTCCGGCTGGTCCAGCGCAAACCAGTACATCGTCAGGAAGGCGTTGACATAGCTACGGCCCTCCGGTGTCGTGGTGCCCGACGCGGCGTCGATGATCTCCTTGGCGCGCGCGGGATTGCCGAGCGCCCAAAGCATATTGCTGGCCCGCAGGAACGCCAATCGCGCGCGGTCGCCGTCGGTCAACTCCGCGGTGCGAATCCCGTCGAGCACCGCATCGGCCTCCTCGCCACGACTGAGCCACGAAAGCGCATGCGCGCGAACGAAGTTCGGCTCCGGTCCGGCTCCGGCCCGGATCGCCGCCGCGGCCAGTCGATCGGCGAGGGGCAGATCCGCCAGCCACACGGCGCCATGCGCGGCCCTGACGAAGAGATCGGCGTCGGGTGGAAGGTCGGAGTCGAGACTCAGCGTGGCGCGGCGCACCACGGTCCGGATGTCGTCGCGGTCATCGGAAGCGGCGAGTTCGGCGGCGACCAGCCCGCGCAACCGGCGCAGCCCGGTGCGTGGCGCACGCCTGCGGCGCACCTCGCCGTAGAGCGGGTGCGCCAGCCCCACTTCGACACCGCCAGCGGCGGGCTCGAGGACGATGAGGCCGCGCCTGTCGGCCTCCTCGACCGCCGCCGAATCCGTGATCCGCGTCAGTACCGCCAGCTCGATCGGCTCTCCGACAGCCAGCGCGTCGACCACATCGCTGACCGGGCTGGGCAGCGCCCCGATCCGGGATTCGATCAGGTCGACCAGGCTGGGCGCCATGACGGGATCGCCGCTCCACCTCCAACGTCCAAGATGCTGGGTGAGTCGGCCGTCGGCGACCTCCTGCTCGACGATGTTTCGCAGATACAGAACATTGCCCTGGGTCAACGTCCACAGCCGTTGGGCGGTGTCGGGGTCCACCGCCGCCCCCAGAGTCGCCGACAGCAGTGCAGTGAACTCGTCGAGCGAAAGTGGCTGCAGGTCGAGCCGATCGAACTGGGCACCCTTCCATATCTCCTGCACCGCAACGGGAATCGGTTCTTCGTCGCGAAGGGTGAGGATTACTTTCGCCGCACCCCGCTGCACCACTTGATGCACCACGAAGGTCGACAGATCGTCGAGCAGATGCACGTCGTCGACACCCACCACCAGCCTGGCGCCCGAAGGTGCGGCTGTCAGCGACTCGATCACCCCCCGCACCAACTGGACCGTGTCGGTGACGCCCGACGGAGCCCACGCAGTGAAAGCACTCAGTGGGACGGCCCGCGCGGCGGAGGTGCCGACCGTCCACCGGACCTCGCAACCCCGCGACTCCGCGGCCGACAATGCCGCACGGGCCATCCGGCTCTTCCCCACCCCGGCCGGCCCGCATACCACGATCCCGGAGACATCCGGAGCCGAGATGGCGGCTTCGATGGTCCGCAGTTCCTCCGAGCGGCCGATCAACGGCCACGTCAAGCGCACGTCAAGAGCCTAAGAGCGCGGACAGAACATACGGGTGGCTTTTGCCGGAGATGCAACCGGTAGACGCCGGCTGACGAGTGCCTCATCCGTCACACGTCACGTGAAACCCAGCGACGGTGCGCAAACCACGTCCGCTGGCCGGCGTGTCGGCCGGGGACACGCACGCTCGCGGGCGGCCTAAATGGGCGTGAGGCCATGCTTGCGCACCACACGGCTGATCTGCTTGTCACGCAGCAAATGAAGGGACTTGCGCAGCAACAGCCGGGTCTGGTGCGGCTCGATCACGCCGTCGATGAACCCACGCTCGGCGGCGATCCACGGCACCGCCATGTTGGCGTTATAGCCCTCGATGAAGTCGGCGCGGATCTTCTGCACCTCGGGTGCGCTCGGATCCGGGAACCGTTTCACGACCAGCTGTGCCGCGCCCTCGGCGCCGATCACCGCGATCCGCGCGGTGGGCCAGGCGAAGTTGAAGTCCGCGGTGAGCTGCTTCGAGCCCATCACCGCGTACGCGCCGCCGTAGGACTTGCGCACCGTGATGGTGACCTTCGGGACGTCGGCCTCCACCACCGCGTTGAGGAACCGGCCGCCGCGTTTGATGATGCCGCCCTTCTCCTGCTCCACACCGGGCATGAAGCCGGGAGTGTCGACGACGAACACCAGCGGGGTGTTGAACGCGTTGCAGAACCGGATGAACCGCGCGGCCTTGTCGGAGGCCTCGTTGTCGATGGCACCCGAGAGGTGCATCGGCTGGTTGGCGATGACGCCGACGGGTCGTCCGTCCACCCGGGCGAAGGCGGTGATGATCGCCGGACCGGCCTGCTGCCCCACGTCGAAGACGTCGCCGTCGTCGAAGATCCGCAGCAGGATCTCGTGCATGTCGTAGGCCATGTTGTCCGAATCCGGCACGATCGAGTCGAGTTCGAGATCGTGCGGGGTGATCTCGGGCTCGAGCCCCGGGTTGACGATCGGCGCGTCGTCGAAGGTGTTCGCGGGCAGGAAGCTCAGGTAGTCCCGCACATACTGGAACGCCGCATCCTCGGACTCGACGACCTGGTGGATGTTGCCGTACCGGGCCTGCGCGTTGGCACCGCCGAGTTCGTCCAGTGTTACGTCCTCGCCGGTGACGTCCTTGATGACGTCCGGGCCCGTGACGAACATGTAGCCCTGGTCACGGACCGCGACCACGAGGTCGGTCTGGATCGGCGAGTAGACCGCACCACCGGCGCACTTGCCGAAGATCAGCGAGATCTCGGGCACTATGCCGCGCAGCAGTTCGTGGCGCCGGCCGAGTTCGGCGTACCAGGCCAGTGAGGTCACCAGGTCCTGGATCCGGGCGCCGGCGGAGTCGTTGATCCCGATGATCGGGCAGCCGACCATGGCCACCCACTCCATCAGCCGGGCCACCTTGCGGCCGAACATCTCGCCGACCGAGCCCTGGAACACCGTCTGGTCGTGGCTGAACACCCCGACCGGGCGGCCGCCGATGGTGCCGTGGCCGGTGACGACGCCGTCGCCATAGGCCGCATTCGGGTCGCCCGGAGTCTTGGCCAGGGCGCCGATCTCCAGGAACGAGCCCGGGTCGAGCAGGGAGTGGATGCGGGCCCGGGCGCTCGGGATGCCCTTCTTCGCCCGTTTGGCGACGGCCTTCTCGCCACCGGGCTCGGCAGCCAGCGAGAGTTTCTCGCGGAGTTCCGCCAGCTTCTGCGCGGTGGTCGCCGGTTTGATGGTGGTCGCGTCAGCTTCCGCGGTCACGTGGCGTTCACTCTCCCTTGTCGGATTCGGCCTGGACCCTATCGATCGCCTCGCTCATGTGTGCACCGACCTTGGCGATGTAGGGCTCGTCGATGGCCTGGATGTGCTCGCCACCGATGTGCACCACCTCCAGATCCGTCACGAAACCGCCCCACCCGCCGTCCGGCGCTCGGGTGGCGTACGCCGGTTCGAACGTGATGGCGTCGTCGTGGTAGCGGTCGGCCATGTACAGCGTGACGTGCCCGTCGTAGGGCTTGATGTCGGCGACGTCGAGGGCCCGCTGATCCAGGTAGGAGGTGCGCTGGTGCTCGATGATGCCGCCGGGGATCTGCACGCCGGCGTCCTTGATGGCTTCCAGGACGAAACTCACCTGACCGGCGTCGTCGAGGTTTTCCAGTTGCTCGTACGGGATGCCAGGGATCTGCACGTTGAACGTCTTCTCGGCGAACTTGGCATACCGGTCCCAGCGCGCGCGGGTGCCTTCCTTGGACATGTCGATCGGGGTTCCCGGACGCACACAGTCGATCAGCCCGACGAACTTCACGTCCGCGCCGGCCTGCTTGAGCCCGACCGCACACGCGTAGGACAGCGCCCCGCCGAGGCTCCAGCCGGCCAGGATGAACGGCTTGCGCAGGTCGGCTCCCTCACCACCCGCCCAACCGTTGAGCTCCAGCAGCTTGGGCACGTAGACGGCCGCGCGTTCCTCGATGGTGCCCTCGACCCGCTCGAAGCCGTACATCGGTGTGCCCGCCGGCAGTCGGTTCAGCAGCGGCTCGTAGACCACCGTGGAACCGCCGGCCGCGTGGAAGACGTACACCGGCACCTGGTTGTCGTTCTGCGGGGGCCGGATGGTCCGCACGAAGCCGTCGATCTCGCCGCTCTCGAGGAACTCCCGGACCGTGCTGGCCAGTGCCTCGATGGTCGGGGCGAACGTCACGTCGTCGGCGGTGATGGTGCCCTCGGCACGTTCCGACAGCCGTTGCGCAAGCTTGGCCGCGGTGGCGTCGTCCAGTTTCGGCAGCGCGTTGAAGATGCCTCCCGGCGACTTGCCGGTGACGATCGCCCACGTCGCGAACGTCAGTCGTTCGGCGGCGTCGCGCGGGGGCACGTCGGCGTTGAGCGCCTCGGCGACGGCCTGTTGGTTGAGCACCGCCGCCGCGGCCGCCAGATCCGGGGTCGCGGTCGGTGCGGCGGTGTTCGCCGCGGGTCCGGACGGGTCCGTTGGGGGCGGTGGCACCGAAATGGTGGCGGCCGTCTCGGCTGCGTCGGGCGGCCCGGCCGGGGCACCCAGCGCGATGTCGCCACGCGCCTCCGCGAGGCGCTCCTCGATCTCGGCTGCGGTGCTGGCGCCGCCGAGCAGTTCGGCCTGGGCGGCGGCGTACTCTTCCGGGCTCGCGGTCTGCTGGAACGCGTGCAGCTGGGCTACCTCGTCGCGATGTTCGATCGCGTAGGTGATGAGCTGCTCGACGTTGTAAAGGTTGGCGTCCCGGACGGCCTGCAACTGAATCGGCGGCAGGTCGAAGTCGTACTCGACACGGTTCTTGATACGCACCGCCATCAGCGAGTCCAGGCCCAGCTCGATCAGCGGCACCTCCCACGGCAGGTCCTCGGGCTCGTAGCCCATGGCGCTGCCGACGATGGTCGACAACCGGTCGCCGACCGACTCACCGGAATCCGGTGACCACTTGGCGAACCCGGCACCCAGGTTGGCGCCCTGGGCCAGGTGGTCCTGCAGTATCTCGGCGTCGTCGACGACTTCGGACTCGACGATCCGGGCCGGCGCCAGTTCGATGCCGGCCGCCGTCGCCGCGACGGCCGCGCCGGCGGCCGCCGCGGTCGGAAGAGCGGACGCCTGGCCCGCGCGGGTCAGGATGGCGTCGTAAACCAGGGTGAACGACTCGTCGATGCGGGCATGCACCTGCACGGCCGCACCGCCGGGATGGCGGGTCATCGTCGTCACCAGCCTGCAACCCTCGCCGGGCACTGCGCGCTGCTCGACTGACGTCAGCACGGCGTCCGGAATAACTTGCGTGGCAGCCGATTTCACCAGTGCCGCCAGATCGGTGGCGCCCTTGGGCGCGTACTCCCAGACATGGCGGCCGTCGGGCGTCGCCACATGGTTGCCCGGCATCACGACCGAACTGTCCCCGGTGAAGTGCGCGTCCAACCAGTGCGGCTTGCGGCGGAACCGAGTCGCGGGGATGTCGGCGTAGTCGGCCGGGCAACTGGCGCGCGTAAACAGCGTGCGGAAGTCCAGATCCTGACCGTTGACGAAGAGATTGGCCATCGCGACAGTCATCGAGTCGACGTCGTCCTGCTTGCGGGCCAGCGTCGGAATCAGTTGCGCATCATGCAAACCCGCGGCCATCGTGGTCAGCCCGACCTGCATCAGCGCCACCGGGTTCGGCGCCAGCTCCAGGAACGTGGTGTACCCGGAGTCGACGGCGTTGCGGATGCCGTGCGTGAAGTACACGCTGTGCCGCAGGCCCTTCTTCCAGTAGTCCACGTCGTGGATCGGCTCGCCACCCGAACGGATGTAAGACCCTTCGTGCACCGTGGAGAAGTAGCCGATGCGCAGCGGACGCGCCTCGATGCCCTGCAGCTCGGCGGCGAGCTCACCGAGCAGCGGGTCCATCTGCTGGGTGTGGCTGGCGCCCTTGGTCGCGAACTTGCGGGCGAACTTGCCCTCGGCCTCGGCGCGCGCGATGATCGCGTCCACCTGCTCGGGCGGGCCGCCGATGACGGTCTGGGTGGGTGCGGCGTACACGCACACCTCCAGATCCGGGTAGTCGGAGAACACCGTCTTGATCTCGTCGGCGGAGTATTCGACCAGTGCCATCAGGCGGATGTATTCGCCGAACAGCATCGCCTCGCCCTCGCCCATCAGGTGGCTGCGCGAGCAGATGGTCCGGGTGGCATCGGCCAGCGACAGGCCACCGGCGAAGTACGCGGCCGCGGCCTCACCCAGTGACTGGCCCACCACCGCGGCGGGCTGTGCGCCATGGGATTTGAGCAGCTCGCCGAGGGCCACCTGGATGGCGAAGATGACCACCTGGGTGGTTTCGATGCCGTAGTCCTGCGAGTCGTCGAGAATCAGCTCGACGATCGAGTAGCCCAGTTCGTCCTGCACCAGGGCGTCGACCTGGTTGATCCATTCGGCGAAGGTCTCGTCGCGCAGGTACAGACTCTTGCCCATCTTGCGGTGCTGGGCGCCGAAGCCCGCCAGCACCCAGACCGGCCCGTTGGTCACCGGACCATCGGCGGCCAGCACCAGCGGACTCTGCTTGCCGTTGGCCAGCGCCCGCAGGCCCTTGACCGCCTCGTCGTGGTCGTGGGCCAGGATCACCGCCCGGGAGCGGCCGTGGTTGCGCCTCGACAGTGACCGGCCGATCGCATCCAGCGACGTCGCCCGGCCCTGTTCGCTGTCCACCCAGTCCGCCAACTCGCCGGCGGCGGCTCGCTTGCGTGAGGTCAGGAAGGCCGAGACAGCAAGCGGCACAATGGGTTTGGCGGGTTCACCGACCTGCTCGGCGGCCAGCTCCGCGCGGGCCACCTCCAGCAGTCGGAGCGCCTCGTCGGTCAGGCCGGGCAGTTCGTCCTCAGTGCCGGCCGCATCTTCGCGGTCGAGTACGTCGTCGATGAATTCGCCGTACTCGTCCATCCGCACGCCGCCGACGTAGACGGCGTCTGTACCGGAGTTCTTCTCTTGTGGCGCAACAGTTTCCGGCTCCAGCTCGGGCTCGACGAGATCGCTCGGCAATGCCTCGCGAAGCACGATGTGGGCGTTTGCGCCGCCGAAGCCGAAACCGGACACACCGGCGATCTTGTGCCCGCTGTAGCGCGGCCACTCGGTCACCTCGCTGGCGACCTTGAGATGTTCCTTGTCGAAGTCGATATACGGGTTGGGCCCGGCGTAGTTGATCGACGGCGGGATCTTGTCGTGGTAGAGCGCCAGCGTCATCTTCGCCATGCTCGCCGCACCCGCGGCCGATTCCAGGTGTCCCACATTGGATTTCACCGCACCCAGCAGCGCGGGCTGATCGGCCGGCCGACCCTTGCCGACCACCCGGCCGAGCGCGTCGGCCTCGATCGGGTCACCGAGGATGGTGCCCGTGCCGTGCGCCTCGATGTAGTCGACGGTGCGCGGGTCGATGCCGGCGTCGTGATAGGCCTTGCGCAGCACCTCGGCCTGCGCTTCCGGGTTCGGCGCCAGCAGGCCGTTGGACCGGCCGTCGTGGTTGACCGCCGAACCGGCGATCACGGCCAGGATCTCGTCGCCGTCGCGGCGTGCGTCGGCGACCAGCTTGAGCACGATCATGCCGCCGCCCTCAGAACGGGCGTACCCGTCGGCGTCCGAGCTGAAGGACTTGATCCGGCCGTCGGGCGCCAGCACCCCGCCGACCTCGTCGAATCCGATGGTCACCATCGGGGTGATTATCGCGTTGACGCCACCGGCGACGACGACTCCGGCCTCCTTGGCGCGCAACGCCTTGACGCCCTCGTGCACGGCCACCAGCGACGATGAGCACGCCGTGTCGATCGCCATCGACGGTCCGCGGAAGTCGTAGAAGTAGGACACCCGGTTGGCGATGATCGAGCTCGCCGTGCCGGTGATCGCATAGGGGTGCGCGGTGGTCGGATCCGACACCGCCAGGAAGCTGTAGTCGTTGGTCGAGGAACCGACGAAGACGCCGACGGCCTGGCCCCGCAGGCTCGAAGCCGGGATCCGCGCGTGCTCCAGCGCCTCCCAGGTCAATTCGAGGGCCATCCGCTGCTGCGGATCGAGGTTGTCGGCCTCCATCTTCGACAGCGCGAAGAACTCGGCGTCGAAACCCTTGATGTCGGACAGGTAGCCACCGCGGGTGCGGGCCTTGGCGACGCGCTCGGCGATGCGGGGCTCGGACAGGAACTCCGACCAGCGGCCCTCGGGCAGATCGGTGACGGCGTCGCGGCCCTCGAGCAGCGCGGCCCACATTTCGTCGGGCGTGTTCATGTCCCCGGGGAAGCGGGTGGCCACACCCACGATCGCCACGTCGTATGCGCCGTCGTCCACGCTGGGGTCACGCGACCAGTCCTCGGCGTCCGGATCGGAGCTGTGGTCTTCGGGCTCGCCTTCGACGATGACCTGGGCGAGCGCCTCGATGGTGGGATGCCGGAATGCGACCGTGGCCGTCAGCGTGGTACCGGTGAGATCCTCGATGTCCGAGGCCATCGCCACCGCGTCGCGTGAGGACAGCCCGAGCTC
>CAYLWH010000010.1:0-59826 GCA_964387245.1 uncultured Mycobacterium sp.
CCCGAAGCTCCCCGGCGTCGGATTGGCGAAGGGAACTCGAAGACCGCGTCGGGCTATGCCTCGCGGGTCGGGCGGCCCGCCAATGCGTCGAGGAACGACCGGGCCCACCGGTCGACGTCGTGCGCCAGCACCTGGCGCCGCAACGCGCGCATCCGGCGCCGACCCTCCTCGGGTTCCTGTTGCATCGCCTCCTCGATGGTGTCCTTGACCCCCTCCAGGTCGTGCGGGTTCACCAGGTAGGCCTGCCGGAGTTCGGCCGCGGCTCCGGTGAATTCGCTGAGCACCAGAGCGCCACCGAGGTCGCTGCGACAGGCGACGTACTCCTTGGCGACGAGGTTCATACCGTCGCGCAGGGGAGTCACCAGCATGACGTCAGCCGCGACGTAGAACGCGATCAGCTCGTCCCGCGACACCGGTCGGTGCAGGTACTGCACCACCGGTCGCCCGACGTTCCCGTAGTCGCCGTTCATGCGGCCGACCTGGCGTTCGATGTCGTCGCGCAGGAGCCGGTAGCTGTCGACCCGCTCGCGACTCGGCGTGGCCAACTGCACCAACACCGTGTCCTGCCGGTTGGCCCGCTGTTCGGATAGGAGCTCTGCGAACGCCTTGAGGCGCACGTCGATGCCCTTTGTGTAGTCCAGCCTGTCGACCCCGAGCAGGATCGTTCGGGGATTGCCGAGTTCGGCCCTGATCTCGCGGGCCCGCTTGCGGATGTCGCGGTTGCGACCTTTCTGGTCGAGTTCGGCGGAATCGATGGAGATGGGAAACGCGCCCACCTTGACGGTGCGAAAGCCGACGTGAACCTCGCCGAAACGGGAACGCACGCCCACCGAGGCCCGCGAGGTGGTGGCGCCGATGAGGCGGCGGGCCAGCACCAGAAAGTTCTGCGCCCCACCGGGTAGATGGAATCCGACTAGGTCGGCACCCAGCAGCCCTTCGATGATCTCGGTGCGCCACGGCATCTGCATGAACAGCTCGACCGGCGGGAACGGAATGTGCAGGAAGAAGCCGATGGTCAGGTCCGGGCGCAGCATGCGGAGCATCTTCGGCACCAGTTGCAGCTGGTAGTCCTGAACCCACACCGTGGCGTCGCGGGCCGCCGCGCGCGCGGTGACCTCGGTGAAACGCCGGTTCACCTCCACATAACGGTCCCACCATTCGCGGTGATAGATCGGTTTGACGATGACGTCGTGGTACAGCGGCCAGAGCGTCGCGTTGGAGAAACCCTCGTAGTACTCGGCGACCTCGTCGGCGGTCAGCGGTACCGGAAACAACCGCAGGTCTTGTTCGACGATGGGCTCGACGGCGACGGAGATCCCCGTCTCGTTGTCGGCGACGCCGGGCCAGCCGATCCACGCTCCGCGGCGACGGCGCAGCAGCGGTTCCATGGCAGTGACCAGACCACCGGGGCTGCGCTTCCAGGTGGTGGTGCCGTCCGGGCGTCGCTCCATGTCGACCGGCAACCGGTTGGCTACGACGATGAAGTCGGCTTCCCCGGAGCGGCCCTGCGGGCCCTCTCCGGGCGCCATTTACACCTCGAGTTTGGCCGGACCGATGCCGAGCATCGACAAGAAGACCCGACATTCGTCGGCGTCGGTGGCGTACGCGGCGACGACCCGGCGAGCCTGGGTTGCGGTGTTGTCGGTCAGTGGCGCGACATCGCCGATGTCGGCGGGTTCAGTTTTTACGGGCATCCGACCACCTTATGTGACATCGGACACCCGCGTCAGCACCCGTGGTCTCGGCGCCACCAGTGCAGCGGCCCCCACGCGTGACATACGACCACCAGTTGTAATGTGCAGGGATGGCCAGGCCCGATCAGACGACCACCACCGATGCGAACGGGGAGTCCCCGGATTTCGTGACATACGAGACCCTCGACGACGGCCGCATCGCCCGGGTCTGGCTCAACCGACCAGCCGAAGCCAACGCGCAGAACCGCACCCTGCTGGTGCAGCTCGACAATGCGCTACGTCGGGCCGAGGCCGACGACGAGGTGCGGGTCGTCATCCTGGCGGCGCGCGGCAGGAACTTCTCGGCCGGCCACGACCTCGGGTCCGATGCGGCGCTCAAGGAGCGCGCACCGGGGCCGACCCAGCATCCGAGCTACCGCATCGACGGCGCTACCCGCGCCGGCCTGGTCGAGAAGCTCTACCTGCAGGAATGGCACTACTATTTCGAGAACACCGTGCGCTGGCGCGATCTGCGCAAGATCACGATCGCGCAGGTGCAGGGCAACGCCATCTCTGCCGGGCTGATGCTGATCTGGGCCTGCGACCTCATCGTCGCGGCCGACAACGCCAAGTTCAGTGACGTCGTCGCGGTGCGCCTCGGTATGCCCGGCGTCGAATACTTCGCCCACCCCTGGGAGTTCGGCCCCCGCAAGGCCAAAGAGCTTCTGTTGACCGGTGATTCGCTGGATGCCGACGAGGCCTACCGGCTGGGCATGGTGTCGAAGGTCTTCCCGCTCGATGAGCTGGAGGACAAGACGGTCGAGTTCGCCCGCCGGATCGCCGCCCGGCCGACCATGGCGACGCTGCTGATCAAGGATTCCGTCAACGCCGCCTCGGACGCGATGGGTTTCACCGAGGCCCTGCGGCATGCGTTCCACATCCACGAACTCGGCCACGCGCATTGGTCGGTGAAGAACGAGAATCGCTTTCCGGTCGGGCAGGCGCCGGACGTCGAGGACTGGCGTACTGGCGCCAAGACGCAACCCGCCCGGCGGGATGTGCCCTGAGGGCGGACACGGATTGCGCCGCGGTCCCGACATCTCGGGCATGCTGGAGCCCGCGTTGGCGCGGACGGGTTGCGCGGAGTCGTTGCAGCCGGATGGGCCGGAAGCCTCAGAACGCCTGCAGTCCTTGGGCCCGGAACACTTCGCAGGTGGCCTCCGCCAGTTCGGGCGAGGGCGGCTCGGTGTCTTCGAGGGTGTAGTCGAGTCCGAGCCTTTCCCACTTGTACCGGCCCATCTGGTGGAAGGGCAGCACTTCGACCCTTTCCACGTTGCCGAGGCTCGCGGCGAACTCCGCGATCGGCGCGACGATTTCCGTGCTGTCGGTCAGGCCGGGCACCAAGACGAAGCGGACCCACACCGGCTTCTTGCGGGCGGCCAACCGGCGCGCGAAGTCGAGTGTCGGTCCCATGTCCTTTCCGGTGAGGTCGCGATGCGCCGAGCCCCAGGACTTGAGGCCCAGCAGGATGAGGTCGACCTGGTCCAGGTCAGCGTCCGACAGGCGGTCACTGAGCCAGCCGTTGGTCTCGATGGCGGTGTGCACGCCCATGGCTTTGGCCGCCGCACACAGCCGTACCACGAATCGGTCCTGCAGCAGCGGTTCGCCGCCGCTGACGGTGAGACCGCCGGACATCACCTGAAGGCCGTGCCGATACTTGCGCAGTTCCTCGACCGCCTGCTCCAGGGGAACCGGCATACCGTTGGTCAGGCGCCACGTGTCGGGGTTGTGGCAGTACTTGCATCGCCAGTGGCACCCGGCGGTCCACGCCACGACGCGGATGCCCGGCCCGTCCACCGCGGAACCGGTCGTGAACGAGTGGATGAACCCCATGTCGCCGGATTCGATCGAATGTTTGATGATCGACTCGTCCGCTTCGGCTGCCTGGTTCAGCCGCAGCTCGAAAGGATTTCGGGCTTCCAGCGAATCCGGCGGCGAAGGAGTCACCGCGTCCAAGGGGTGCTTACCCCCCGTGGAAGGTGCGATTGATGACGTCGAGCTGCTGATCACGGGTCAGCCGCACGAAGTTGACGGCGTAGCCGGACACCCGGATCGTGAGCGAGGGATGCTTCTCGGGATGGTCCATTGCGTCCAGGAGTGTCTCGCGGTTGAGCACGTTGACGTTCATGTGGTAGCCAGTGGAGCCGAAGAACGCATCGAGGATTCCCCGCAGATTCGGGATCCGGTCCTGAGGGACACGCCCGAGCCCCTCGGGGATGAGCGTGGTGGTCAACGAGATGCCGTCGGCCGCGTCGCGGTACGGGATCTTGGCGACCGAGGCAGCCGAAGCGTGGATGCCATGGGAATCACGACCGTGCATCGGGTTGGCGCCGGGGGCGAACGGCTCGCCCTGCCGCCGGCCGTCGGGGGTATTGCCCGTGCTCTTGCCGTACACGACGTTCGAGGTGATTGTCAGCACCGACTGGGTGTGAACGGCGTTGCGGTAGGTCGGGTATTTGCGCAGCTTGGTCATGAAAGTGGTAACCACCCAGGATGCGAGGTGGTCCACCCGGTTGTCGTTGTTCCCGAACTGCGGGAATTGGCCTTCCGTCACGTAATCGGTGATCAGGCCGGTGGTGTCGCGGACGACCGTGACCTTCGCGTGACGGATTGCCGACAGGCTGTCGGCGACGACGGACAGGCCCGCGATGCCGAAGGCCATCGTCCGGACCGGGTTGTAGTCGTGCAGGGCCATCTCGATCCGCTCGTAGGCGTACTTGTCATGCATGTAGTGGATGACGTTCATCGCGTTGACGTAGACGCCGGCGAGCCAGTCCATCGTCTTCTCGAACCTGTCCAGGACGTCGTCAAAGTCGAGTGTGTCGCCTGCGACCGGCGGGGTTTCGGGCGCCACCTGCTTGCCGGTGAGTTCATCGCGTCCGCCGTTGATCGCGTAGAGCAGGCACTTGGCCAGGTTCGCCCGCGCGCCGAAGAACTGCATTTGCTTGCCCATGAGCATCGGTGACACACAACAGGCCACCGCGCCGTCGTCACCCCACGAGCGCCGCATGATCTCGTCGTTCTCGAATTGGATGGAACTGGTGTCGATCGCCACCTTCGCGGCGAAACTCCGGAAGCCCTCGGGCAACTGCGGTGCGTACCAGATCGTCAGGTTGGGTTCGGGAGCCGGACCGAGGTTGTAGAGGGTCTGCAGGAATCGGAAGCTCGACTTGGTGACCAGTGATCGGCCGTCGTCGCCCATTCCGCCGATCGATTCGGTGACCCAGGTCGGATCCCCCGCGAACAGCGCGTCGTACTCCGGGGTGCGGAGGAAGCGGACGATGCGCAGTTTGATGACGAAGTCGTCGACGATCTCCTGTGCCTGCTCCTCGGTGAGTGTGCCGGCGGTGAGATCGCGCTGGAAGTAGACGTCGAGGAAGGTCGAGGTGCGGCCCAGTGACATGGCCGCGCCGTTCTGCTCCTTTATGGCAGCCAGGTAGGCCAGGTACAGCCACTGCACGGCCTCGCGGGCGGTTCGGGCTGCACCAGAGATGTCGAATCCGTAACTTGCCGCCATCTGTTGCAGTTCCTCGAGAGCACGGATCTGCTCGCTCAACTCTTCGCGGTCGCGGATTATGTCGTCAGTCGACATGGCCGAATCGAGGCCGCGCTTCTCCTTCTGTTTCTCCTCGATCAGCCGGTCGACACCGTAAAGGGGAACGCGACGGTAATCGCCGATGATCCGGCCGCGACCGTAGGCGTCAGGAAGACCGGTCAGGATGTGGGAGCTGCGGCAGGCCAGCACATCGGCGGTGTAGGCGTCGAAGACACCCGCGTTGTGGGTTTTGCGGTACTTGGTGAACGTTTCCACCACGTGCGGGTCGGGTTCATACCCGTAGGTCTGCAGCGCGCTCAAGACCATGCGGAACCCGCCGTTGGGCATGATCGCCCGCTTGAGCGGCGCCTCGGTCTGCAGGCCGACGATGATCTCGGCGGCCTTGTCGATGTAGCCCGGTGCGTGGGAGGTGATCGCGCTGGGGATCTGGGAAACGTCGAGGACACCTTTTGCGCGCTCCTCGACGAACAGCTCGGTCAGCGTCTGCCAGATACGTTTTGTGCGGTCGGTGGCCGGCTGGAGGAACGATTCGTCACCGTCGTACGGTTTGTAGTTCTGCTGGACGAAGTCCCGTACGTTGATCTCTTTCTGCCATAGCCCAGGTGTGAAGCCGTCCCAGGCCGACGCGGTGATCGGTTCGGCGATCGTTGTACTCATACACCCATCTTCGGACTTGGAACGCGGGCCTGCGCGCGTTTGCCATGATCCGCGACGGATGGCCGGAGTCGAGGGGTGTTGGCCTGCGGAACGTCCTCTGGGATTGATTGACGCAATTCGGGCGAGAACGGTCCATCAGGACGCGGGCGGTGGGACCGACGTTTTGGGCGTTCGGTCAATTCCAGTACTGAAGTGATTCGACGGTTGCGAAGACCGTCAACGACACGGCGTAGACGATCAGGGCTACTGCGGCACCGCGCAGGCTTATTCGCAGGCCGGCGCCGTCGACCGGATCCAGCCAGCGGTGGCACCACGACCCGACCGTCGGCATCAACCACCATTGCATCAATACCACGCTGAGGACTTGGCTGAGCCAAACTGACAGCCACGGTTGTGCTCCCAATGCACCGATCACCGGCGCCACGAACTTGGACTGCAGCATCCCGATGGGGTAGAGCACCATCAGGAGGAGCATCGCCGTCTTCCAACTCGGCGTCATCTCCGTCTTCCCGTTCACGTTCCGCACGGTCGTGCCGAGCGGTGTCGTCTTGGCGAACACCGAGAAATCCGTCGTCAGACTCGACCGTACCGGCGGCAGGACTTCCGTCCGCTGCCGCGACCGTAGCCATGCCGACAGCTGGGGCTCGGTGCGAAAGAGGATCAGTGACGTCCACTTCCCGAGTGCGCCCGGCGGAAATACCGCAGTCGCCTGGTAGCCGGGGAACTTCAAGGCGGCCGCCGTCAGCCTGGTGTGGGCCGCCTGGAAATCAGCCTCCATCCCGTCGGACACGCTGGAGGAGACGACTGACACGCCGGTCGGCGCCACCGCGCCTTCAATGATCACCAAATCCGACGAAAGACGCACCACCCCACGCGGCGCAGCGTCGCGCACCAAGCGCTTCCACGTCGCACCGTCGAGCCATTGGTGGAGCAAGTCCTCGGACTCGAAGGTCGCTGCAACCGCCCGGTCCAGCGGTGCGCCGTGGTCGATCGAGACAGAGAACGCGACGAATCCTCGTGCGACCTCCGCGGCGGAACGCACATCGCTTGCCCACCCGTCGAAATCGTCGGTGTCAGCGACCGAGTCGAAGATTGTGACGGCTATGGCCTTCAACGTGATCCGCCTCGACTGTGCGGACTCGGTGGCCATGGCCGGACTTGCGTCGCAGCCACGCAGGCCATGGGCTTCTCCGTGAAGCATCCTCGGGTTTGTGCACCGTTGGGGCGGGTCGGCAGGTCCACCGTCGGGATGATACTGAGTTCTGCCCACAGTCGGCGGTGTGGCCGAAGCGGTGCATGAGCCGTCCACCCCGCCATCACTCCCGGGGGGACAGGGTCAGCCTCGAACCGGCAGAATTGAAATCACCTTCTTGTCAATGTGTGACCCGGCCCACTCCTATGGCAAACTCTGGTCATATGCACGGCCCGGTGGCGGGCTGCTCGAACAGCAAGGGGTTCAGATGATTCTCCGTGGAAAGAGCTTGGCGACAGCCAGCGTCGCGCTCGTCACTGCCAGTGCGATCGCGATCGCACCGACGGTCCCCGAACCGTCGTCCCCCCACGTCGCTGCGGTTCGTCTGGCGGCGGCGACTGCGCCGGCATGGGCAGAGTCACTGGCAGAGCAAACCGGCGCACTGGAGGCGTTGGTCAACCTGGATCTCGGAAGATTCCTCCTCCCGCCCAGCGCGGCGAAGGTGTTCCCCACGCCGCCAGAGGTTCCCGGGCCGTCCCCCGCGCCTGTCAACTTCGAATTCGAAGACGCCATCATCAACACCTATGAGGCCATCGAGCCGTGGGTGCAGTACGGGTTTGAAGTGGCCACCTACGCGGTCGGCTGGATACCGTGGTTCGGCTGGCTCGCGCCGCAGATCATGATCTTCTACCACTGGTTGGAACCCGTCGTCCACAGCCTCGTGGTCAATTCCGCCAACTGGCTGTGGGGCCCGCTGCCCTTCTTCGAAGGCTTGGGAAACATCGCAGAGGATAGCTGGTATGCGTTCGGCAACTTTTTAAGGATGCAGTGGGACTTCTGGCTGCCCCCGCTGCCCCCGCTGCCCGGCAGGGCCCTGCAGGCCGAGACACAGCTGTTGGGCGCCATTGAATCCCTGGCGCCCGCGGACCAGCCGGTGACGTCACCGACCACAAGGCCGCATCCGTTGCAGGACATCCTCGCTGCGCTTCACCGTGTTCTCCCTGCCCCCCATGCGGTGGAACTGAAAAAGGGCACCCTGGAGGCGGTGGGTGACCTGCAGGAGGGTGTCGCGGAGGCGGTGGGTGACGTGCAGGAGGGTGTCGCGGAGGCGGTAGGTGACCTGCAGGAGGGTGTCGCGGAGGCGGTAGGTGACCTGCAGGAGGGCACGCTGAAGGCAGTGGGTGACCTGCAGGAGGGTGCCGTGGACGCGGTAGGTGACCTGCAGGAGAAGGGCCGGCTGCTAAAGAAGCGTTACTTCCAAGCAAAGGGCGATCTGCAAGCGGATGTACAGCGCGTAGCTGCACCCGACAACTCAGGGGACGACCCGCAAATGCAAGCCGAACTTGTGGGGGCGCCAGCGAATTCGGTTGAGACAAAAGCAAACCCCTCCGACGGCACGCCAAGTCTGGCGGGCAAGAAATTCGGTTCCGCGAGATCGACGCTGAAGCTGTTCGGAAAGCATAAGCAGCCGGGCAAGCAGAAGGCGGCAGGCCAACCGTCGGACAAGGCTGTCGGCGCGTCGGATGGCCCGGCTGGAGCTTCGAGCGACAGCACCGGGTCCCCCAACAAGCCGAAGATCCGCTTCAACGGACTCAAGAAGCGCCACGCGAGCGATTCATAGGGCGGCGCGCCACGGCAATCTAGCCAGGCGTCGCCGCGTAGTCCGAGTGTCGACGCAGTTGATACGTGGAAGGGTCGACTCGCCGACCCCCGCGGGCCCGGTCACGACGACGTATTCGCCGGCGTTGAATGTGAAGTCGAAGCCACTGAACCCCGATCTCGCAGGCGACTACGGCGTTCCAGAGGTTTGAGGCAGCCGGTAGGCGAATGATTTCTGCTGGCGCTGCCTCATCTTCTCCAGGCTCTGATGATGCTTGCGGGCGTGATAGGCCAGCGGGAAGTACGTGAGACGGTCCGGCAACACGCGATACGCGGTCCGAATTGTCGCGTAGATCGCCTGGAGTTGGCGTTCCTCTTTGGCGCTCCAGGTCACGCCGAGCTTTTCGCGCAGGCGCGGGTCGAGCAGCCCGACGACCGACAGGTAGTTGAATCGCATTCCCGGACGCAGCACAGCCTGGGCCAACGGGCCTAGTGCCGCGGGGAGCGACGGCGGTAGATCGACACGGCCGGTCTTCATCTCCTCGATCAACTGCAGCGCCTGGGGCGTGCCCTGGAGTTTGTCGATCATCTTCTCGAAGTAGTCGGACATCTCTGCTTGGGTTTCCGGGTAGCCGCTCATCGGCACATGCAGCAGGCGCGCCAGTCGGCGGTTGTCGCGCAGCAGTTCGTTCTTCTCCGCGTCGGTGAAGTCCCGTCCGATCAGCAGCCGCCCGCCTTGTGCGTTGACGATGTAACCGGTGGCGACAACCCATTGGTACGCCTCGGGATTGAGCGCACTGATCTGCTTGCCGGTGGCGGCGCTCTTCATGGTGATGGGTTGGTGCATCGCGCGCACGCGATTGCCTTCTGCGACGGCTTCGGTGCCACCGTAGACCCAGCGCAGGACCGAGTCGATGGAGCGAATGGCGCGCCCGGCCGGGTCGCCGTGGAATGCCGCGGAGTAGCGGCCGGTGATCTCGGCGATGACGGGATGCATGGCCTGCATCATGAACGCCGCGCCGTCGACGATGAGGAACGTCCATCGACCGGTGTGCTCGGCGGTCAACGAATCCATGGGCACCAATTCGGGCGTTACGGATTGTTCGGCGAGGTGGGCTGAACGATCAGTGGTGGCAGTCATTGCTCGCTACCTCCTGGGGGGCTGGGAATCCGACGCTAATATCATCGACAGGTCGCATTCAAGTCGCGTTAGGAGCCGTTGGTGGGCGCGGATAAGCACAGCTCCATGCAACGAAAGGAGCCGAAACAAGAGCGGTCCCGAGAGATGGTCGCAAAAATCGTCGCGGCTACCGCGCTGCTGTTGCGCAGGACGGAACCGCAGCAGGTCACCACCAATGCGATCGCGGCCAAGGCAGGTGTCAGCAAGGGGTCGATCTACCAGTACTTCGCGAACAAGGAGGAGATCGTCAACGCCGCGATCGAGCAGCTGGCCGCCGAGCAGGCGCCCGCGATCGAGGAGATGCTGCGATCGATCACATTGGATCGGCCGGAGACCGCGATGGAGTCGGCGATCGATATTCTGATCGACTTCACGATCGCCAACCGAAAGTTGATCCGTTACCTCGCGGAGCGTCCCGATCACGTGCGCACCTTCGACAACGTCTCGGGCCTGAATGCCACGCTGCTTGCGATGACTACGTTGCATATGGCCCACTACCGGGACCAATACCGCAATGAGCTGAGCCCGCGGGCGCTGGCCTGGATGTTCTTCAACATCGCCGTAGCGACCACGATGCGCTACATCGAAAGCGACGATCCGATCAGGATCGACGAGCTGCGCAGCGGGCTCAAGTTCGCTTCGGCGGGATTGCTGGCTGGCGGACACGGCTTGGCGAACTGACCTTGGGCCACAGCCGGACCACGTCCTGCTTGGCTTTTCGCGCGCGCTGATCGCCCCTTCTGTTGATTGCAAATCTTAGTAACGTGTTAAGCGGGACGGTGGTGACGGGAATTTCACAGGTCGTTGCCCGCGTAGGACTGGTTGAAACTCTTATTGGCTAGGGGGAAATCGGGCACGATGGTGTCAGCCATCGCCACCGGCAGTGCCGGCCAGTTGAACCAGGATGGATCGACGATCTTGGCGCGAGTGAGGTGGCGGTCCGAGGTGGCTTCGATGCGGTGCACGATGGTGCCCCGCCATCCTTCGACGACGCCGACGCCGGTGGCGGCGCCGGTTCGTTTCGGCTCCAGGGGCCTGACATGGGTGAGGGGGCCTTCGTGGGCGTCGATGAGGTAGCAGGCCAGGGCGGTGGATGCGGCGTACTCGTCGCGGCGCAGTGTGTAGCGCGCGGCGACGTCCCCGCTGCTGGCGACGATTTCGGTGATGGGAAGCGCGGTGGTGGGATGTTCGAGGCGGGCGTCGGTGCGCATGCCGCTGGCGCGCGCTACATACCCCAGTGTGCCGAGAGAGTGGGCGTCGTCGTGGTGCAGGACGGCGGTGCCGTCGAAGCGGTCAGACACCAGGGTGTTGCGCAAGGTCAGGTCGGCCACCTCGGCGAGGTCGATGGCCAGGGCCTGCAGGTGCGCCGGGTCGGGTAGCGAGCGTAACGTCACCCCGCCGGGGACGATGGCCCCGCGCAGCAGTCGATGTCCGGTGACGGCGGCGTTGATGCGCAGGAGTTGTTCGCGGATGCGCTGTGCATGGGTGTTGGCGATGCCGAATCCGACGTCATTGGCCAGCGCCCCCAGATCGGTGGCATGGTTGTAGAGCCGCTCGAGTTCGACGAGCAGCGCCCGCAATCGGTGCACATGTGGGGGCAGGTCGATGTCGAGGGCGTCTTCGACCGCGAGGCTGTAGGCGAGCGCGTGCGCGGCCGAGGTGTCACCACTGATTCTCTCGGCGAGCATGACTGCCTGGTCGGCGAGGCGGCCTTCGAACAGTTTCTCCAGGCCGCGGTGCACGAACCACAACCGTGCCTTCAGTCGAAGGATGGTTTCTCCGACGACGGAGAACCGGAAGTGGCCGGGTTCGATCAGGCCGGCGTGTACCGGGCCGACAGGGATTTCGTAGACGCCGGTGCCCTCGACGGTGACGAACGGGAAACCGCCCGTCGCCCTGAATGGCGGAGGTGTCGGGGCGCCGCAGCGCATCGGATACCACTCTTGGGGCCAGTGGGCGTGCCGCACCAGAGGCCGTGGGCGGGGATGGCCCTGCAGCCGAATCCCGTAAAGGTCGGCCATCTCGCGTTCGAAGCGGCTGGCCGGAAACGACAGCGACGCCAGGGACGGCACCACCGGATCATCGCCTGCTACAACGTATTCGAGTTCGATGCGGCGGTCGGGCCACCCGGCGAGGAACAGATACACCACCCGCAGGGTGTCACCGTCGTCGTGTGCGGCCACCATCGCGAGCCGGAAACCGGCGGTCAACAAGTGTTCGGCGCGCTCGCGAAGCTGCGCCGCGGTGACCCGCTGCCGTAGGGCTGTCGGTATCATCGCGGGCCGTCCAGCTGCTGCGCTGCGGCCACGATCAGATCGGTCAGCGGGCCGGCGGCCACCCCTAAGGCCAGTGAGGCGGCTAGCCCCGCGATGAGTGCGAACGCCAGTGAACGCGGCGGGGAGATGGTGGGCCCGTCGTCCGGGGCGGCGCCCAGCAGGAGCCGAACGGTGTTGCGGGCGAGGGCGACGAAACCGATGGCGATCAGCGTCATGGCGACGGCGAGCACCCACCCGAGGTCCGCCTCGGACAGTGCGCGGGCGATGGCGAGTTCACTGGCGAACATCGCAAAGGGTGGCAGGCCGAGCAGGACGATCACCCCGACCGCGAATGACGTGCCGATCAGCCGCGAGCGCCGCAGGACACCGGTGATGCCGGCGAGGGCGGTGCTCTGATGTGTTGCTTGAAGTTGTCCTCCGGCGATGAACAGCACCGTTTTACCGATGCCATGTGCCACGACGTGCAGCAGCAGCCCGGCGATCGCCAGAGTGGTGCCCGCCGCAGCGGCCACGGCGATGAGTCCCATGTTCTCCATGGAGGAGTAGGCGAGCATTCTCTTGAGATCACCGGTGACGGTGAGTAGTAGCGCCGCGATGGCGACGGTCGCCAGTCCGGTCAGGAGCAGACCATTGCGCATGAAATGAGTTCCGGCGCCAGCGTCGATGATGGGTTTGAGCCGGATCAGCACCGACATCGCCACCGACAACAGCACGCCACTCATCAACGCGCTCACCGGAGCCGGGGCTTGACTGTGGGCGTCGGCCAGCCACGTGTGGAGCGGGAAGAGACCAGCCTTGGTGCTGTAGCCGATGAGCAGCAGCCCACCGGCCAGCCGTGTCACCGCCGGATCCAGCGCGCCGGCGTGAGACATCAACACGTCGAGGTTGAGGGCGTCGGCGGCGGCTGCACCGTTGTGTCGGGCAGCGAAGTAGAGCAGCACGGTACCCAGGAATGCCATGGCGATGCCCACCGAGCAGACGATGACGTACTTCCAGGTTGCTTCCAGCGCGTTGCGGGTGCGGTGGTGTCCGACCAGAAATGCGGTGATGACGGTGGTGGCCTCGATCGCGACCCAGACGAGCCCGATGTTGTTGGCGCACACTGCCAACTCCATCGCGGCCACGAACGCCGGAGTCAGTGTGCCGTATAGGCGGGCCCCGGCGGCATCGGTGTGCCCCTCGGCCAGTTCGGTGTGCATGTAGCCGATGCTGGCCACCGTCGCTAGCAGCGCCACCACGGCGATGACGATGAGCATGAACGCGGCCAGCGCGTCGATGCGTAGCAGTCCGCCCGCAGCAAGTTGCACACCGTGCCCGACGCGGATGCCTAACGCAATGCTGCAGAACAGGATTACCGCTGCGGAGATCGCCGTGACCGTTGCGGTGAGCCGACTCCACCCGAGGACCGCTGTGAGCCCGGCGGCGGCGACGGGGGCCAGCAGCGAGGCCATCATCAACTCGGTCATCAGTCGCGTAGCTCCTGCAACTCATCGAGGTCTGCGGCGCCGAACAGGTGGCGCAGTCGACCGGTGAGAATGCCGATCACGATGACCGCGAACAGCACGTCCAGGGACACTCCGAGTTCCACGATCATCGGGACGCCGTCGGTGAGCAGGAACGCCGTCGCAGCGATCCCGTTGTCCAGCAACAGGAACCCAGCGGCCTGTGACACGGCGTGGCGGCGGGTCACCATCACGAACAACCCGATCAGTATCACCGCGAACGCGCTCGGAACCGCGTCGGTCAGCGTGGTGGACTCCAGATCGGTCAGTGGGCGGGTGACGGCGAACGCGACGAGGGTCAACATCGCCACCATCAGCAGCGAACTGGCGGTGTTTATCAACGGTGTCGCGTCGCGCATGCCGGGCGGCTCGGCGGCTAGCGCGCGCCGCAGAAGCCAGGGCAATATCACCGCCCGCAACGCCAGTACCGCCACTCCGACGAGTAGCAGCGCAGTGTCGCCGAGGTATGCGCCGGCCGCGATGGGAATGGCTGCCAGCGCGAGTCCTTGACATGCCAACAGCGTCACGATCGAACGCAGCGCGCGGCGCCACACGACCAGTACGGCCGCGAGAAGCATTCCGCCGGAGGCGAAATCGATGATCAGCGAGAAGGTGGAAGGGGTCATCGAGGCGACCTCATGGGGTGAAGAAGTTTGCGGAGGTGACGGCCAGTAAACCCAGCAGGAACGATCCGGCCAGCAGTTCGGGCACGCGGAACAAACGCAGTTTGGCCAGGAAGACTTCCATTGTGGCCAGCGCTGCGGCCAGCACGGCAACCTTGAGCGTGATGGCCCCTACGCCGGTCAGGACCTGCAGAATGGTGGGTGCTTCGGCGGCGATGCCCCACGGTAGGAAGAGGTTGGCCAGCAGTGCCAGCAGCACGGTCAGCCGCATCGCTGATGCCCACTCCATGAGTGCGAGACGGGGCCCGGCGTATTCGAGCAGCATGGCTTCGTGGACCATGGTCAGCTCCAGGTGCGTCGAGGGGTTGTCCACCGGCAGCCGACCCGCCTCGGCGATGATCACCAGCACCAGTGCGACGAAGGCGAGCACCCCCGTCAAGGACGCCACCGAGCCGGGATCAGTGAGCGTTGTTGCGATCAGCGCCCCGAGGTTGGCCGATCCGGTCGGGATCGACAGCGCGAACACGGCGAGCAGGATCGTCGGCTCCACGAGCGCGGCGATCGTAATCTCCCTGCTCGCGCCCATGCCGCCGAACGCGGTTCCGGTGTCGATGCCGGCCAGCGTCAAGGCGACGGTGCCCAAAAAAAGCAAACCGACCACGGCGAACAGATCAGCGACCGGATCCAGCGGGCTGCCAGTCGCCACGATCGGGACGATGGCGGCGAGCAGGATCGAGGTGGCCGCCACGAACAGGGGAGCGGCTGTGAACACCACGGTGGTTCCGCGAGGAATGATCTGCTGTTTGCCCAACTGTTTGCGCAGGTCGCGCCAGGGTTGCAGGATGCCACCGCCGCCGCGCCCCTCCCATGCCGCGCGTACCTGGCGCATCAGGCCGATCAGTAGCGGCGCGCCAACCGTGACGGTGAGCAGCTGCGCCCCGCCGGCGACCACTGCCATCACGGTCATCGGGCGATCACCAGCACTACCAGCACGCCGAGCGCACCGTAGGCGAGGTAGAGATGAACGCTGCCGTTGTGGGCGCGCCGCACCACCTCGGCGGCGCTCGTCACTACCGTCACAATCGGGTGATAGAGGCGGATCTCAATGGCGTCGGCGATCCGGTTGCGGTAGGTGATCGCGGACACCATGTAGCGCGATTCGCCGTGGTGAGTGACGTCGATGTCGGCGGCTGGGCGTAACACGTCGTTGAAAACTCGTTGCAGCGGTTCAGCGAAAGACGTTGCGGTGTACTGCATCCGAGGTGTGAGATCGTCGGCGCCGCATGCCCACAATGGTAATTGCGCGGTCGGCGGTCGGCGTCGGGCGCGCCACCGCATCGCGACCACTGCGGCCAGCAGCGCCGCAACGAACGCTGCGGCGAGCAGGCCGGGTGCAATCGACCCGCCGAGACCGGGCAGCCGTACCACGGCGGCGAAGTTGACCGCGGGCGCGGTGCTGCGGGCGGTGGGTATGACACTGACGGCCCGCGCCACGACCGCTGCCACCGTGACGGGGGCTAGGGCGAGCACCACACACACCCCAGCGACGACCACCATGGCGGTCAGCATGCTGGGAGCGGATTCGCGGGCCTGTCGTGCTGCGGCTGACCGCGGGCGCGCCAGGAAGCCGATGCCGAACGCCTTGACCATCGCGGCCACCGACAACCCGGTGGTGAGCGCGACGGCGCCCACCGCCAGCGGCGCCGCCAACGCGACCACGACATCGCCGCCCGTTCCAGCGTGGACCAACGCCTGCACGAGCAGCCACTCGCTGACGAACCCCGCACCCAGCGGGAGACCGCAGGCACCCAGCGCCGCGACACCGAATAGCACCGTCGTGACCGGCATGGGACGGGCCAGGCCCCCCATGCGGTCCAGGTCGCGCAGGCCGGTAGCGGCCAAAACTGATCCTGCGGCCATGAATCCCAACGATTTGAACGCCGCGTGGGCCAGCAGGTGCAACAGCGCCGCGACGGCCGCAATGGCGGCGGCCTCGGGTGCCCCGGCGCCCGACAGCAGCAGCGAGGCCCCCAACGCCATGGTGATCAACCCCATGTTGTCGGTGGTCGAATAGGCCAGCAGTCGTTTCACGTCGGTGGCCACGCTGGCCTGCAACACCCCGTACAGCGCCGACGCTGCCCCGACCAGCAGCAGCAGCACCGCCCACCATCGTGGGCCAGGCCCGATCAACACCAGGTCGAATCGGATGATGCCGTACACGCCCAAGGTGACCATCGCCGCGCTCATCAACGCCGACACCGGACTGGGTGCCTCCGGGTGAGCCCGTGCCAGCCACGCATGCAGGGGCACCAACCCCGCCTTGGAACCGAATCCGGCCACCGTCAACACGAACACCACATCACGCAACGGTTCAGGGACCACCGCCATGTCAGTGAAGCGATCCGCGCCCACCGATGTCGCCAGCACCATCAACCCGACGAGAACCGCCACGAACCCGAGCTGGGTCATCGCCGCATAGAACAGTGCCGCAGAACGCACTTCAATCCGGTCGTGGTCGGTGATCACCAGCAGCACCGACGTCAGAGCCATCAGCTCCCACGCCAGTAGGAACGTCGTGATCGACCCTGCCGCGGCGACGGACAACATGGCCGCCACAAACATCGGCAGCACCGTCAGCGGCAGCGCCGGCCATCGTTCATGGCGTGCATAACCCACCGTGTACACACCCACCGGGACGGCCACTGCGCCGATCAGCATGCTGAAAAACCCGCCCAGCGGATCGAGATGCAGGACCACTCCGCTCAGCGGCAACAACCAACCGATGGTCACTTGGGGGCCGGAACCGAAGACCGCGACCAGTCCACCCCACACACCCGCCGCGCCGATCAGGGCGGTCGCGAAACCCGCTGCGACACAGCCGACATCGCGGCGTCCTGGGCGATTCTTCACCTCCACCGCGGGTACGTCGACAGCGATGGTGCTCATCGTCTGGTCACCGAGCGCAGTGCCGCGACGATCGCCTCCGGCGCCGGTGGGCAGCCCGCAATCTCGATGTCGACACTGCCGAAGACCTCTGCGACCGAGCCCACCACGCCGTAGGCGTCAGCGAACACGCCGCGGTTCAACGCACAGTCACCGCAGGCGATCAGCACCCGCGGCGCAGGTGTGGCCGCCACCGTGTTGCGTAGCGGCTCCTCCATATTGCGGGTCACCACGCCGGTCACCAGCAAGGCATCGGCATGTCGCGGGGAGGCCACGAGACGGGCGCCGAACCGCTCGGCGTCATACACCGGGCCGAACGCCCCGGAGATCTCGATCTCACAACCGTTGCACGACCCGGCATCGACGTGGCGGATCTGCATGGAACCTCGCAACGCATCTATTGCTGCCGGCGCCGCGACCGGAGCCGGTGGAGCCGGTTCGACGATCCGTCCGACGCGCAACGCCATGCGTAGCCACCCGATCACGATCCGATCACCACCTTCCGTCATCTGCCCTGGTCCCGTCTACCGCAACGAGGATGTCGCCCGCCGCGGCTCGCGTAGCAGCCCGCTGTCCAACTTGACACCTAATTTCTAATATTCGCAAGTTCCAACAATGTGAGATTGGTCGTGCGGCTAGGGGCGAGGGTCATGCCTGATTCGCACGTCGATCGAGAGAAATAAGCACAGTCATGGGTAGCCCGGTGATCGTGGAAGCGGTGCGCACACCGGTCGGCAAACGCGGCGACTGGTTGGCCGATGTACACCCCTCCGAACTGCTCGGGGCGACCGAGCGAGGGTTACTGCAGCCCGGCCGTTCATCCGCTGTCGAACAGGTGATCGGCGGACGCGTCCCCCGCGCCGGCGGTCGTATCGCCCGAGCAGGTCGACCACGACCACATTGCTGCGTTCAGCGTCGGCGACCAATTCCCCACTTGCTAATATCAGCAATTAGCACCCATCCGGGGCCATCAGGGAGGTCGTCGTGACAGACGCGCACCAACCGCTCTACCGAATGAAAGCCGAATTCTTCAAAACACTCGGTCACCCAGCGCGGATTCGAGTCCTAGAACTGTTGAGCGTGCGTGACCAAACCGTCGCCGAGATGCTCCCACAGGTGGGGATCGAACCGGCCAACCTCTCCCAGCAGTTGTCAGTTCTGCGCCGAACTGGGCTGGTGACCGCGCGGCGAGAAGGTTTGAGCGTCACCTACACCCTGGCGTCGCCTCGCGTGTCCGAACTCCTCGCGGTGGCTCGCGCAATTCTCAATGGTGTCGTCGCCGGCCAAGCCGAACTCCTTGACCGCGACGACACAGACGTTCCTGTAGAGGCGATCTCCGCCGCCAAATGACTTCCTAAGCTAAGAGAGTCGACCCGCTGTGGGTGAGCCGTCGCTTGCCCTTTCGCGTTGAGCCTCCTGTCAGGATTGAACTGACGACCTTTCGCTTACAAGGCGAGTGCTCTACCACTGAGCTAAGGAGGCGCTGCGGCCGCGCCGAGTCGCGGGCCCAGGCCGCTGACAGCGTACCGGGTCAGTCCTGGTGATCGATGACTCGTTCCGGGGCCCGTTGACTACGCGCGCGTCCGGGTCGCGGGATGCGCTCGGCGAAGTTGCTCAGCGGATTCACCATCGTGCCGAGTGTCGCGACCGTCTCGCGTAGGCTCTCGATCGTCGGCGTCAGCGCCTTCATGTCAGGCGACAGTCGGCTCAGCGTGTCGGCGACGTCGGCGAGCTGTTCGAGTGGCCCGTTGGGCGCGATCAGCTTTTCTACCAGGCCATTTTCGGCGAGTAGGCGGTCAATCAGGCCCTCCTCGGCCAGCAGACGCTCGATCAGGCCGTCCTCGGCGGTCAACCGCTCCAGCATTCCACCCGGTGCGCTGATCCGTTGCACCAGGCCGCCTGGCTGCACCAGTCGGCCCAACGAACCGTCCGGAGCCAGCGCCTGGCCGAGTGGAGCGTCGTCGTCGAGCAGCTCGTCGGCCATCTTTGAGATTCGGCCTGCCCCGTCGAGGCCCATCATGTGCACAATGGCAGGCCCGGCCTGTGTGCCGACGTCGACGAACTTGCGTCGGGCGAAGTCAACGACATTGCCGGCGGCGTCGATGCCGACTGCGGTCGCGGCCATCGTGAAACGCAGGGGAGCGAACGCAAGGTCCACAAGATCTGTGAGCAGTTCCATGGCGTCAGTCTATGGCCTGCGATCGCGGTTCCACGCAAATCCGCCGATGAGCGATTCACAGGAAGTTGGCAGGAACTTGGCAGACGATATGCGACGAATGGGGAGGACATTGGGATTATGGCCGCGCCGCTGAGCACACAGACACAGCCCGAAGCCCGGGTTCTCGTGGTTGACGACGAGTCCAATATCGTTGAGTTGTTGTCGGTGAGTCTGAAGTTCCAGGGGTTCGAGGTCTACACCGCGGGCACCGGTGCCGCGGCGCTGGACACCGCCCGTGAGGTGAAGCCGGATGCGGTGATTCTCGATGTGATGATGCCGGGGATGGACGGGTTCGGCGTACTGCGCCGGTTGCGTGCCGACGGTATCGACGCACCTGCCTTGTTTCTCACCGCGCGAGACACCCTGCAGGACAAGATCACCGGCCTGACTCTCGGTGGAGACGACTACGTCACCAAACCGTTCAGCCTTGAGGAAGTGGTGGCCCGTCTACGCGTCATTCTGCGGCGCAGTGCCCGCGGCACCGAACAGCCCCGCGCGGCGCGGTTGGCCTTCGCCGACATCGAGCTCGACGAGGACACCCACGAGGTGTGGAAGGCCGGCGAACCCGTTTCGCTGTCACCGACCGAGTTCACTCTGCTGCGCTATTTCGTCATCAACGCGGGCACCGTGCTGAGCAAGCCGAAAATCCTCGATCACGTCTGGCGCTACGACTTCGGCGGCGACGTCAACGTCGTCGAGTCCTACGTGTCCTACCTTCGCCGCAAGATCGACACCGGCGACAAACGGCTGCTGCACACGTTGCGGGGCGTCGGCTATGTCTTGCGGGAGCCGCGTTAGCGACAATAGGGCCCATGTCCGAGCGCATCCGGCGCGGTATCCCGTTACGGGTGTCGTTGGTCGCCGCGACACTGGTCTTGGTGGCCATCGGTTTGTTGGCATCGGGTATCGCGGTCACCACGATCATGCGTCACGATCTCGTCAACCGCGTCGACCAGACGCTGCTCGAGGCCTCCAACGGGTGGGCACAGGCGCCGCGGCCGGCATCCTGGCCCACCAGCGAGGACCCCAACCCGGGCCGGCCACCGTCGAGCTTCTACGTCCGCGCCGTCGGTGCCGACGGCCAGGTGTGGATGGCCGTCAACGATCGCGACGCCGAACCGGACCTGCCTGACGACAACGACGTCGGCCCGGTCCCCACCACTGTCGGTTCGGTGGACGGTGCACACGCGAAATGGCGGGCGGTGTCGCTACGCGGGCCGCATGACGAGTTGACCACCGTGGCCATCGACCTCACCGATGTGCAATCAACTGTCCGATCACTCATCTACGCCCAGATGGGCATCGGCACGGCCGTGCTGCTTGTGCTCGGCATCGTCGGTTACGTGGTGGTTCACCGCAGCCTGCGACCCCTGGCCGAAGTCGAGCAGACAGCGGCGGGCATTGCCGGGGGTGAGCTGGATCGTCGTGTCCCGCAACGTGATCCACGCACCGAGGTCGGACGGTTGTCGCTCGCGCTCAACGGCATGCTGGCCCAGATCCAACGGGCGGTGGCAGCGTCGGAGAATTCGGCCGAGCAGGCCCGCGGTTCCGAAGTACGCATGCGCCGCTTCATCACCGATGCCAGCCATGAACTTCGCACACCGCTGACCACGATCCGCGGGTACGCCGAGTTGTACCGGCAGGGCGCTGCCCGTGATGTCGGGATGCTGATGTCACGCATCGAAAGCGAGTCGCGACGGATGGGCATGCTCGTCGAGGACCTGCTGCTGCTTGCCCGACTCGACGCGCAACGCCCGCTCGAGCAGCACCGTGTCGACCTGCTGACGCTGGCCACCGACGCCGTCCACGACGCGCAGTCCGTCGCGCCGGAACGCAGGATCGTGATGGACGTGTTCGACGGGCCCGGCACGCCGGAGGTCATCGGCGATGAGGCGCGGCTACGGCAGGTGCTCGGCAACCTGGTGGCCAATGCGCTGCAGCACACCCCGGACACCGCCCGCATCACGGTGCGGGTCGGCACCGTCGGGTCCGACGCGGTGCTCGAGGTCGTCGACGAGGGTCCGGGGATGACCGAGCAGGACGCACACCGGGTGTTCGAACGGTTCTACCGCACCGATGCCTCGCGCACCCGCACCAGTGGTGGCACCGGTCTGGGGCTGTCGATCGTCGACTCGCTGGTTTACGCACACGGTGGGGCGGTGTCGGTGACCACCTCGCCAGGGGCGGGCTGCCGGTTCCGGGTGAGCCTGCCGCGCATCGCGGACGAACCCGACGATCCCGACGGGTGGCCGGAGGGCTGCGACGCTAATCGAGCTCGGCCAGCGCCGCTTTGATCTTGGCCTGGGCCTCGTCGAGCGACGCCGTCGACGGGTTGCGATCCACATTGGCGAAGCCGAAGTCGGTCAAGTGGTAGGCCGGGAAGACGTGCACGTGCAGGTGCGGGACTTCCAGGCCGGCGATCAGCAGCCCGGCCCGCTGGGCGCCGAACGCCCGCGTCACCGCCCTGCCAATGCGTTGCGAGACACCCATGATCCGGGCGAACACGTCGGCGTCGAGATCCTGCCACTGGTCGATCTCGGCGCGGGGCACCACCAGGGTGTGGCCCTGGGTCATCGGCTCGATGGTGAGGAACGCGACGAAATCAGTGTCCTCGTAGACGAACCGGCCCGGCAGCTCGCCATTGATGATCTTGGTGAATATCGACGCCACAGCTCCACAGCATAGGCCCCGCGCTCCGCGGCGAGCAGACACAGAATCACCAAGTTCGGCTCTGAACAGGGCGATTCTGCGTCTGCTCGCGAGGGTGTGGTTACCGGTCGGCGTCGGTGTAGCGGATGACGCCGCGGATGTTGCGGCCCTCCAGCATGTCCCGGTAACCGTCGTTGAGCTGTTCCAGCTGGTACTGCCGGGTGACCATGTCGTCGAGGTTGAGCCGGCCGGCTTTGTACATCGACAGCAGCTGCGGGATGTCGTGGTGGGGGTTGCCGCCGCCGAAGATGGTGCCCTGCAGGTTCTTCTGCAGCAGGGTGAGCATCGACAGGTTGAGCTTCACGTCGGAGCTGGCCATGTTGGCCACCGCGGTGACGACGCAGGTGCCGCCCTTGGAGGTGATGTTCAGGTAGTTGTCGATCTCTGCGCCGTGCAGCTCGCCGACGGTGACGACGGTCTTGCTCGCCATCCGGCCCTGCGTCACCTCGGCGACGCCGGCCATGGCGGAGAAGATGTCGGGGTAGGCGTGGGTGCCTCCGAACTTGAGCGCCGAATCACGCTTGAACTCAACGGGATCGACGACGAAGACGTTGCGGGCTCCGGCATTCAGCGCACCTTGCAACGCGCCGGTTCCGACACCGCCGACGCCGACGATGACGACATCGTCGCCCGGGCGCACGTTGCCGCTGCGGACGGCCGAACCGTAGCCGGTGGTCACACCGCAGCCGACCAAGCAGGCCACCTCGAACGGGATCGACGGGTCGATCTTCACAACCGAGCTCTTGTGCACGACCATGTACGGGCTAAAGGTGCCCAGCAGTGTCATCGGGATGATCGGCTGTCCGTCCGCCGCGTGGATGCGGTGGGTGCCGTCGGACAGCGCGGTTCCGCCGAGTAGACCGGCGCCCAGGTCGCAGAGGTTGCGCAGACCGGCCTGACACGACGGGCACTCCCCGCACGACGGGACGAAGGACAGCACGACGTGGTCGCCGGGAGCGATGTGCTCGACGCCCGACCCGACCTCGGTGACGATGCCCGCGCGCTCGTGACCGCCCAGCACCGGAATCCCGCCATCGGGATGTCGCCGGTCACCAAATGGTGGTCCGAGTGGCACATACCCGAGGCTTCCATCTGGATCTTGACCTCGTCTTTGACCGGGTCGCCGATCTCGATCTCCTCGATCGACCACGGCTGGTTGAATGCCCAGATCAGAGCGCCTTTGGTCTTCATTGCACCTGCTTTCGACGAGAGCATTCCGGCCACCAGACTAGGCTCTGGTCGGTCACGTCTCAGGCCTCGTAAGATCTACGGCATCGGCGGAAGTTGGTTCCACCCGAACGACAGGCTGATGATCGAGTGGCAGCGCGATTTCTTCGATTTCGGCTATGTGTCGAAGATGTGCGGCAGTCTCATCGAGTCCGACGACCTGAGCCCCGGCATGAAAAGGCGCATCGAGCGCAGCCTGACCGGTGAGAAACTGCCCGGCTACTACCCGCTCGGCGAGATCCCGGTACCAATCTGGTGACACCCACCCAAGCAGTGGGGATAGACCTCGGCAACCAGATGGTTCTTCGACGAGAAATACGTGTACGCCGTGGCCGGCGCGACATTGGCCCGCTTGGCGACCGCGCGCACCGTGAGATCGGCATAGGAGGTCTCCCGCAGCATCTCCCGGCCCGCGGCGAGGACCTTTCGGGACGTTTCGTGCCATCTTCGGACGGCAGTGATCGGACAGGTGTCCAGACATCGCGGGCCAGACCGAACCGGGGGAATGCGATATGGCGTTGCTCGTTGAGCGGGACAGGCGGCTGGTCATCGACCGCAAGCTCGTTGCAGGTGCCGGCGGCAGCTTCGGCACCATCTGGGCGCCGACTGTGGAGTTGTGATCCGCATTCGGTCCGAAAACGTGCATTAGTCCACATTCGAGGAGCGGCATTAAGAGGTTCGCGAACAGGGTGGGGATCGTCATCGGTTCCGGTGGCGGTATCGGGCAGCCCTACGTCGAGGCGCGGCCCGCGAGGGTGCCGCGGTAAGGGTTGCCGACATCAACGTAGAGGGTGCCGAGGCGGTGGCCAAGCAGATCGTCGCCGACGGCGGGACAGCGATCGCCGTGCCGGTCGACGTGTCGGATCCGGCTCGGCCAGAGAGGTGGCCGACCGGACGCTGGCCGAGTTCGGCCGCTTCGACTACCTGGTCGGACGACCTTGCCGCCTGCCGCCGAGATGTCGCTGACGAAGTCGTCGGCGAACAGCGACCGCCAGGTGTCCCACCGCTGGGTGTCCAGGTACCAGCAGTAGCGTGCTTTCAGCTGCTTGAGCCGCTCGACTTCCGGCAGGAGCGCGGCACCCCGGGGCGCCGCGACGTGCCCGGTCAACTCCACGGCACCGTCGTCGTGCAGACCGGTCATCGCCTCACCCGGTGCTGCGCTGTGCATGCGACCGTCATCTGTTCCTCAACGATCATCGTGGTCAGTTCGCTCCCGCCCCTTCATCGCATCAAGAATTCCAGATCAGGTGAGCCTCGGTGTGGGTGCTCAGCGGGCAGCGACGCTCGGGTGGTGAACCGATAAGGTGAGCATTCGTGCGCATCCTTGTCATCGGATCCGGTGCCCGTGAACATGCCCTGCTGCTGGCGCTGCGTCGGGATCCCGGCGTCGAGGCGCTGGCGGTGGCCCCCGGCAACGCCGGTACCGCGCTGATCGCCGACCAGCACGAGGTCGACATCACCTCCGGATCGGCCGTGGTCGGACTCGCCCGGCGACTGCAGACCGACCTGGTGGTGATCGGCCCGGAGGTCCCGCTGGTGCTGGGCGTCGCCGACGCCGTCCGGGCCGCGGGCATTGCCTGTTTCGGACCGTCGAAGGACGCGGCCCGCATCGAGGGTTCCAAGGCATTCGCCAAGGACGTCATGGCCGCCGCGGGCGTCCGGACCGCCACCAGCGAGACCGTCGACAATCCCGCGCGACTGGACGCAGCGCTGAACCGGTTCGGCGCGCCGGCCGGTCAGCGGGCCTGGGTGGTCAAGGACGACGGCTTGGCTGCCGGTAAGGGCGTGGTGGTCACGGCCGACCGGGACGTCGCCCGCGACCACGCGGCCGAGCTTCTCGAGGGCGGACACCCGGTGCTGCTGGAGTCGTTCCTGGACGGCCCCGAGGTGTCGCTGTTCTGCGTCGTCGACGGCGCGACGGTGGTGCCGCTGCTGCCGGCGCAGGACTTCAAACGTGTCGGCGACGGCGACGCCGGCCCCAACACCGGCGGCATGGGCGCCTACGCGCCGTTGCCCTGGCTGCCGGCCGAAGTGACCGCCACCATCGTCAACGAGATCGTGAAACCCGTTGCCGCCGAGATGGTTGCGCGCGGCTGCCCGTTCTCGGGGCTGCTCTACGCCGGCCTGGCGCTCACGTCGAACGGACCGTCGGTGGTGGAGTTCAACTGCAGGTTCGGCGACCCGGAAACCCAGTCTGTGCTCGCCCTGCTGGACTCCCCGCTGGGCGAGCTGCTCAACGCGGCAGCCACCGGCACCCTGGCCGAGGCCGCCGAACTGCGCTGGCAACCCGGCAGTGCGGTCACGGTTGTGATAGCCGCCGAGAACTACCCGGGCCGCCCGCGGGTCGGTGACGTGATCACCGGTTCCGAGGCCGAGGGGGTGCTGCACGCCGGCACCGCCCGCCGTGCCGACGGCGCGGTGGTGTCGTCCGGCGGGCGGGTGCTGGCGGTGGTGGGAACCGGTGCGGACCTGGCGTCCGCGCGCGCTGCCGCGTATACCACGGTGGCTTCGGTTCGGTTGCCGGGCAGCCATTTTCGATCAGACATCGCGCTGTCTGCGGAGCGTGGCGAGATCTCCGTCTGAGTTCGCCGGGGCTGAGTCGCCGCATCGGCCCGTGGGATGGCCGTGGGCCTTGCGGCGCTATCCGACCGATGTCACGGCCGCTTGGCTGTCCGAGGTGCTCTCGGTTGACAACTGTCAGATATCATTGACGATTGTCAGAATGGGGTGTTAGCGTCCCTCGACGGAGGGAGGCGTGGTGGCTCGTCATCCACGGACAGCGGTCATCGGTGCGGGAATCAGCGGCCTGACCGCCGGCAAGATGCTCAAGGACTACGGCGTCCCGTACACGACGTTCGAGACGTCTGACCGGATCGGCGGCAACTGGGCGTTCGGAAATCCCAACGGGCACAGCAGCGCCTATCGGTCGCTGCACATCGACACCTCCAAATACCGGTTGTCGTTCAAGGACTTTCCGATTCCCGACGATTATCCGGCGTTCCCGCACCACGCCCAGATCAAGGCCTATCTCGACGACTATGCGGACACCTTCGGCCTGCTGGAGAACATCGAGTTCAACAACGGGGTGGTGCACGCGCGTCCGTTCGGCGCGGGGTGGTCGATCGAGGACCAGGCCGGTGCGGTGCGTGAATTCGACCTGCTCGTCGTCGGCAACGGTCACCACTGGGACCCCCGACTGCCGGACTTCCCCGGCACCTTCACCGGTGAGTCCATCCACTCGCACCACTACATCGACCCGCAGACCCCCCTGCCGTTCACCGGCAAGCGCATCCTGGTGGTGGGCATCGGGAACAGCGCCGCGGACATCACCGTCGAACTGTCTTCGAAGGCACTGCAGAACAAGGTGACGCTCTCCACGCGCTCGAGCGCCTGGATCGTACCGAAATACCTTGCCGGACAACCAGGAGACAAGTTCTTCAAGACCACTCCCTACCTCCCGCTGTCCTGGCAGCGCAGGGCCGCGCAGAAGCTCGCCCCGCTGGTTGGTGCGGACCCGACCACCTACGGTCTGCCGGCACCCAACCACAAACTGTTCGAGGCACACCCGACGCAGTCGGTGGAACTGCCGCTGCGGTTGGGTTCCGGCGATGTGATCCCGAAACCGAACGTCACCCGACTCGACGGCGACACCGTGCATTTCGACGACGGCACCAGCGATGTCTTCGATGCCATCATCTACGCGACCGGATACAACATCACCTTTCCGTTCTTCGATCCGGACTTCATCAGCGCCCCGGAGAACCAGATTCGTCTGTACAAGCGGATGTTCAAGCCGGGGATCGACAATCTGGTGTTCATCGGGTTCGCCCAGTCGATTCCGACACTGTTCCCTTTTGTCGAGTGTCAGTCGCGACTGTTGGCCGCCTTCGCCGTGGGGCGTTATGCGCTGCCGCCGCCCGAGGTGATGGAATCAACGATCGACGCGGATCAGAAGCTGCACGCCGGCCATTGCGTCGACCGGCCCAGGCACACCCAGCAGGTCGACTACTTCTACTACGAGCACGACATCCGGGCCCGAGAACTACCCGCGGGCGCCAAGCGGGCATTGGCGCTGCGATGAGATCCGCCACCGACCGGCGCGCCCCGCAGCGCAGCGACGTCCGTCGCGACGCAATCCTGGACGCGCTGGAAAGTTCGCTGCAGGACACGTCTTTCGACGATGTCAACCTGGCCGATGTCGCCCGGTGTGCCGGTGTGTCCCGGTCGGCGTTCTACTTCTACTTCGAGAACAAGTCTGCCGCCGTCGCCGCGCTCATGGAGCGGATGGTCGACGACGCCTTCTTCGTCAACGACGTCTTCACGATGGCCGATCGGTCGCCTCAGGACCGGGTTCGGATCATGCTCGACGGATTGTTCGACACCTGGCAACGTCACCGGCACATTTTCCGGGCGATGCTCGAGGCCCGCGGCCGTAGCAGCGCGGTCCGGCAGCTCTGGGACGAGGCGCGATTGTCGTTCGTCGATTCGGTGGCGGCGATGATCCGTGCCGAGCGCGCATCAGGGGCAGCGCCCGACGGTCTCGATCCCGACGTGCTGGCAGCGGTCCTGCTTGAGGTCAACGACAGACTGCTGGAACGGCTGACCTTCGGTGGACCGCTGAGCCGCCGACAACTCGCTGACGGTGCCGCAACGGTCTGGCTCGGCGCGGTGTACGGCATCACGGACGGAAGTGGCAATGGCGTTTGAAGAGATGGTCTTCGCATCCGACGGGGCCGACTGCAGCGGGTGGTACTTTCCGGCCACGCGCAACGGTTTGGACCACCGGTCCGCCGGCGGTGTCCGGCGTCCGGTGGTGGTCATGGCGCACGGCTTTGCCGGAACCAAGGACTCGGGACTGCAACCGTTCGCCGAGGAGTTCCAGACCGCCGGGTTGGATGTGCTGGCATTCGACTACCGGGGATTCGGCGCATCTGAAGGCCAACCGCGGCAGACGATCTCGATCGAGCGTCAGGTCGTGGACTATCACGCGGCAATTGTGGCGGCAGCTGGGCTGCCAAACGCCGACCCAGACCGGATCGTGCTGTGGGGCACGTCGCTGTCCGGAGGACACGTGCTCAGGGTGGCCGCAGGCCGAACCGATGTGGCCGCGGTCATCGCGATGACGCCGATGACGCATTTCCTGGCGACCGGCCGCCGGATGGCCGCGCAGTACGGGCTGGGGACCACGTTGCGTTCCACGGGCAACGGGTTGCTCAGTCGGATCGCCGGAGCCCGCGGACGGCCACCGGTGATGATGCCGGTGGTGTCGCGCCCGGGTGGGCGCGGAGCACTGGCACTCGACGGTGCCTATGAGAGCTACCTCGGCATGGCCGGACCCACCTGGCGCAACGAGGTCGACGCGAGCGTCGGCCTGGAGCTTTCCAGGATCAGCACGGCCAAGTACGCCAAGGCATTACGGTGTCCGCTGCTGGTGCAGATCGCCGACTTCGACCGTTTCATCCCGGCGCATGCAGTGGCTCGCACCGCCGTGTTGGGCCGCGGAATCGTCCATCACTACCCGTGCGATCACTTCGACGTGTGGCCCGGGCACGAGTGGTTCGAACGGGCCGCCGCCGATCAGGTGGCGTTCCTGCGGCGGGCGTTTGAACGGGACGCTGTCCCAGCCCGGGCTTAGCTCATGCCGCCGCGGTCTCGGCGATCACAGTGCGCGCTGCGCGGCCCGCACCAGGCCGCCGCCGATGATCAGCCGCTGGATCTCGCTGGTGCCCTCGTAGAGTCGTAGCAGGCGGACGTCGCGGTAGATGCGTTCCACCGGGACCTCGCGCATGTAACCGGTGCCGCCGTGCACCTGGACGGCGAGGTCGGCGACCTTTCCGGCCATCTCGGTGCAGAACAACTTGGCCGCCGACGGGGCGATGCGGCGGTCCTCTCCGGTGACCCACCTGCGCGCGGTGTCGCGCACCAGTGCGCGGCCGGCCAGCACGCCGGTCTGCTGGTCGGCGATCATCGCCTGCACCAGTTGGAACTCGCCGATCGCGGTGCCGCCCTGGGTGGCGGTGGCCGCATAGGAGACCGACTCGTCGAGTGCGCGCTGCGCGGCGCCGACCGCCACTGCGGCGATGTGCACCCGGCCGCGCGCCAACGACGTCATCGCGGCGCGGTAGCCGATGTCCTCGCTGCCGCCGACCAATGCGGCATCGGGTACGCGGACGTCGGTGAAGCTGACGTCGGCGGTCCAGGCGCCTTCCTGACCCATCTTCTTGTCCTTCACCCCGACCTCGACGCCCGCGGCGTCGGCCGGCACGAGAAAGACAGCGATGCCCGCACCCTTGTCGTCGGCGGGGCGGGTCCGGGCGAACACGACGAACAGCGAGGCGGTGGGCGCGTTGGTGATGAACCGCTTCTGTCCGTTGACGATCCAGTCGGCTCCGTCTCGGAGCGCCTTTGACTTCAATCCCGACGGGTTGGACCCCGCACCCGGTTCGGTGAGGGCAAACGACGCCACGACCTCACCCGAGGCGATGCCCTCGAGCCAGCGGCCCTTCTGTTCCTCGGTGCCGAAGCCGACGAGCACCTGGCCGGCGATGCCGTTGTTGGTGCCGAACATCGACCTCAGCGCCAGCGAGGTGTAGCCCAATTCCATTGCCAGCTCGACATCCTGGGCGAGATTCAGTCCCAGGCCGCCCCACTGCTGGGGGATCGCGTAGCCAAACAGCCCCATCTTCATGGCCTGGTCGCGGATGTCGTCGGGAACGCGGTCGTCGGTGAGGATCTCGGATTCCCGGGGGACCACAACCGTGCGGACGAAATGCCGGGTCTGGTCCAGGATCTCGGCGAAGTCCTCGTCGCTGACCTCAGACGTGGTGGCACCGGCCATGTGAACGCACTCCTCGAATTCGCGGACCCAGGTTTCGGGACAGATCATATATGAAATATGATATTCGAACCGGTGGGGTTCAGCGCCGCCGATGAGCCGAGGACGGGTGGTCGTTGTGGGTTTGTTGACGGGTCGAACGGCGGTCATCACCGGTGGGGCCCAGGGTCTCGGCCTGGCGATTGCCGAAAGATTTGTCGCCGAGGGTGCCCGCGTCGTGCTGGGGGATCTCGACCCGGCGGCCACCGAGGCCGCCGCCGCCGGGATAGGCGGCTCCGACGTCGCGTTGGGCCGCCGGTGCGACGTGACGAAGGCAGCGGCCGTCGACGGGTTGGTCGCCGCCGCCGTCGAGAAGTTCGGTCGCCTGGACATCATGGTCAACAACGCCGGGATCACCCGCGACGCGACCCTGCGCAAGATGACCGAGGACCAGTTCGATCAGGTGATCGCCGTGCACCTGAAAGGCACCTGGAACGGCATCCGGTCGGCGGCGGCCATCATGCGCGAGAACGGGAGCGGCGCCATCGTGAACATGTCATCGCTGTCGGGCAAGGTCGGACTCGTCGGACAGACCAACTACTCCGCCGCCAAGGCCGGCATCGTCGGGATGACCAAGGCCGCCGCTAAAGAGTTGGCGCATTTGGGTGTTCGCGTCAACGCCATCCAGCCCGGCCTGATCCGGTCCGCGATGACCGAGGCGATGCCCGAACGCATCTGGGAGCAGAAGCTGGCCGAGGTGCCGATGGGCCGGGCCGGAGAGCCCGCCGAGGTCGCAGGCGTCGCCCTGTTCCTGGCGTCGGATCTGTCGTCGTACGTGACCGGGACGGCCCTGGAGGTCACCGGCGGGCGGTTCATGTGAGGCGAGTGAGCCCAGCGAGAGAAGGTTGAGCGATGCGTGACGTTGTGATCTGCGAGCCCGTGCGCACCCCGATCGGGCGCTACAACGGGATGCTCAAGTCGTTGACCGCAGTCGATCTCGGGGTCGCTGCGTTGCAGGGTTTGCTGGAGCGCACCGGTATCGCACCCGATGCCGTGCAGGACGTCATCCTCGGGCACTGCTATCCCAGTATGGAGGCCCCGGCGATCGGCCGGGTGGTGGCTCTCGATGCCGGGCTCCCGGTCACGGTGCCCGGCATGCAGATCGACCGCCGCTGCGGCTCGGGCCTACAGGCAGTCATCCAGGGTTGTCTCCAAGTGGCAAGTGGCAACAACGATCTCGTGGTTGCCGGCGGCGCCGAATCCATGAGCAACGTGGTGTTCCACTCCACCGACATGCGCTGGGGCGGCGCCCGCGGCGGTGTCAAGGTGCACGATGCGCTCGCGCGCGGTCGCACCACCGCCGGCGGGAGGAACCACCCGATTCCCGGCGGCATGCTGGAGACGGCCGAGAACCTGCGCCGCCGGTACGGCATCCCGCGTGAGGAGCAGGACCAACTTGCCGTCCTCTCCCACCGAAGGGCCGTCGCGGCGCAGCAGGCGGGCCTGCTCGCCGAGGTGATCATTCCGGTCACGGTGCGGTCGCGCTCCGGTGACGAGTTGGTCGAAACCGACGAGCATCCCCGCGCCGATACCTCCATGGAATCCCTCGCCAAGCTCAAACCCGTTCTCGGCAAAGGTGATCCGGACGCCACCGTGACTGCCGGAAACTCCAGCGGACAGAACGACGCCGCGTCGGTGTGCATCGTCACGACCGCGGACAGGGCCACAGAACTGGGGCTGACGCCGTTGGTGCGGATGGTGTCCTGGGGCGTAGCCGGGGTGGCACCCGAGATCATGGGCATCGGCCCGGTACCCGCCACCGAGACGGCGCTGTCGAAGGCGGGTCTCACGCTGGCCGACATGGACCTCATCGAGCTCAACGAGGCGTTCGCCGCGCAAGCGCTGGCCTGTATGCGGGAGTGGGGCTTCACCGCCGGTGACCTCGAGCGCACCAACGTGCAGGGATCGGGAATCTCGCTGGGGCATCCGGTCGGCGCGACCGGCGGTCGGATGCTGGCCGCCCTGGCCCGCGAGCTGCACCGCCGCGACGGCAGGTACGGATTGATGACGATGTGCATCGGTGGCGGGCAGGGCCTGGCCGCCGTGTTCGAGCGGGTCCGCGGAACGGACGTCGCGTGACCAGGCTGGCGCAGACGCTCGGGCTGACCGAGTTTCAAACCGAAATCATCTCGACGGTACGGCAATTCGTCGACAAGGAAGTGATACCCACCGCGCAGGAACTGGAGCGCTCCGACACCTACCCGCAGGCCATCGTCGATGCGATGAAGCAGATGGGTCTGTTCGGACTGATGATCCCGGAGGGGTACGGCGGCCTCGGCGAGTCGCTGCTCACCTATGCGCTCTGCGTGGAGGAACTCGCGCGCGGCTGGATGAGTGTGTCCGGCGTGATCAACACCCATTTCATCGTCGCGTACATGATCCGTCAGCACGGAACCGATGCGCAGAAGCGGAACTACCTGCCGAGGATGGCGACTGGCGAGACCCGCGGTGCGTTCTCGATGTCCGAACCCGAGCTCGGCTCGGACGTCGCGGCCATCCGGACGAAGGCCAGGCAGAACGACGACGGCACGTACACCATCGACGGTCAGAAGATGTGGCTGACCAACGGCGGTAGTTCGACCCTGGTGGCGGCGCTGGTCCGCACGGATGAGGGCGCGGACACGCCGCACCGCAACCTCACCGCGTTCCTGGTCGAAAAGCCCTCCGGTTTCGGTGAAGTCGTGCCCGGTCTGACCATTCCCGGCAAGCTCGACAAGCTCGGCTACAAGGGGATCGACACCACCGAACTCATCTTCGACGGCTACGTCGCCCCTGCCGGCGACGTCCTCGGGGAGGCGCCGGGCCGCGGGTTCTTCCAGATGATGGACGGCGTGGAGGTCGGCCGCGTGAATGTCTCGGCCCGCGCGTGCGGGGTCGGTATCCGGGCTTTCGAGTTGGCCGCCCGCTACGCGCAGCAGCGTTCGACGTTCGGCAAGCCGATCGCCGAGCACCAGGCGATCGCGTTCCAACTCGCGGAGATGGCCACCAAAGTCGAAGCGGCGCACCTGATGATGGTCAATGCCGCCCGGCTCAAGGACTCCGGTGAGCGCAACGACGTCGCCGCGGGCATGGCCAAGTACCTGGCCAGCGAATTCTGCGCCGAGGTAACCCAGCAGAGCTTCCGCATCCACGGCGGCTACGGCTACTCCAAGGAGTACGAGATCGAGCGGTTGATGCGGGACGCGCCGTTCCTGTTGATCGGCGAGGGCACCAGCGAGATCCAGAAGCAGATCATCAGCAAGCGGCTGCTCGACGACTACCGGATCTGACATGAGCGTCCCGGAATTCGCGCCGCGGCCGCAGCTGGCCGAAGACGTGGCGAGGTTGATCCGCCGGCGGATCTTCGACGGAACGTATCCGGCGGGGCGGTACATCCGTCTCGAGCAGTTGGCCGACGAGCTGGGTATCAGCGTCACTCCGGTGCGCGAGGCGCTGTTCGGGCTGCGCACCGAAGGGTTGCTGACGCAGCAGCCCCGCCGGGGCTTCGTGGTGTTGCCGGTGACACGGCGCGACATCGACGACGTGGCGGCCGTGCAGGGGCACATCGGCGGCGAGTTGGCCAGCCGCGCTGCCCGGCACATCACCGACGAGCAACTGGCCGAACTCGGGAGAATTCAGAAGCGACTCGAAGATGCTTACGCCGCTGACGATTACGAGCGGGCGGTGCGGCTCAACCATGAATTCCACCGGGCCGTCAACCTGGCGGCGGACTCGCCCAAGCTCGCGCAGTTGATGTCACAGATCACCCGGTATGCGCTGGAGTCGGTGTTTCCCACCGTCGAGGGCTGGCCCAGACAGTCGACGCGTGACCATCGCCGGGTGTTGGCGGCACTGCAGAAGCGCGACGGCGAACAGGCCCGCGCCGCGATGGCGCAACATCTGTGCGCCGGGTCGGTGCCACTGATCGACCATCTGCACAAGACGGGCGTCATCGCGGATTGACCTCGCCGAGCAGACGCAGACTCACCCGTATTCGGCCCAAACTGGGCAACTTTGTGTCTGCTCGCGAGGAGATCGCCTGGTCGGCGCGACCCAGTATCCACAGGAAGCCGTCCGCGTCGATGGGCATGTCCGTGGACCGCATACAGCCCGCGCCTGGCCCCCCTGCGGCGAGGGTCCCGGCCCAGTCAGCGGCGCCGACTCACGTTGGACCGCAAGTCGTTTGGCTTCTACACAACCTGATGGGCTTCCCGAAGGTCACCGTCGGAGATCAGCGGCTACGCCCTGCCGCCCGGCAGGCCAACGAACCGTAATTCGGAACAGTAGGGTATGTGGTGTCCGCTGGCGGAGTACAGGGAGGCTTGGACGTGGCGCACCGCATCGATCGCAACAACGGACCCGACACCGAACTCAAACCCACTGAGTTCAAAACCACAGAGTTCAAAACCACGTTCTGCCGAATCTGCGAGCCGTTGTGCGGAATGATCGCGACCGTCGAGGACGGACGATTGGTAGCCCTGCGGCCCGACAAGGAGCATCCGCTGTCTGCCGGGTTCGCGTGCCAGAAGGGCATCGCCTTCCATGAAGTCGTCAACGACCCCGACCGGGTGACGACTCCGCTCCGGCGCACCGCCGACGGGTTCGAACCGGTCGGCTGGGATGTGGCGCTCGACGACATCGCCCGGCGGCTGTCGACCATCCACCGCCGCCACGGCTCGGGCGCCATCGGCTGGTACTTCGGCAATCCCGCGGCCTTCAGCTACTCGCACCTGATGGCGGTGTTCCCGTTCATCAAGGGATTGGGCCGGCACTCGCACCTGTTCACGGCGTCGTCGCAGGACATCAGTAACCGGGTGATCGCCAGTCAGTTCCTGTACGGCACCCCGACGGCGGTCCCGATTCCCGATCTGCTGCGGACCGACCTGCTCGTCATGCTGGGATCCAATCCCGTTGTCTCGCACGGCAGTGTCCTGACCACGCCGCGGATTCGGGACCGCATGCACGACATCGTCAAGCGCGGTGGCCGGGTGATCGTGGTCGATCCGCGCCGGACTGAGACGGCGTCGCAGTTCGAGTGGCTGGGCATCGTCCCGGACGGTGACGTCTATCTGTTGCTGTCCCTGCTGCAGGTGATGTTCGCCGAGGGACTGGTCGACACCGACAAGGTCACGTCGCTCGCCGATGGTCTGGACTGGTTGCGGGACCAGTGCGCACCATTCACCCCGGAGCAGACGGCGCCGGCAACCGGTATCGATCCGGCGACCGTCCGTGACCTGGCGCGTAGCCTGATCGCGTCACCGCGCGCTGCCGTATACGGGCGGTTCGGCACCTGCGTCGGCCGCAACGGAACCCTGACCGCTTATCTGATCGACGTGGTCAATCTCGTCGCCGGCCACCTGGATGAGCCGGGCGGTAGCGTGTTCGGCTCGTTCGGGGTGCCGGGCGAGCGGTTGGCGATGATGGCCATGGGTGCGTATCTCCGCCGCTCATATCGTCGAAAGCGTTCGCGGATAGGCGGATTCAGATCCGTGATCACCGCGGAACCGGCCGCTCTGATGGCCAAGGAGATCGCGGTACCAGGAAAGAACAAGATCCGCGCCCTGTTCGTCAGCGCGGGTAACCCGGTGCTGTCAGTGCCCAACGGCGACGAGTTGGAGTCGGCTCTCGGTGGCCTGGACCTGATGGTGGGGCTGGATCTCTACGTGAACGAAACCACCGCGCATTGCGATTACGTACTGCCGGTGACCACGATGTACGAACGGGACGATTTCCCGATCACCTTCCAGATGTTTCAGACGACACCGTTCCGGCAGGCCACCGATGCGGTCGTCGCACCGCGGGGGCAGTCCCGCACCGAGTGGGATATCGTCGCCGATTTGATGAGTCGGATGCGCTCGCGCACAATGATGTTCGCTGCCACGGCGGTATTCCGCGGACTGGTGGAAGCCACCGGTGCGCGCTGGCAGCCGCGGCCGTTGATGGATGCGGTGATCCGGATGTCGCAGGGCGGCGACTTGTTCGGACTGCGGCGCGGTGGTCTGAACTTCCAGCGGCTGGTCACACAGCGGCCGCACGGCGAGGCGGTCGATTCCTACGTGCGAACCGGTGTCGTAGGCAAGGTCGTCGTCTACCGGCGTGGACGCATCCACCTGGCCCACGACGACATCGGGGCGGAGATAGCCGCGGTCGCCCGCCGCGAGGCTCCAGGCGAATATCCGATGCGGCTGATCGGCATGCGCACCCCGCGGTCGGAGAACTCCTGGATGCACAACGCCCCGTCGTTGATCTCTCCGGTGCTCAAGCACGGCGGGCATGCCGCGGTGATGCACTCGATGGACGCCGAGGAACTGCGGATCGGTGACGGTGATGTGGTGCGGATCAGTTCGCGCACCGGATTCATCGAGATGCCGGTGGCAGTGACGCCGGACATCGTTCGGGGCACCGTGGCGGTCCCGCACGGCTGGGGACACCGAGGCACGGGTGGCTGGCGACTGGCCAATCGTGCGGGTGGGACGAATGTCAACCGACTGACCTCCAGTGAGCCCGCCGATGTCGAGGCGCTCGCCGGTATGGCCTGGCTGACCGGTGTCCCGATCAGCATCCAGCCGGTCTGAACATCTCCGCCAGTCCACGTGGGCCTGATACTGCAATGGTTACCGCTGCTCATGCAACAGGCCTCCGGAAGCGGCCTCAGGTGGTCAATGTGGGCAGAAGGAGAACGTATCGCCGCGTTGCGAATGCTCCTCTGACACATGAAGTCAAACCATGACCACGGCCACGGTGGGTGTTCGACCCGTTCTCCGAGGACTTCTTCACCAGTCACCCGATAGCGGTGGCGTCGCGCTCGTCGCCGGACTGGAGGTCATCTGCGACGTTGGGGATCGCCGGCATCGAGGTATCCAGAGTCATCGGTGTCCGGATCAACAATGTGGAATCGTGGTCACGGGCAAGGGGTTTGACGTTGAGGAAAGGTGTTGCCGATGGCTGAGAGGGTGCTCGACGAGCTCGGTTTCTATCTGCTTGCCGGTGCCGGGGGCGAGGGCCCGGCGACGCTGATGGAGGAGGCTCGTAGAGGTGAAGAACTGGGTTTCGGCACTGCCTTCATCTCCGAAAGGTGGAACGTCAAGGAGGCGTCCTCACTGACGGGGGCCGCCTGCGCGGTGACGAATCGGATGCAGATCGCCACTGCAGCCACCAATCACAACACCCGCCACCCGCTGATCACCGGCTCGTGGGCCACCACCATGCACCGGCTTTCGCGCGGGCGGTTCACCCTGGGACTCGGACGGGGCATCGCCGCGGTGTACTCCGCTTTCGGCGTGCCGGCGGTGACGACCGCGCAATTGGAGGACTTCGCGCAACTGATGCGGCGGTTATGGCATGGCGAGTTGATCTTCAATCACGACGGTCCGATCGGAAAATACCCCGTTCTGTTTCTGGACCCTGACTTCGACGAGGACATCCGGCTGGCCCTGGTGGCGTTCGGCCCGAACAGTCTCAAGCTCGGCGGCCGGGCGTTCGACGACGTCATCCTGCACACCTACTTCACTCCGGAGACGTTGCAGCGGTGCGCGCGGACCGTCAAGCAGGCGGCTGCACAGGCGGGCCGAGATCCGGACAGCGTGACGGTGTGGTCGTGCTTTGCCACTGTCGGAGACCACCTGCCCGAGGAACTCCGGTTGAAGAAGACGGTCGCCCGCCTGGCCACGTATCTGCAGGGCTACGGCGATCTGATGGTGACCACCAACAACTGGGATCCCGCTGTGCTGGAACGCTTCCGGGCCGACTCGGTGGTCACCTCGATTCCCGGCGGCATCGACCACAAGGCTTCCACCGAGCAGATCGAGCACATCGCCACCCTCATTCCCGACGAGTGGCTGGAGTCCGCTGCGACCGGGAGTGCACAACAGTGTGTGGACCGGGTGCGCAAGGAATTCGACCACGGCGCCGACGCGGTGATCATGCACGGTGCCACGCCGGATGAACTCGAGCCGATCGTCGCCGCCTACCGTCAGACGGAGGGCTGACCCCCACCGACGCCGACCAAGCACATCGCCTTCGGTCAAGGGGTGCATTTCTGCCTGGGCGCCGCCCTGGCGCGGATGGAGGTCAACAGCTTCTTCTCGGAGTTGTTGCCGCGGTTGGGATCGGCTGAACGGGCGGCTGTCCCAGAGCAGATGGCGACCATCTTCGTCGGTGGCCTCAAGCACCTGCCCCGCCGGTACTCGATTCGCTGACTTGGGTGTGACGCGGCCAAACTGCCCACCGGGGCAGGTGCGGCCGCTGTCCGGGCAGCGGAGTGCCTGAATCCGATCAGGCGGTCAGCTGCGGCGCGATCCAGTCGAGCTCACCGGGCAACTGCGAACTCCAGTACGCCCCGTCGTGCCCGCCCGGGGAGGAGCCGCCGGCCGGAGGAGTGGACAGCTGGGCGATGAACTCCTGCGTCGCGGCGTAGAACGGATCGCCGGTTCCGATGTCGACGCGGATCGGGATGGACGCCAGACCGGGCAGCCCGAACACCGAGTTGGCGGCGAAGTCCTCGGCGCCGTCGAACGCGCCCGGCGCACTCGCCCCCGATGACAACCATAGGGCCGGGCTCACCGCGGCGATGGCGGCGGTGCGTGCCGGCCCGAGCCGGGCGCCCAGCAGCAGGGCGCCGTAGCCGCCCATGGACCACCCGAGGAACGCGACCCGAGACGTGTCCAGGCCCTGCCCGTCGAGCAAAGGAAGCAGTTCGTTGAGCACCATCGCACCGGAGTCCTCGCCGGAGGCCCGCTTGTGCCAGTAGCTTCCGCCGCCGTCCACGGCGACGACTGCGAACGGCGGCAGACCGGCCGCGATCGCCTGCGCTAAGCCCTGCTCGACCCCACCGGCCATCACGGTGGCGGCATCGCTGCCCTTGCCGTGCAACGCGATCACGGGGCGTAGCGGGTGGGTTTGGCCGGGGGGGCGGGCGATGGCCCACTGGGTCTGCACGCCGCCGCGCGCGGGTGACACGAACGAGCCGGTCGTCATCGTCGGAGCCGGCGCCGAGGGTGCGGTGATGGGGTCCAGCGGGACGGGCGGGGCCAATGGTACGCCCGAGGCGGCCATTGTCACCGCGCCGCGGGTAGGTCGGGGATCGAGCGCATTGCCCAACGCGAAAGCCGTAGCGGCACCTGCACCCAGACGCAGTGCGGCGCGGCGGCTCAGATCTGGCATTCGGCCATCTTGCCACCGACCCGGATCGCCGGCGAATGCCTGTGGCGATGATTGGAAAACCGGAGCGTTTACCGGAAAACGCCCAGCGTAACCTGGGCTGCTGGCAGCATGACTACTCGTGACGGGAGCAGTCACCCCGAAGGGGGAACGCCGGCGGTGCGCGTTGGTCAGCGCCGCGGCCGACTTGCTGTGCGAGGGTGGATTCGAGGCGGTTCGGCACCGCGCCGTGGCCCGCCGGGCGGGGTTGCCGCTGGCGTCGACAACGTACTACTTCTCGTCGCTGGACGAACTGATCGCGGCGGCCGTCGAGTACATCGGGTTGGCGGAGGCCGCGCAGATGCGGGCCAGGGTTTCGGCGCTGTCGCGGCGCCGTCGCGGCGCCGAGTCCACCGCGGACGTGCTCGTCGATCTCCTGCTGGACAACCCGGACAGTTCTGCGACCGAACAACTGATATCCCGATACGAGCGCTACATCGCCTGTGCCCGGCAACCCGCGTTGCGCGACATCCAGCGCCGGGTACTTCGGCAGCGCACCGCCGCGGTCGGCGAAGCCGTGCAACGGTCCGGCCGCTGTGTGCGCGCCGACCTGTTGTCGGCCCTGGTGTGCGCGGTCGACGGCGCCGTGGTGTCGGCGCTCGTCGACGACGGCGGCACCCCCCGGGACAATGCCCGCGCCACCCTGGTTGACGTCATCGACGTGTTGGCGCCGATCGACCAGCGCGCCGCCCACGTGTGAAGTGCGGCCCGGGTCACGGGTTCGCGGCGGCACTTCGCAAGCGATGAAACCTGCTCTCCAGCAATGCCTTCCGATGTGCGTTGCCCGTCAATTCCAAGTACCGCGGACCGAACGCCGCAAGGAGTGCGTCGTCGAGCCGCCGCACCGCACCCGCGGGATAGCGGTAGCCCATCGCGGCGTTGACCGCATCGGCGTCGACTCCGCCCAGCACCGTCTCCAACTCGTCGAGTGACTCGACGCCCAGTTCCAGCAGCAGTCCGGAGATCCACGCATAGTGCTCGGTGCGCGACCAGCCGGCGTCGGGGAAGCGGTTGCCGAGATGGGTGGCCAGCACCGGCGTCGGGATCCGCGGATCGCCGGCGGTTTCGGGCGCGGGTTCGGCCGGCACCGCCGACCGGAGGCGTTCGCGGATCGCCGAGAACTCGCTGTCGGCCAGTTCCAGCAGACCCGCGGCGAGGGTGAAGCGCCGGTCCAGATCCGGGGCATCCTCCTCGGGGATGGAGCCCTTGTAGCGGATGTCGTGCTCGAACTCGGCCCAGGCGTGCTGCAGGACCGTTCGCACCTGAATCGACGCGGGCTGCTGCTCGCCCTCGAGCGCGACGAGCAGGTGTCTGCTGGCGTAACCCCAGCGCCCTTCGCTCGCGGTCTCCCGGCCCATGTCGCGGTCGTCGAGCAGTCGCGTCTCCTGGCCGAGGAGGTTGGCCACCACGGCTACGTCGTCGCGCAGGTAGGTGATGACCCGCACCCCGATCTGGTCGGTGATCTCGGAGAGGGGGTCTGTGTAGAGGCGGCGGCCGTCGACGTTGCGGTCGGCCTTGGCGGCGAACGACGTCACCGTCTTGGTCCGGCCCGTCACGCTGAGGTAGTTGATACCCGCGTCATCGAGCAGGCTTGTGACCTGGGCCAGGTACCGGGCGGTCGACTCCTGCAGCGCGGGCCGCCGCCGGGCGTAGGTCGCGATCGCGTCGTTGACGGCGCCGGGCGTCGACTCGGGCGGGGCCGGGCGCAGATCGCGGGGCAGCGTCGGCGTGACGATGTAACCTGTTTCGAAGTCGCCGTAGGTGGTCACGTCGTCGGGCCGCCGGATGGCCAGCATCGCCACATATGCGCACACGACCGCGTCCACCGGATCCTCCGCCCCGCGCAATTCGCTCTTGCGCTCGGCCTTTTCAACCGTCTCGCGCAGCCGTGTCCACTGCTCGTTGTCGACGACCCGAAGCGCCGGGTTCGCTTGGGCCAGACCTTCGATGTGCTCCATCAGGCGCAGCAGTTCGGCGCGCATCTGTGTGACCCCGCGGCCCGGTTTGGCCTTGTACTTGAGCGTGCGGCCGAGCCGGAACAACGCGACCGTCGCGGGATGCGGATAGACCTCGATGGCCCGCCGCGGTGCCGTCGAATCCGGAACCATGTCGAGTTCGAGGTCGTCGGCGATGCGGGCGCCCCGCGGGACGTCGGCGAATTCGGGCCTGCCGGTGTTGGCGGGGTGGGCACCGGCCTGGAACTTGGCGAAGTCTGCGTTGAGTTGACGCTCGGCGGGCCGCTGGCCGGTCGGGTTGGTCACGATCAGCGGGGCGTCCACGGCCACCACGCACTCGTCTCGGACGTAGGGTGCCAGCACCGCGCGGATATCGCCGTCTTCGGTGGCCGAACCGAGGTGGACCAGGTGTCCGGCGTCGTCGACAACCGCGATGCCGGTGGGCTTGCGCTGACCCCACGCGAGGTCCAGACCGATGAAGTTCACGGCTCCACTGTGCCTGACGTAGCCCGGGGGCCGGTGCCCTATCAGGACCGTAAGCTGTGTGTTCGTGAGCATTCCCAATGTCCTGGCGGCGCGATACGCCAGCGCCGAGATGGTCGCGATCTGGTCGCCGGAGGCCAAGATCGTCGCGGAACGGCGGTTGTGGCTGGCGGTGCTGCGGGCCCAGGCCGAGCTCGGGGTGACGGTGCCCGACGGTGTTCTGGCCGACTACGAGCGGGTCCTGGCGGACGTCGATCTGGCGTCGATCGCCGCGCGCGAACGGGTGACCCGCCACGACGTGAAGGCCCGCATCGAGGAATTCAACGCGCTGGCCGGCCACGAGCACGTGCACAAGGGCATGACCAGCCGCGACCTCACCGAAAACGTGGAGCAGCTGCAGATCCGACGGTCGCTGGAACTGGTGTTCGCGCACGGGGTCGCGGTGGTCGCGCGGTTGGCCGACCGCGCCGTCAGCTACCGGGATCTGGTGATGACCGGACGCAGCCACAATGTCGCCGCGCAGGCCACCACGTTGGGTAAGCGTTTCGCGTCCGCGGCGCAGGAAACACTGGTCGCGTTGCGGCGGGTGCGGGAACTGCTCGACCGGTATCCGTTGCGCGGCATCAAGGGACCGATGGGCACCGCGCAGGACATGCTCGACCTGTTCGACGGCGACACCGCGCGGCTGGCGGATTTGGAGTCCCGAGTGGCGTCCTTCCTGGGTTTCGCCTCGGTGCTGGACAGCGTCGGCCAGGTCTATCCCCGATCGCTGGACCACGACGTCGTGTCGGCCCTGGTCCAATTCGGGGCCGGCCCGTCGTCGTTCGCCCACACCGTGCGACTGATGGCCGGTCATGAATTGGTGACCGAGGGGTTCGCCGCGGGCCAGGTGGGCTCTTCGGCGATGCCGCACAAGATGAACACCCGGTCCTGCGAGCGGGTCAACGGGCTGCAGGTCGTATTGCGTGGCTACGCCTCGATGGCTGCGGAACTCGCTGGGGCGCAATGGAATGAGGGCGATGTGTTCTGCTCGGTGGTGCGCCGCGTCGCACTGCCGGATGCGTTCTTCGCCGTCGACGGGCAGACCGAGACGTTCCTGACGGTGCTCGACGAGTTCGGTGCTTACCCGGCGGTGATCCAGCGTGAGCTCGACCGCTATCTTCCGTTCCTGGCGACCACCCGAATCCTGATCGCCGCGGTGCGGGCCGGCGTGGGCCGGGAGACCGCGCACGAGGTGATCAGACTGCACGCGGTGGACGTCGCCCTGGCCATGCGCGAAAAGGGTTCGGAGCCTGATCTTTTGGACCGTTTGGCTGATGACCCCCGGTTGCCGCTGGATCGTGCGGCGCTGGATGCGGCACTGGCCGACAAGGCGGCTTACACCGGTGCCGCCGGCGATCAGGTGGATGCCGTCGTCGCCGACGTGTCCGAACTCGTCGCGCGCTACCCCGAGGCCGCCGCGTACACCCCGGGGGCGATCCTCTAGCGATTTGTCGAGTGTGAGCGCCGTGAGCGCCGGTCAAGCTCCCACAAATCACCGGAGGGGCCGGATGCCGGCGGAGCGCAGTTCGAGGGCGGCCAGTCCGCGCACCGCGATGGGATCCTCGCGCCGCCACGCTCCAACGGGGTCCATGCTGACCGCGGCCAGCTTGGCCAACGGCCGGTTGGCAAGTGCGCGCAGCGCCAGTAGTTGTTCTCCGGCCGGAGTGGACGCCAGGGTGATCACCGTCCACTTCCGCCGGAAGAAGCGGATGCGCAGATACAGCCAGGGCCCCGCGACCGCAAGGATGGGGGTGGCGGCGACGGCCAGCGCCAGCACCCACGCCAGCCAGCTCGCGGTGTGGTCAAGGCTCTGCCCCGCACCGGCGAGGTCCAGCGCGGCGTCGCTGGCGGCGGTCAGGGGTTTGGCCAGCTGGTCACCGATCAGTGGTACGTCGTCCACGCTGTTTCCCGCGTCTTTCAGGTTCTCGGCGATACCGTTTGCGCCGCCTTCGACCTGCCGGCCCACCGCGGCGATCGAGGACACCGCCGAGTGCACGGCGGTGCCGACGAGCACCCAGATGACCATCCAACCGATGACCAGCACGTCGCTGAGGAACTGCATGACGAACCGGTGAGGACGGGCGGCATAGGGGATGAAGCGCGAACTCATGGGCTTGATCCCAACACGTCGGCTGCCCGTGCGTGGCGGATAGGCTGACCGGATGTTGCGTCCCGCTCTGACCGACTATCGGCATGTGGCCAGCGGCAAGGTTCGAGAGCTGTACCGCGTCGACGACGACCACCTGCTCTTTGTGGCTTCCGACCGGATCTCGGCGTTCGACTACATCCTCGACAGTGAGATCCCGGACAAGGGACGCATCCTGACCGCGATGAGCGTGTTCTTCTTCGACCTCGTCGACGCACCCAACCACCTCGCCGGTTCGGCCGACGATCCGCGCATTCCCGAGGATGTACTGGGCCGCGCGCTGGTGGTGCGTCGCCTCGAGATGATGCCGGTGGAGTGCGTGGCCCGCGGCTACCTCACCGGCTCGGGCCTTATCGACTATCAGCGCACCGGGCAGGTGTGCGGGATCGCCCTTCCGCCCGGTCTCGAGGAGGCGAGCAGGTTCGACGAACCGATCTTCACCCCCGCCTCCAAAGCCGAGCTCGGTGCGCACGACGAGAACATCGCCTTCGCCGACGTCGTCGAGCTTGTCGGCCCGGAGCGCGCCGGCCAGTTGCGCGACCGCACCCTGCAGACCTATGTCCAGGCGGCCGATCACGCGCTGACCCGCGGGGTGATCATCGCCGACACGAAGTTCGAGTTCGGTGTCGACGCCGACGGGACCATGGTGCTGGCCGACGAGGTCTTCACACCGGACTCGTCGCGGTATTGGCGCGCCGACACCTACCAGCCCGGGGTCGCGCAGCCGAGCTTCGACAAACAGTTCGTCCGGAACTGGCTGACCTCACCGGCGTCGGGCTGGGACCGTGACGGCACCCGGCCTCCACCGCCGCTGCCGCCGGACATCGTGGCGGCCACTCGTGACCGCTATATCGAAGCCTACGAACGAATTTCGGGCCTGCAATACGCGGACTGGATCGGTCCGAAGCGATGAGCCGGCCGGACCCTGCGCCGCCCGTTGCCGCACGCATCGACACCCGCCGGGAGTTCCACGGCGACGTGTTCATCGATCCCTACGAGTGGATGCGCGACAAGGCCGATCCCAAGGTGATGGCCTACCTGGAGGCCGAGAACGACTACACCGACGCGATCACCGCCCACCTCGAACCGCTGCGCGGCAAGATCTTCGACGAGATCAAGTCGCGCACCAAGGAGACCGATCTGTCGGTGCCGACCCGGCGCGGGGACTACTGGTATTACGCCCGCAGCTTCGAGGGCAGGCAGTACGGCGTGCAGTGCCGGTGCCCGGTGCGCGACCCCGACGACTGGAGCCCTCCCGTTCTCGACGAACACACCGAGGTCGACGGTGAAGAGGTGCTGCTCGACGAGAATGTCGAGGCCGACGGCCACGAGTTCTTCGCCCTCGGTGCGGCCGGTGTCAGTCTGGACGGCGATGTGCTGGCCTACTCCGTGGATGTGGTAGGTGACGAGCGGTATACGTTGCGGTTCAAGAACTTACGGACCGGTGAGCTGTATCCCGACATCATCGAGGGAATCTCCTCGGGCGCGACGTGGGCCGCTGACAACGAAACCGTGTACTACCTGACCGTCGACGACGCCTGGCGCCCGGACACCGTGTGGCGCCACCGATTGGGCTCGGGGCTGCCCGCCGAAAAGGTCTATCACGAGTCAGATGAACGATTCTGGCTCGGCATCGGCCGCTCCCGCAGCGACAAGTACGTGATGATCGCGGCCGGCTCAAGCATCACCTCGGAGATTTTCTACGCGGATGCGACCGATCCGAAGGCCGCGTTCACGAGCGTTCTGCCGCGACGCGAAGGCGTCGAGTACTCCGTCGAGCACGCGGTGGTCGGGGGCGAGGACCGGTTCCTGATCCTGCACAACGACGGAGCCGTGAACTTCACCCTGACCGAGGCGCCGGTCGCCAATCCGGCGGATCAGCGCACGCTGATCCCCGGCCGCGAGGACGTCCGGATCGACGCGGTCGACGCCTTCGCGGGTCATTTGGTGATCAGTAGCCGGAGCACGGCACTCCCACGAATTCAGCTGTGGCCCATCACCGCGAACGGTGTTTACGGCACACCGCAGGACATCGAGTTCGACTCGGAACTGATGGCATCAGGGCTCGCCGGCAACCCCAATTGGGATGCGCCCAGGCTGCGGATCGCCGCGACGTCGTTCGTCACCCCGGTCAGGATTTACGACATCGATTTGGCGACCGGTGGGCGGATCCTGCTGCGCGAACAACCGGTGCTGGGCGACTACCGGCCTGACGAGTACGTCGAGTACCGGGACTGGGCGGTCGCCGACGACGGCGTGCGGATTCCGGTATCGGTGGTGTACCGCAAAGGAATCGAGTTTCCGGCCCCCACGCTGATCTACGGCTACGGCGCCTACGAATCCTGCGAGGATCCGCGGTTCTCGATTGCACGGCTGTCGCTGCTGGACCGCGGCATGGTGTTCGTGGTGGCTCATGTCCGTGGCGGAGGTGAGCTCGGCCGGCCGTGGTACGAGCACGGCAAGCTGATGGAGAAGAAGAACACGTTCACCGACTTCATAGCGGTGGCAACCCATCTCGTCGACTCCGGGTTGACCCGCCCACAGAACCTCGTCGCCCTGGGCGGAAGCGCCGGCGGGCTGTTGATGGGAGCGGTCGCAAATCTGACGCCGGGGCTGTTCGCCGGAATCCTGGCGCAGGTCCCGTTCGTCGACCCGCTGACCACCATCCTGGATCCGTCCCTGCCGTTGACCGTGACCGAGTGGGACGAGTGGGGAAATCCGTTGGCGGACAGTGATGTCTACGCCTACATGAAGTCTTACTCGCCCTATGAGAACGTCGCGGCCATCGACTACCCCGCGATCCTCGCCATGACGTCACTCAACGACACCCGGGTGTACTACGTGGAGCCGGCGAAATGGGTTGCGGCGCTGCGTCACACCAAGACCGACGATCATCCGGTGCTGCTCCGGACCCAGATGAGTGCCGGTCACGGCGGGATCAGTGGACGATATGAGCGGTGGAAGGAGGCCGCGTTCCAGTACTCGTGGCTCCTGGCCACCGCCGGCGGCGACGGTTGATTTCGCTCGGCGAGCAGACGCAAAGTTGCGCAAATCGGGGCCTGATGACGGGATTCTGCGTCTGCTCGCGGTCGTCAGGTGAGCGCCCGATCACAGCGAAATCGCACCCTCCTCGGGCAGCACTCGAAAATCGGTGTCGGTCATCTCGGTCAATCGTCCGTAGTAGATGCCACGTGCCTCGGGCGCGATGACACCCTGATGGATAGGTACCGCGTGGGTCGGGGCGACGGCCCGCAGGTAGTCCACCGCCTCGGAGATCTTCATCCACGGGGCCGCCGCGGGAGCGGCCAGCACGTGCACCTGTTCGTCGGGTACGAACAGCGCATCGCCGGGATGCATCAGCCGCGCGGGATGCTCGGTGTCACCCACCAGATACGAGATGTTGTCGATCACAGGGATTTCCGGGTGGATCACCGCGTGCTTCCCACCTACACCGCGGACTGTCAGGCCGTCGACGGTGAACTCATCGCCCGCGTGCACCGCACGCCATCGGCCACCGAGTTGGGCAGCCGTGGCGGGGTCGGCGTACAGAACCGCTGCCGGGTTGGCCTCGACCAGGGCCGGCAGCCGCCCAGGGTCGGCGTGGTCGGGGTGCTGATGGGTGATCAGGATTGCCGACAACCCCGTGATGCCTTCGAAGCCGTGCGAGAAGTTTCCCGGGTCGAACAGGATCGTGGTGGTCAGGTGTTGCCCGTCGGCCGGAAAGCTCGCCAGCAGGCATGAATGCCCGAAATGCGTCAGTTCCATGCTTACGATTGTGCGCTCGGTAGGTAGACGCCCGGTGGGCAGGTCCCGGGGTGGGGGAGGTTGACGTGCGGGGGGTATTGGCCGGACTGCTGCTCGGATGTGCGCTGCTGGTCGCACCGCCGCCGACCGCGCGTGCGACGCCGCCGACGTGCCCACCTACCTGCGATCAGATCCCCGCGTGGAGCTGGCCGGATCCCTGGTCCCTGCCGTTGGACCCGGTTTACCACTGGCCGGTTCTGGACGACGTGGCCTTCGGGGTGCAGGCGCCGCGGTTCATGTTCGAAGAACTGTGCGCCAGCGTGGACGTTCCCGACGATCCGCGTGTTTACGCCGTCGCGGCCCGGGCGGTGGCCGGTCAGCCGGACGGGCAGTGGCAGGTGCGGGCGCAGATCGTGCACTGGCGGGGGGAGGTCTGGCGTGGCGGTCAGTTGGCCGCCGCGGTCTTCGATACGGCTGTCGCCACGCTGCGTGCCTGCCAGGCCACCGCACCGCAGTTCTCGCCGTCGATCACCACTGCCGAGCCGAACCGGATGGCGGCGGTGTTCAGCGGTCCGGTCATCGCGCACCAGTTTCTGCTGGTCGACCAACGCAACAGCACGATAAGCGAACTGGTGTTCTCACACACCGCGGCGACCGGACCACCGGCGGTGCCGTGGCCCGCGGTGCCCGACACCGCGGTGTTCGACGCGATGTCGGCCCCACTGTGCAGGGCTTACCTGGGTTCGTGTGGGTAGAGTTGGCACCGCCGAAGCAGCGGCGGACAAGCACCGAGCAGCGAGGAGCCAGGGTGGCCCGGGTAGTGGTGAACGTGATGCCCAAGGCGGAGATTCTGGACCCGCAAGGCCAGGCAATCGTCGGGGCGCTGGGTCGGCTCGGCCACGCAGGTATTTCGGATGTCAGGCAGGGCAAGCGATTTGAACTCGAAGTCGACGGCAGTGTCGACGACGAGGCGCTGGCTCGGATCGCGGAGTCGCTGCTCGCCAACACGGTGATCGAGGATTGGACCGTCAGCCGGGAGACCCCGTGAGCGCCCGTGTCGGGGTCATCACGTTCCCCGGCACCCTCGACGATGTCGACGCCGCGCGCGCGGTGCGCCGGGTGGGTGCCGAACCGGTTGGCCTGTGGCACGCGGACGCCGATCTGAAGGGTGTCGACGCGGTGATCGTCCCCGGCGGCTTCTCCTACGGTGACTACCTGCGCGCCGGCGCGATCGCACGGTTCGCGCCGGTCATGGGCGAGGTCATCGAGGCTGTGCGCCGCGGCATGCCGGTGCTCGGTATCTGCAACGGCTTCCAGGTGCTGTGCGAAGCCGGGCTGCTGCCGGGTGCGCTGACCCGAAATGTCGGTCTGCACTTCGTGTGTCGGGACCTGTGGGTGCGGGTGGACTCGACGGCGACCGCGTGGACCTCCCGATACGAACAGGGTGCGGAGATCCTTGTGCCGCTGAAGTCCGGCGAGGGCCGTTACGTGGCCGGCGAGGCGGTGCTCGACGAGCTCGAGGGCGAGGGCCGAGTGGCTTTCCGCTACGTCGAGAACCTGAACGGGTCGATGCGCGCAATCGCGGGGATCAGTTCGGCCGACGGCCGTGTCGTGGGCCTCATGCCGCACCCCGAACACGCCACCGAAGCGCTGACCGGGCCGTCCGACGACGGGCTCGGGATCTTCTACTCCGCATTGGACGCGGTGCTCGCCGCGTAGCGCCGACACCGCCGCCGGGTCCGTCCGCTCGGCACGGTGTCGCCCGCTATGGGCGGAGTGCCACCGATGCCTCGGCCGTGTAGCACAGGAACGTCATGGTCTCCTGTAGGTACAACAGCACGGTGTCCGCGTCGTGCGACAGGTAGCCGATGCACACGTCCGTGCCCAGCTGCAGGTCGAAATCCCCACCCCGCGTGGACAACACGAACGCCCCGTCGATGGCGGGCGCCCAGATGATGTCGCCGTCGACAAGCCGGTTGATGTGATCGCGGATCGGGTAGCCGTTCACGGTCGTCTCGCTGACCTGGGTATAGACATCGGCGGCCAGCAGCACCGAGTAGGGACCGTCCACGCCGGCCAACCGCAGCTCCGACAGCGCCTGCGTGATCACGTCGGGGATGTCGCGGGGGTCCTCGGGCAGTTCCAGCTCGGGATTCGAGCTGTGCTTGCGGATGCCACCGATGTGTGCGGCCTCGTACCCCTCGAAGATCGCACGGTCCTCCACGAACGCGAGCTTCTTGGCGGCCTCCTTGACCGGGTCCCAGTCCGAGTCCTGTGAGCCCCGTTCGACGTCGTCGACGTCGATGCGCCGCACGGTGAACGGCACCCTGAGCCGGACGAGGGGGCGTGCGTCGCGCAGATGCGCCACCACACCGTCCGACGGTGCGGCCACGTCGTTGAGGTGCCCGGTGCTCACGGCCGCGATCGCCGGGCCGCCGGGGCCGCTGACATCGACCACCCGGCGTCCGGCGATGTGCCGCTTGAACGTCCGTGAGGCTTCCAATTCTATTTCGGCCCAGGCTTCTTCGGTGACCGGGGCCAACTCGCGGTAGAGGTTGTTCATTGACGTCGTCCTTTCAGACTGCCGAGCCCTTTCAGACTGCCGATCATCAGTTCGCCTTCGTAGCGCGGTCCGGGTTCCCCGGAATCCTCGTCGGATGTCTGCGTCACCGTATCGCCGGCCGGCAGTGGCGGCGGGTCGTCGAGGAAGTCGATGGTAGGGACGAAGAACATGGTGCCCGTCTGCGCGGTGGAGAAGTCCAGAATGCGATCGGTGTTGCCGGGCGGGTCGCCGATGAACATGTTGCGGAGCATCCGCTCGGTCACGTCCGGGTTTGCCGAGTAGGCGATGTAGTAGGTGCCGGACTCCCCGCCGCGGAGGGTGCCGAACGGCATGTTGGCCCGCACGATCTGCAGGTCGGTTCCGTCCTCGTCGGTCAAAGTATTAAGTGCCACATGGGAATTCGACGGCTTAACGGTGTCGTCCAGTTCGATGTCCTCGAGTTTGGTGCGGCCGATGACGAGCTCCTGCTCGGTGACGCTCAATGCTGTCCAAGCCGCCATGTCGTGGGTGTAGCGCTGTACATGCACGTAGCTCGCCCCCGCGTAATCGGGGTCGTCGGCACCGATCTGGGCCGCGATGACGGCGTCGGGTCCGTCGGGATTCTCGGTGCCGTCGACGAAACCGAGCAGGTCGCGCATCTCGAAGAATTTGAATCCGTGCACCTCGTCCACCACGGTGACCGCTCCTGACAGGGCGGTCAGAATCTGACCGCCCAGTTCGAAGCAGACGTCCATCGATCCGCCTCTGATGTGGAACAGCAGATCGCCCGGGGTGGCCGGCGCCCGGTGCCGGCCACCGTCGAGCGCGATGAACTCGTGCAGCTTGACGGGCCGCGGCGCGTCGAACAGGCGGTCCCAAGCCCGCGAGCCGATACCGGTGACCAGATTCAGGTTCGCCGACGGGACGCGAAACCCGACGGCGCGGACCAGCGCCGACAGACCGGACAGCGCGCCGTGCACGGTGGCCTCGGCACCCTCGTTCATGGTGGCGACGAGGAAAATCGCCGCCGGCGAGAGCGGCGTGAGGACCGGTTGAGGTCTGCGAACGGCCACGGAAACAGACCCTAGTTGGAACACCAATGGGCGTGCCGTCGAAAATGGTGAACATGTCCGCCACGGCTCGGGGTCTGTGCGAGTTCATCGACGCCTCGCCGTCGCCGTTTCACGTGTGCGCCACGGTCGCGCGCCGGCTGATCGCGGCCGGTTACACCGAGCTGTCCGAGGCCGACGCATGGCCGCCTGCGGGGCGCTTCTTCACGGTGCGGTCCGGATCACTGGTCGCCTGGGACAGCCATGGTGACGCCGGGCGCCCGTTCCGGGTGGTGGCCGGCCACACCGACAGCCCGAACTTGCGGGTCAAGCAGCGCCCCGATCTGGTGGTGGCGGGTTGGCGCGTGGTCGGGCTGCAGCCCTACGGTGGCGCGTGGCTGAATTCCTGGCTGGACCGCGACCTCGGGCTCAGCGGCCGGCTGTCGGTCCGGGACGGCGCGAGGATCACGCATCCGCTGGTGCGGATCGACGACCCGGTGCTGCGGGTTCCGCAGCTGGCGATCCACCTTGCCGAGGACCGCGCCGCGGCCAAACTGGATCCGCAGCGCCACGTCAACGGTGTCTGGGGCCTCGGCCACACGCCCCGGTCGTTCCTCGACTTCGTAGCCGGGCGCGCCGGCCTCGATCCCGCCGATGTGCTGGGGTTCGACTTGATGACGCATGATCTGACGCCGTCGGTGGTGTGGGGCGCCTCGGCCGGGGGAGCCGAATTCGTCAGCGCGCCCCGGCTGGACAATCTGGCAACCTGCTATGCCGGGCTGGAGGCGCTGCTGGCCGGCGGGCGTGGCGGGTACCTGCCGGTGCTGGCGTTGTTCGACCATGAAGAGGTGGGCTCGACATCCGACCACGGCGCCCAGTCCGATCTGCTGTCGACGACGCTGGAGCGGATCGTGCTTGCCGCCGGGCGGCACCGCGAGGACTTCCTGCGTCGGGTCGCGGGGTCGATGGTGGCCTCCGGCGACATGGCGCACGCCACCCACCCCAACTACCCGGACCGGCACGAGCCGAACCACCTCATCGAGGTCAATGCGGGTCCGGTGCTCAAGGTGCAGCCCAACCTGCGGTACGCCACCGATGGTCGCACCGCGGCGGCATTCGAGTTGGCCTGCCGCCAGGCCGGTGTGCCGCTGCAGCGCTACGAACACCGTGCCGACCTGCCGTGCGGCTCGACGATCGGGCCGATGACCGCAGCCCGCACCGGTATGGCCACCGTCGACGTCGGCGCCGCGCAGCTGGCGATGCATTCGGCGCGAGAGATGATGGGCGCAGCCGACGTGGCATCCTATTCCGCTGCCCTACAGGCGTTTCTGGCTCCCGCCTGAGCCGCACGAGGCGCGGCAGCGCGACGGGACGTGGAGCGGCCCACACGGATACCCGCAGACCCGCCGACCGTGCGGCTGGATACGTTCCATGGGCCGAAGAGCGTATGGGCTCGCACAATCGGGGTCCGGCGGCTCACTACACTGTGTCCGTGACGCCCGGTACCAGTCCCGAAGGCCCGCCCGTCGATACTGTCGAGCTTGCCGCCGCCACTCCCGACCATCTGCAGCCGTTCCGCGAACTCGGTCTCAAGGACGATGAGTACGAGCGGATCCGCCAGATCCTCGGCCGTCGGCCCACCGACGCCGAACTGGCGATGTACTCGGTGATGTGGAGCGAGCACTGCTCGTACAAGTCCTCCAAGGTGCACCTGCGCTATTTCGGTGAGACCACCACCGACGAGATGAAGGCCGCGATGCTGGCCGGTATCGGGGAGAACGCCGGTGTCGTGGACATCGGCGACGGTTGGGCGGTCACCTTCAAGGTCGAGTCGCACAACCACCCGTCCTATGTCGAGCCGTATCAGGGGGCGGCCACCGGCGTCGGCGGCATCGTCCGCGACATCATGGCGATGGGCGCACGACCGGTCGCGGTGATGGACCAACTGCGGTTCGGGGCCGCTGAAGCGCCCGACACCCGCCGGGTGCTGGACGGCGTGGTGCGCGGCGTCGGCGGTTACGGCAATTCGCTGGGATTGCCGAACATCGGCGGTGAGACCGTGTTCGACGCGTCCTACGCCGGCAATCCACTGGTGAATGCCCTGTGCGTCGGAGTGTTGCGCAAGGAGGATCTGCACCTTGCGTTCGCGTCGGGCGCCGGCAACAAGATCATCCTGTTCGGTGCGCGGACCGGCCTCGACGGCATCGGCGGCGTCTCGGTGCTGGCCAGCGACACCTTCTCCGGTGACGCGGAAGGATCGGGCCGCAAGAAGCTGCCGTCGGTCCAGGTTGGCGACCCGTTCATGGAGAAGGTGCTCATCGAATGCTGTCTGGAGCTGTACGCCGCGCATTTGGTGGTCGGCATCCAGGACCTCGGTGGCGCCGGACTATCCTGCGCCACTTCTGAATTGGCCTCAGCCGGTGACGGCGGCATGTCCATCGAACTGGAAAGGGTGCCGTTGCGGGCAAGAGACATGACACCCGCCGAGGTGCTGTCCAGCGAATCGCAGGAACGCATGTGCGCCGTCGTCGCACCGGAGAACGTCGAGACGTTCATGGCCGTGTGCCGCAAATGGGACGTGCCGGCCACCGTCATCGGGGAGGTGACCGCCGGTGATCGGCTACAGATCACCTGGCACGGCGAGACAGTCGTCGACGTGCCGCCGCGCACCGTCGCACACGAAGGCCCGGTGTACCAGCGCCCGGTGGTCCGTCCCGACACCCAGGACGACCTGATCGCCGACAGTTCCAAGACGCTTCGCCGCCCCTCGACCGGCGACGAGTTGCGGGCGACTTTGCTTGCGCTGCTTGGCAGTCCGCACCTGTGCAGCCGCGCCTTCATCACCGAGCAGTACGACCGCTATGTTCGCGGCAACACCGTGCTCGCCGAGCACGCCGACGGCGGTGTGCTGCGCATCGACGAACAGACCGGGCGTGGCATTGCGCTGTCGACCGACGCCTCCGGCCGTTACACCCGGTTGGATCCCTACACCGGGGCGCAACTCGCGCTGGCCGAGGCCTACCGCAACGTCGCGGTCACCGGTGCGACCCCGGTAGCGGTCACCAACTGCCTGAACTTCGGCTCGCCGGAAGATCCCGGCGTGATGTGGCAGTTCAGCGAGGCGGTCCGCGGACTGGCCGACGGCTGTGTGGCTCTTGGCATTCCGGTCACCGGCGGAAACGTGAGTTTCTACAACCAGACCGGGTCGACGGCGATTCTGCCCACGCCGGTGGTGGGCGTGCTCGGTGTGATAGACGATGTGGGCCGCCGGATCCCGACCGGGCTCGGTACCGAACCCGGTGAGGCGCTGATCCTGCTCGGCGAAACCCACGACGAGTTCGACGGGTCCATCTGGGCGCAGGTAACCGCGGAACACCTGGGCGGGGTGCCCCCGCGCGTTGATCTGGCGCGCGAGAAGCTGCTTGCCGAGGTACTGGCCGCCGCATCGCGCGACGGCCTGGTGTCGTGTGCCCACGACCTGAGCGAGGGCGGTCTCATCCAGTCGGTGGTCGAGGCCGCATTGGCCGGCGAAACCGGTTGCCGCATCCTGCTTCCGGAAGGGACGGACCCGTTCGTCGCGCTGTTCTCGGAGTCTTCCGGGCGTGTCCTGGTGGCGGTTCCGCGTACCGAGGAGAGCCGGTTCACGTCGATGTGTGAGGCGCGCGGCCTGCCGGCAGTGCGGATCGGTGTGGTGGACAACGGTTCGGATGCCGTCGAGGTGCAGGGCCAGTTCAGTGTCCCGCTGGCCGAACTCCGGGCCACCTGGGCGGGTGCACTCCCGAAGCTGTTCGGATAGTCGCGATCTGATGTCGAGCGTGGTTGACCGGGCTTCGGACCGTCGGCCGTTGTTGGACTGGGCGTGGGCCCTGGTCCGGCTCGATTTCGTCGGCGTCGCGTTCGGCGCGCTGTTCTTCTGCCTGTCGCTGACGCCGTCGCTGCTTCCGCGCGACTGGCTCTTTGCAGGGATCGTCGGCGGAATCAACGCCGCGATCGGTTATGGACTGGGTGTCGTCGTCGGAACGCTATTGCACCGCTTCATGTTACGTGGCCGGACGTGGTGGCCACCGGACCTCTGGGTGTTGGGGTGGCTCAAGGCCGGCACCGTGGGTGGCGCGATCGCCGCCAGCGCCCTGATGGTCGTTCCCGCCGCCGCGTGGCAGCGCCAGGTGTCGGCACTGATGGGAGTGGAAGGTCCCGAGACGCCGGGCTACTACCGGGCCCTGGCCGTCGCCGTGTTGGTCGGCGGTGTGCTGGTCGCGGTGTCCCGGGTGGTGCTGGACACGATCCGCGCCCTGGCCCGCATTCTGATCAGACGTTGGTACGTCAACGACGAGGTGGCGCTGTTCATCGGGACCGCGGTGGTGGTGGTGCTGATCCTGACGCTGTTCAACGGCGTGCTGTTCCGCGGCTTCGTGGCCGGCGCCAGTCGGACCTTCCAGCCGCAGAACTCCACCACCCGGGCGGGGATTCAACAGCCGATGGCGCCCGAACGGTCGGGGAGCCCGGCGTCTTTCGCGAACTGGGACAGCCTGGGTTATCAGGGCCGCAACTTCGTGGCCACCGGCCCCGATGCCGATGAGTTGACCCGGGTCAACGGTGCGCCGGCCAGGGAACCGATCCGGGTGTACGCCGGCCTGCAGACCGCCGACACCGACGCCGCGCGGATGTCGGTGCTGATGAGCGAACTCGATCGCACCCAGGCCTTCGACCGTGAGGTACTGGTGATCGTCCCGACCACCGGCACCGGCTGGGTCAATCCCGTCGCCGCACGCGCGTTGGAGCTGATGTACAACGGCGACACCGCGACGGTGGCGCTGCAGTATTCCTATCTGCCGAGCTGGATTTCGTTCGTCGGCGATACCGAGAAGTCGGCGAATTCCGGACGGCTGCTGATCAACGCGGTGCACGCGCGATGGGAGCGGCTGCCACCCGACCGCCGTCCGAAGCTGCTGCTCTACGGCGAGAGTCTGGGCTCGCTGGCGGGGCAGTCGGCGTTCGACTACCTGCCCGACATCTCGCGGATGGGATTCGATTCGGTGCTCTGGGTCGGACCGCCGAACGCAAGTCCGTTGTGGCGGGCGCTGATTGCGCGACGTGACCCGCGTACCACCGAGGTTTCACCGCGCTACGACAACGGTCGTACGGTGCGGTTCTCTCAGGGCGGAAGCACTGCGGAAATCGAGCGGGACACCGCAGCACCATGGGCGGGCAGCCGGGTGTTGTACCTCCAGCACCCCTCCGACCCGATCGTATGGTGGTCCCCGCGCCTGCTGTTTCACCGGCCCGACTGGCTCATCGAACCGCCCGGGCAGGATCGCAGCCCGGCGATGCGATGGTACCCGTTCGTGACGTTCTCTCAGGTGGGCGTCGACATCTTCAAGGCCGCGGACGTGCCCGGCGGCCACGGCCACAACTACGGCCACTATGTGCTCGACGGGTGGGTGGCGGTGGCACCGCCGGACGGCTGGACGCCGGCCGACACAGAGCGCATCCGGGTGGCCCTGGAGAAGGCCGGCGCCCAGGACGGTCCGCAGGGCTGATTCAGGCCCACAGCGCGGACACTCCGGCATGCGGCTTTCCCGGATTGACTCGCCTTCCCGGTGGGCCAGTTGCGCGGCCCGCGTGTGGTTCATTTGCAGGATGGGTCATCGACAGCATCCGAGCGCCGCGGTCAGCCTCGCCGCAGCGCTGGTCGGCTACAGCGCCACCGCGGGCCTGGCCATTCCGGGCCGAGCGCACCCGGTCGCTCAGGCCACGCTCGGTACGGCCCTCGCGGCCTGGGCACGCGCGCCGCTGGATTTGTCTGGCCCGTCGGCCCGGACCGGGCTCCGGTTCGGTGCGGCCGGTGCGGCGGTGGTGGCCGTTGCCGTCTGCGCAGCCAGTGCTGTGCCCGCCGTTCGTGCCGCGATGCGGGCCCGAGACTTGCCCGAACCCGGCTGGAAGTGGCTGGCAGTTGAGATTCCCCTGGGTACCGTCTGGGCAGAGGAGATGATGTATCGAGGCGCGCTGGCCGCCGTCGCCGCCGATGCGCTGGGGCCGGCGCGCGGGCGACTGCTTCAGGCGACGGCGTTCGGGCTCGCACATCTCGTCGATGCCCGCGGCACCGGGGAACCCGTCATCGGCACAGTTCTGGTGACCGGCGCCGCCGGCTGGGTGTTCGGCTGGTTGGTCGAGCGTTCGGGCAGCATGCTGGCGCCCGTGCTGGCGCATCTCGCCATCAACGAAGCCGGCGCCGTCGCGGCCATGACGGTGCAACGCCGGACGCGAGCGATGCCCCGCCGATGGTGTTTGAGAACCTGAGGGATGCCTTCGCGCCGCGCCGTAGACCCGGCCACGACCCGCGCCGCGATGCGGACCGTCGAGCAGTGGCTGCGGGCGACGGTGGAACCGGCAGAGCTGCCGGTACCGGCGCCCGACCGCACCTCGATCTCCGAGGCCGTGCGTCTGACCGCCCGCACACTGGCCGCGGCCGCCCCGGGTGCCGCTGTTGAATTGCGGGTGCCGCCGTTCGTCGCCGTGCAGTGCATCGCCGGCCCGAAGCACACCCGGGGCACGCCGCCCAACATCGTCGAAACCGATGCACGAACGTGGTTACAGCTGGTCAGCGGCCTGCTGACAGTTCCCGAGGCGATCGCCGACGGCACCCTACGGGTGTCGGGTTCGCGCGCCGGCGAGATCGCGGACTGGCTGCCGCTGGTGCCGCTGGGCCGGCCCGGCCGGTGATCTCGCCCACGCGCGATGTGACCTGCAGGGGAAATGCATCGCACAGTTCGGTACTGATGGGTAAGTGCCCGTAGACTTGGCGCGTCACCCGAACGCCCGCAGGGAGCAGCCAAATCGTGACAGCGGACTCGATCGAGCTTGAGAATTCCCCTCGGGAAGAGTGCGGCGTATTCGGAGTCTGGGCTCCCGGCGAAGAGGTCGCGAAGCTCACCTACTACGGGCTGTACGCGTTGCAGCACCGAGGTCAGGAAGCCGCCGGTATCGCGGTGGCCGACGGCTCGCAGGTGCTGGTGTTCAAGGACCTGGGCCTGGTCAGCCAGGTCTTCGACGAACAGACCCTGGCAGCCATGCAGGGCCACGTCGCCGTCGGGCACTGCCGTTATTCCACCACCGGTTCCACCACCTGGGAGAACGCCCAGCCGGTGTTCCGTAATACTGCGGCGGGCACCGGTGTTGCGCTGGGCCACAACGGAAACCTGGTCAACACCACCGAACTCGCGGCCCGCGCCCGCGACGCCGGCCTGATCGACATGCGGGGTGCCCCCGCCGCCACCACCGACTCCGACATCCTCGGCGCGCTGCTGGCCCACGGTGCCGCCGACTCCACCCTGGAACAGGCGGCACTGGCCCTGCTGCCGCAAGTGCGCGGCGCGTTCTGCCTCACCTTCATGGACGAGAACACCCTCTACGCCGCGCGTGACCCGCACGGGGTGCGGCCGCTGTCACTCGGCCGGCTGGACCGCGGCTGGGTGGTGGCCTCCGAAACGGCCGCGCTGGACATCGTCGGCGCGTCGTTCGTGCGCGACATCGAACCCGGTGAACTCCTGGCCATCGACGCCGACGGCGTCCGATCCACCCGCTTCGCCAACCCGACGCCCAAGGGCTGCGTCTTCGAGTATGTGTACCTGGCCCGCCCGGACAGCACCCTGGTGGGGCGCTCGGTGCATTCCACCCGTGTCGACATCGGCCGGCGGCTGGCCCGCGAGATGCCGATTGACGCCGACCTGGTGATCGGCGTGCCGGAATCCGGAACCCCCGCGGCCGTCGGCTACGCGCAGGAGTCGGGGATACCGTTCGGCCAGGGTCTGATGAAGAACGCCTATGTGGGCCGGACCTTCATCCAGCCGTCGCAGACCATCCGTCAACTTGGAATCCGGCTCAAACTCAACCCACTGCGCGAGATGATCCGCGGCAAGCGCCTGATCGTCGTGGACGACTCGATCGTGCGGGGCAACACCCAGCGCGCATTGATCCGGATGCTGCGCGAGGCCGGCGCTGTCGAGGTGCACGTGCGGATCGCATCGCCGCCGGTGCGCTGGCCGTGCTTTTACGGCATCGACTTCGCGTCCCCGGCGGAACTGATCGCCAACGCGGCCAACGCCGAGGGTTCGCAAGACGAGATGCTCGACGCGGTGCGGCATGCGATCGGTGCCGACACCCTCGGCTACATCTCGCTGGAAGGCATGATCGCAGCCACCGAACAACCGGCCACCCGGCTGTGCTGCGCGTGCTTCGACGGCAACTACCCGATCGAGCTGCCCGGCGAGACCGCGCTGGGCAAGAACGTCATAGAACACATGCTCTCCAATGCGGCTCGCGCCGGGGCCGGCCCCGTTAGCGCTGTCCAATCGGAGAACGACAACGCCTCGGCATTACGGCGACCCTAGGACGCAGCG
>CAYLWH010000011.1:0-57765 GCA_964387245.1 uncultured Mycobacterium sp.
AGGCCTCCGTGTGTGTCACCCAGAGGTAGGGGGGGTTCAGGATGCCGTTCGCTTCAACCACGATCCGGAATCGCCGCCGTGCTGAGGTCCGTCGCCGTGACGGAGACGCCCCGTGCGCTCTTCAGATCACGGCTGATTGTCAGGCGCTGGGCGGTGAGGTCGATTATGACGCTCGGCCGCCGCATCCTCGTTCGTTCGAGGTGGATCACGTTGTTTCTTCTGATGAGGCTGAGCGGCTTGGTTGGTCGCCGGTTGAGGCTGACGCTCTGGACAATTGTCAGGCTGCTTGTCGCCAGTGCAATCGTGAGAAGTCGGCGGGCGTGAAGCTGGTGGCGGCGGTCCGTCCCACTTATGTGAATCCGCGATTCACCTGATCTTGCGCCGTTCGTGGCGCATTACGCCGACGTCGGGCGGTCAACCGGCGGGTCCGAGAGGTTTGGCTGATGGCCGAATACAGCACATTGAATGAGGCGATGGACGCCGGCGATGAGTTGGCGGAGGCCAAGATTCGTTATCGTCTTCTTGCTGAGGCGTTCGAGAGCTTGCCTCAGCTCCGGTCGCAGCTCAATGCTCAGATTGAGCGGGCTAAGGCTGAGATCGGTCGGCTCAGGGCGTTAGCGCCGAAGCTGGATACATCCTCGGAGAAGTCGGGCAAGGTAGTCGCGTTCGATGCCGCGCGGTTCCGCAAGTCGGGCTAATCCTGCGCATCTCGTCGACATTGCTCGCCACTGTGTCATCCCAGATGACATAGCTTTCACTCGCTACCACGAACTGATCGCACCGGAGTTGCCCGGCATGGGCGTGGTGCTCGATCAGTGGCAGGAAGACATCTGGTACGCGGCTCTCGGCGTGCGTGATGATGAAGATCGCACGCTTTCGTGCGACGTCATGGGTGTCACGATGAGCACCGGGCGTCAGCTAGGGAAGACCTGGGGCGTCATGGTTGGCCTCATCGCGATCTGTATTTCGCGGCCGGGCACGTTGGCGATCTGGTCCTCGCACCATGACCGCACGTCGATGCAGACGCTCGACAAGATCGCTGGGATTGTGGCGATGCCGGCGATCCGGCCGAAGATGCGCGCTCAGCATCCCGTTGTGTTCACTGACGACAATCGTGGTGTCCACTTCGCAAACGGGTCGCGGATCTTGTTTGGTGCTCGATCATCTGGGTTCGGCCGAGGCTTTTCGGATGTCGACATTCAGGTCTACGACGAGTGCCAGAACCTCCGTGAGTCGGCGCTGACGGACATGCTCGCGGCAATGAACGTTTCTGACGTCGGGTTGGCCTTCTTCATGGGGACGCCGCCGCGTCCGCAGGAGATCGCACTCGGGGTGCATGCGACGTTCAAGCGACGTCGAGACAAAGCGTTAGAAACGAAGAAGCGCAGACCTTTCAAGGGCATCTACGTCGAGTTGGCACCGGAGCGTCCCGACGATGTTGTGACCGACATTGATACGCCTGGTTTCTGGGACGGGCTGTCTGAGGTGAACCCTGCCTTCGGTTTCCGGGTCGGTAAGTCGGCGATCGAGCGCCTTGTGGAGAACATGTCACCCGAGGATGTTAGGCGCGAGGTCTTCGGCATTTGGGACAAGACCAATGAGACGCTCGCAGTCGTCCCCAAGGAACGCTGGAACAGTCTTGCCGCGGATCTGGACATCCTCCCAGAGGTGGCTGCTTTCGGGATCAATGCCACACGTTCGGGGTGGTACTGGATCACCGCATGTTGGTGCGAGGGAGAGTCCGCGCACGTCGAGATCGCACTTGGCACACAGTCGGAGGTGGAGGCGATGAATTTTCTGTCCCGCCACGCCACCAAAAGGACCGCCATCAAACACGACGCGACCGGGGCAGCCAAGGCTTTGGGCGAGAAACTCAAGCAACGTAATTTCCGGGCGTCCGCGTACACACAAAACGAGGCTGGCGCCGGAAATGTTTTGTGGCACAGCATGGTGGAACAGGGCCGCCTGTCACACTGCGGTCAGCCGGACCTCGAGCTGGCGGTGCGGGGATCGTGTCGGAAAGATCGCTCGTCTGGAGGGTGGATGCTGATGCCACGCTCCGACTCTTTCGACATTGGTCCGGCGATATCGATGTCGGCCGCGGTGTACGCGGCTATGACGACGAGACGACCAGGCGGTAACGGTCGATCATCTTCGTCGGGACGTCGGCCTTCTTCTGGACGCAGAGCGGCGGTTTTCTAAATGGCTATCACCGATCTGACTTCCGCCCAGTCGGTGCGCATCCCCGATTTGAGTGACGACGAGAACGCTCTGATCAACGGGCTACTCGCTGAGATCGAGCGTCTCCGCGTGACAAATCTGTTGCGGACGTCGTACTACGAAAACAAACGCACAATTCGCGCGTTGGGGACGTTGATTCCGCCGCAGTACTTCACTCTTGGCCTTGCAGTCGGGTGGGTGGCCAAGGCAGTCGATGCGTTGGCTCGACGATGCAAACTCGAAGGCTTCGTGTGGCCCGACGGCGATCTAGGAAACATCGGCGGTGACGATGTCTGGGACGACAACCATTTGGCTTCCGAGGTTGACGGTGCCATCGTCGCCGCCTTGCAGCACGGACCCGCGTTTCTCATCAACACGGTCGGGCAGGTGAATGAGCCCGCCGCGCTCATTCACGTCAAAGACGCCACGGAGGCAACGGGCCAGTGGAATCGCCGACGCCGCCAGCTCGACAACCTGCTTTCGGTGATCGACAAAGACGAAGAAGGCCAACTGCTGACGCTGGCCCTGTACATCGACAATGAGACCATCACTGCCCACCGCGACAAGGCATCCCTGAAATGGCTGGTTGACCGCTCCGAGCATGTGTACGGCGTACCCGCGGAAGTGCTGCCCTACAAGCCCGCACCGAGGCGCCCATTTGGGCAGTCGCGGATCACGCAGCCCATGATGGGCTATCAGGACGACGCCTTACGTTCCTTGATTCGGCGTGAAGGCCACATGGATGTGTACTCGTACCCCGAATTCTGGATGCTCGGCGCAGACCCGTCGGTGTTCAAGAACGCCAACGGAACCCAGAAGTCCATGTGGGAGATCCGACTCGGCCGCATCAAGGGCATCCCTGATGATCAGGACGCTGACCCGCAGCTCGCACGCGCGGATGTAAAACAGTTCCCTGCGACGAGCCCGGAACCTCACTGGGCCGACATCAATGGGTTGGCAAAAATGTTCGCCCGTGAGGCAAATCTGCCGGATACGTCCTTGGCTATAAGCGGCATGGCAAACCCGACATCTGCGGAATCCTATGACGCCTCGCAGTATGAACTCATCCGCGATGCGGAAGGCGCGGTCGATGACTTCACTCCGGCGCTGCGGAAGTCGTTCGTGCGCGCCCTGGCGATGCTGAACAAGGTTGCCATCAATGACATCCCGGATGATTGGAAGACGATCGATGCGCAGTGGCGCAATCCGCGTTACCCGTCGCGTGCCGCGATCGCCGATGCCGGCATGAAACAGCTTTCGGCGGTGCCATGGCTTGCCGAATCCGAGGTCGGACTAGAACTTCTGGGGTTGACGCCTCAGCAGATCAGGCGCGCGATGGCCGACAAGCGGCGTGCCAATGTGACTGCGTTGATGCAGCGCCTCACTACACCCGGAGCGCCCGTCCCTGTGGCGCGGGCTTCGGCCGATCAGCCCGACCTGGGTCAGTGACTGTTTCGCCGAAGGAACGGCAATACATCCTTGGCCAGATGACCAGGTTGGCAGCGGATCAGCTCACACAATTGTGGAATCGGGCGGCCGAACTTTCGGACATCGACTTCGCAGGGTTCGTTACGCAGGCGTTCCCGGAGTTGGTGGACCCGTATGCGGCGATGGCCGCAGACCTCGCCACGACGTGGTACGACGAATCTCCGTCGACCACGAACTACACCGCTGAACCAGGACCCCTCCCTGCTACTGAGCGGCTGACGTCGTCGGCAGTATGGGCGTTGGGCGCCAACGGAACCGAAGCATTGGACCGAATGCAAGGCACCTTGCAAAGGTCCATCAACGACTCCGCCCGCGACACCATTGTTCACAACACGTACCTCGAGCCGAAGTCTCGGTGGGTACGGCATGCGTCTGCCAATGCATGCGAATTCTGCAAGATGCTCGCCACCCGAACCGAATCCGGGTGGTATTCAAGTGAGAACGCCGCCCTTCGGGTCGTCGGACGAGGCAAGGATTTCTCCAGCAACTTCCGTGCCGACGGCACCCGTAAGTCAGGCGGGCAAGCCAAGGGCATCAAGACCCGCGGAACCCGCCAGATAGGCGAGAAGTACCACGATCGCTGCTACTGCGTCGCGATCGAAATCCGCCCAGGACAGTCGTACACACCTCCTCCCTATGTGGAGCAGTGGCGCAGCGACTACCGCAAGGCATTCAACGCGGTCCCTGATGGGACGCCGTATGACGATCAGAACGCCGTTCTGAAAGCAGTCCTGTCCGAGTGGCGAAAGCTTGACAGCGCGAACTGAAAATGACTTCCCGCCTCATTTTGAGGTGGGCTACGCCCACGTCCGGCGGTCAACGGACGGCCCAGGAGAAACACACCCATGTCCGAAGCAGAATCTGAGACGGTCACAACTGAAGGCCAGGGCGGTAACAGCACCACTAGCGGAGAGACGCCCGCCGCGAACGAGTTCAAGCCCATCACAACCCCCGCCGAGTTGGACGCATTCTTGAAGGATCGCGTTGCACGTGCGGAACGAAAGGCAACGGAGAAGTACGCCGACTACAAGGACTTGAAGGCGAAGGCCGCCAAGCTCGATCAGATCGAGCAGGCCAATCTCTCCGAACTCGAAAAGGCTAACGGCCGCATCACCACTGCCGAGTCCGAGCGTGACACTGCCAAAGCGGAGGCCCTGCGCCTCCGTAAGGCCGTCGAGCACGGCATCTCACTGGAAGACGCAGACCTGTTCCTCACTGGGACCACCGAAGAGACCCTCGACGCCCAAGCGAAGAGACTCGCTGACCGCGAGGCAGAGAAGGCGAACGCCGAAGCCGAGCGCAAGAAGAAACACCCGATTGTGTCCAAGGAGGGCACGTCAACCAAGACCGGAACCACCGCTGAAGAGGACGACCGCGAATTCGCGCGGAGCTTCTTCGGGGGTAGTTCCTGACCCGAAAGGAACATTCTCATGGCCGTCTTGAATACGGGCACCTTCCAGCTTCCTCGGCACATGGTGTCGGGCGTGTGGCAGCGTGCCCAAGGAACCTCGGTACTGGCCCGCCTGTCCGCCGCCGAACCCCAGGAATTCGGGGAACAGCAGTACATGACCCTCACCGCCCCGCCTCGCGGGCAGGTCGTTGGGGAAAGCGCTCCGAAAGGCGAGTCGACTGCAACATTCGCCCCGGTCACTTCACTAACCCGAAAGGTTCACGTCTCTCAGCGGTTCAGTGAAGAAGTCAAGTGGGCCAATGAGTCCCGTCAACTCAAGGTTCTTGAGACGATGCGAGATCTGTCCGGCGTCGCCCTGGGGCGCGCGCTGGATCTGATCGGCATTCATGGCATCAACCCACTGACCGGCGCACTGCTGTCGGGTACGCCGCCCAAGATCCTCGACACCACCAACGTGGTCGAGTTGACCGCTTCTCCCGACCAGGCCATCGAGGCCGCCGTCGGGCTGGTGCTCGCGGACAGCATTTCCCCGGACGGCATCGCGCTCGACAACGGGTTCTCGTTCTCGCTGGCCACCCAGCGGCACCCGACGACCGGGCAGAAGCTGTATCCGGAGTTGGGATTCGGCACCAGCGTCAACTCGTTCTTCGGGCTGAACGGCGCGGTGTCCGACACGGTGCGCGGCGGCCCAGAAGCCGTGACTCCGTCAACTGGCGCCTATGCCACCACGAACCCGAACGTGAAGGCCATCGCTGGCGACTTCTCCGCGTTCCGGTGGGGTGTGCAGGTGAACATTCCGCTGGAGCTGATCCAGTTCGGCGACCCGGACAACAGTGGCAGAGACCTCAAGGGTCATAACGAGGTGATGATCCGAGCGGAAGTCGTTTACGGCGTAGGCATCCTGTCCACGGACGCGTTCGCCGTGGTCAAGGACGCCGAAGACGGCTCCTAGCACTGGAAGTCGAAAGCGAATGGCTGGCGTGACCCGTGGCTGAGATCATCACATTCGGTGACCTGCCTGCTGACGTCGCATCCAATGCGATGGCCGCAGTGTGGGTTGACGGTGCGAATGCTCGCGCGGCGCGGGTCGCGCCATGCCTGGACGGCATAGACCCAGAGCCGACTGAAGACCAGATTGCGGAGGCGAAGCTGGTCCTCATCGGCGCTGTGATTCGTTGGTCGCAGGCCGGGGCTGGTGCCTTTCAGTCGCAGACGATGGGGCCGTTCGGTGTCACGGTGGACACCCGTCAGCGGGGCGGGTTTAATCTGTGGCCCAGTGAGATTTCCCAACTCCAGGACATCTGCAAGAACGGCTCGGAGTCGAAGGCGTTCGCGGTCGATACCGTCGGCTGCGGCGGCAATCACTCCCAAATCTGCTCCATCTACTTCGGCAGCAGTTGCTCATGTGGGGCGTCCATTGCTGGGGAAGCGATCTACGAGCAGTGATTATCGGCCCGCACGACCTCATCGACATCCCAGGCTTGGGGCAGTTCGAGGTTGTGGGCTACGCCGAGGACTCCGCACATGGTCCGTGGGGGTTCCCGTTTGATTTCCCGACACCGCATTCGGTTGGTGTTCACAAGTATTCGTCGGTCTCCACTGACGGGTACGGGCGTGAAGTAGCAACGTACACACCCGCCAAGGATTCGGTGGGGGCTGCGCTGGCAGTTCATGGCTGGTCAAATCCGATGAACACGGAGCCGAAGCTGGCCGGCCACGACCGGGTCGTCATTGACTTGGAGCTATACGTGCCAACCGGTCTGGTCGTCAACCTACGGAAGGTTGAGGGGTGATTGTTGTTCACACCGCCGAAGAGGTCACCGATTGTGAAGGTGCTTCCCGGTTTTCGACTGATGAGCACAACAATCTGTGTGTTTTCGAGGGGAAGAACGGTGACCGCCTGCGGGCGGTGTTCAACTCGTCTTCGTGGGTGAAGGTGGTGGTCGAGGATGTCGATCCGGGTTAAGCACAAGGTCGGCGGCTACTACAAGTTGCGCTCAGCTGGTGGTGTGCAGGCGTTCCTGGAGGGCGCTGCAAACAATGTTGCCGCCCGGGCGAATGCGCAGTTGAAAGGTAAGGGCGGCAAAGGGTTCGTCACATCGTCGCGGCAGGGCGCGAAACGACCCCAAGGGCGCTGGCGGACCACCGTCGCCGCGGTGTCCCCGTACGCCAAACGGGCCAACGCGAAGAGAAACATCCTCTTACGGAGCCTGAGTGGCTGAATTCTGGCTGCCCGCCAAACCCGGCGTGCTGACAGCGATACGCATCCTCACCCCCGGCCAGTCACCGACTTTGGTGACCGATGAGATGCCGAAGGCCCGGCCCGCGCGCATCGTCCTTGTTTCCCAGACTGATGGGAGCCGACCGAATCCGGTGCAGTCGGTGCACCGGCTGCTCGTCGAGTGCTGGCTGTCCAAAACGCTCGACTCGAGCGTGAACATCGAGACGTGGTGCGGGGAAGTGTCAGCCGCGCTGCGAAACTCGTCGGGTTCCATCTACGACGGGGTGTTCTCGTTCGGGTGGGGCAACGAGCAAGGACCGGCCGATTTCCCGGACCCTGACGTCACCGACATGCGGCGGTGGCAGTTCCACGGAGACCTGACCCTCTCCACCAAATAACTGAATACACGAAAACCCTTCAGGCCCAGCCAATCAACGCCTGGAAGGGGCGAGCCATCATGGCTGATTCTAAGCAGATTTGGGCCGCGGGCCGGTCCTCGGATGATGAAGCGTTTTTCGGCGCCCCTCTCGGCACCGCACTGCCCACCGATGCGGTAGATGAGCTGGACCCGGATTTCGAGGCGCACGGCTGGATGGGTGACGACGGGTTCGTCAACAACATTCAGCGGGACGTGACCAAGCACCGCGACTTCGCCGGGACCGTCATCAAAACCACGCAGGACTCCTACGAGGAAACCGTGCAGGTGACGTGCTGCGAATCCAACCCCGTCGTATTGAAGACGGTGTTCGGCGACGGCAACGTCACCGTCTCCTTCTCGGGTGGGCACCGCAAGATCGCCATCCGCCACGACGATGCGCCCCTGCCGAGGAAGTCGTGGGTTGTCAGGGTCGTGGAGGGTGTGAAGACCCGACTGCTGGTGATCCCGGAGGGTCAGGTCACCGAGATCGGCGAAATCACGTGGCTGTCCTCGGAACTCGTCCAGTACACGCTGACGATCGACTGCTTCATCCCGAAGTCGGGGACACAGCCGGACAACCCGAAGGGCGTCAACGAGTACCTCGACGAACCCGACGTCGAAGACGGGTCGTAACGAGCCTGCCCGGCGGTTTTCCCTTGGCTGGGCCTGGCCGCCGGGCAGGACCCCAGGCCCAGCCAAAACTTTTGAAAGGCCCAGCCATGACTGACATTGTTCCTCCCTCGGATCCGCGTGTGCGGGTGGAGCTGACGTTCCACCCGGAAGGCAAAGAACCCCTCACGGTGTCGTTGCCGAGACCGGATTTCGTTGACGACCCGACCGAGGCGGCGATGCAAGCCGACTTCCGCCGCATGAAACAGGACGCCGCCGATCTGATTCAGCAGATCAGACGCACCCAGAAGAAGCGGCAGATCGAGGCGGTGAAGTACGACAAGGCTTTCGCCGTGTGGGAGAAGAAACTCCACGACCCAGACTGTGAGGATCCTGGGCCGGAACCGGAGGAACCGGAGCCGTGGGAATTCCCCGAAGTGTCGTCGGAGCGTGACGCCGAACGGCGAGCCACGCTGATCATCTACAAGCATCTCGTCACCCCTGCGGAGTACAGGGTGCTGTCGAAGTGCAGCACCGCGGAGTTGATGCAGGGTCGGGCGTTGTGGGAGAAGGCTTCTGAGGTTCCGTTGGGGGAATTGCTGGCCTCTCCGACCTCCTCCGCGGAGAGCACGGAGGGGCGCTCCGAGCGGACCTCATCTGCCGAGGATGGACTGTCCGGGACATCGGGGACCGGCTCTCCTGGGGAGACGTCAGAGACTTCGTGACGTGGCTGCCGCCCACCGGGGACAGCGCCTACTACCGGAGTTTGCATCCGCGGTCGTGGTGGTGGTCCCCGGTGATTGATTTCCTGGCGATGATTCTGCTCGCTCTGCAGGGCGCGAACTGGCAGCGCGGCGGCGGCAAGGGTTCCCGCCCGAAGTTGCAGAAACGTCCGAGTGACAAACCGCCGCAGGTGAAGTCGGTGACGGAGTTGGACGAGAAGAAACGCGCACAGGCTGAGCATTTACGACGTAGGCGTGAGCAGAAACGGAAGGCGGTGAGCTAGTTGGCATCTGGGATAGAACTGGCCACCGCTTACGTGTCCCTATCTGCGGAGACCAGTCGCCTAGCTAAGGACATCAACAAGGCGTTCGAGGAAGCCGACAAGGGATCCCTGCGGGCCGGGAAGAAGATCGGCACGAACCTGGGTTCGGGGATGGGGTCGGCGAAGAACTCCGCGGCGAAAGCCGGCGCCGATGCCGCGGCTGAATATGAACGCGCGCTGAAAGCGCAGATCAAGGGTGAGCGGATCGGTGAGGCCATCGGCAGACCGATCGGTAAGGGCATCGGGCTGGCCATCAAGGGCGGAATCGGGTTGGCGGCTACAGGCGCGGCGGCGGCGGTGGGCGCGTTGACGGTGTCGCTGACCAAGGGGTTCGCCCGGTTGAAGAACATCGACAACGCCCAGTTCAAGCTGAAAGCTCTCGGCAACAGCGCCGAGGACGTGAAGGCGATCATGGACGCGGCCAACAAGTCCGTGAAGGGGACGGCGTTCGGTTTGGATGAGGCCGCCACCACTGCGGGTACTGCGGTTGCGGCGGGGGTTGGGAAGCAGGATCTGGCGGCGTATTTGACGAGCGTCGCCGATGCGGCGGCGATCGCACAGACGTCGATGGAGGAGATGGGTTCCATCTTCAACAAGGTGCAGACCAACGGCAAAGCGATGACCGACGACCTGCAGATGCTGGCCGACCGAGGACTACCGATCTTCACGTGGCTGCAGAAGCAGTACGGGGTGACCGGTGAAGCGTTGCAGAAGATGGTGCAGGCCGGGAAGGTGTCGGCGGCGGACTTCCAGCGCGCCATCTCGGAGAACATCGGTGGCGCGGCGCAGAAGATGGGCCAATCATTCGACGGCGCCATGTCGAACCTGAACGCCGCGATGGGACGCTTCGGCGCGAACTTCATCAACGCCGCCTTGGGTGGGTCCGGATTGGCCGGCCCGACTGCGGCTTTGGGGAACATCACTGAGGCGTTCGACAAGCTCGGCGCAGCCGTCAACCGGAACTCGGGGAACATCGCGGACTTCTTCTCCGAGGTCGGGAAACTCGCTATCGCTGGCGCGCAGGGGGTGTTGCAGGCGGTCGCCGAGATCATCGGTGCGTTCGGCGGTTTGCAGGATTTCATCGGGAACATCCACGGCGGGATGACGCGGGGCATGGCGGCGCTGAAGCGACTGACCGGAGACACCGAAACCGCCGACAGGCTGGACGCCGAAGCCGACGCGGCGTTCGCCTGGGGCGATTCGGCTAAAGAAGCCCAGAAGAAAATCATGGACCTCGTCGACCGCATGGATAAGGGCAAGGATTCCCTCGACAAGTGGGGTGAGTCCGCCAAAGCCGCGCAGGCCGTCACGAACGCGTTGGGTGACTCGTTCAAGAAGGTCAACGACAACGGCCAGATCGTCGTCGAGTCCAACGCGATGGACAAAATCGCGGAACTCAACGACCTCGGGCTGGTGGTGAAGAACCTTCCCGACGGTTCGTTCGAGGTCATCCCGGGAACCCCGGAAGCGCAAGCCCTGGTGGATGCGTTCGTCGCGAAGAACTCCACCCTGCCGCCCGCGAAACTGCCCGTCGATGTGGACACTTCGGCGGCGGCCGCGAAACTGCAGAACCTGTACAACGAGATATTCAAAGCACCGGCGAACTTCACCCCACCCGCGGCGACGCCGGGGCAGAACCCGCTCCTAGCCGGCCCGCAGGCCGGCGGATATGTGCCCTACGATCCGTCTGCGGCTCGCCGCCCCAGGATCGGCGGCGGACGCGCTACCGGTGGCCCGATCACCGGTCCGGGCCGCAAAGGCAAAGACTCGATCCTGATGTGGGGCGCCCCCGGCGAACACATGCTCACCGACGACGAGGTCGACAAGCTCGGAGGCCAGAAAGGTGCCTACGCGCTGCGGGCAGCTATCCGGGCCGGCACAATTCCGGGATTTGAGAACGGCGGCGCGATAGGAGCAATCGACTACGCCTACAACGCGGCCGGAAAGCCCTACCAGTACGGCGCGTTCGACTGCTCCATGCTGGCATCGCAGGTGTACGCGCGGATGGCGGGGCTCCCGCCGGGCAGGTATTTCAACACCGAATCAGACTTCGAGGCCTTGGGTTTCAAAAAAGGCTACAAACCTGGGGCGTTGAATGTGGGTATCCGCCGTGGCGGTGGCGGACCCAACAGTCACATGGCGGTGACGCTGCCCAACGGTGTGAACGCCGAGAACACCGGCCCCGGTGCGATGTACGGCGGTGGAGCCGCTGGCGCGGGCGACTTCCCGCTGCAGTACTACTACGAGTCGCCGAACTCCGGGGACATGGGCGAACTGCAGCAACAGACAGCGCAGGGCGGGATGCCGGGCACCACCGCCGCCGGGATGGACCCGACCACCGGGCAGCCTGTGGACCCGGCGTCGCAACCGTCGGCCACCGGGTCGGGCCGCACGGAAGGCTACATTCCCGCTGCCGCCGGGGCCAGCGGGAGGACCGGCGGCGGTCTCGCCGGGAGCCTGTTAGGGATGGGCGCCGAGGCGATCAACGGACTGATCGACCAGGCCGCCGCCGCCGCATCCCAGGCGGTCGCAGCGGGGGTCGCGGGCGGCACGATGGGGTCAGGAGCCGCGGGCGCACCAGCCGCGGCGGCAGCCGCCCAGGCCGCCATCGGGATGGGCACGCAAGCGGCTAAACGCGGCGTCGAATACGCCGCCGAAATGGGCGGTATCGGCATCGGCGCACTCACTGAGGTGCTCAGCCCGTTCGGGGCTCCACGCCTGCTATCAGATGTCGACCCGACGTCGTTCATGCCGAACGCCGGTATCAGCCCGGCGGCGACCACAACCGCCGAAGCCCTGCAGTCCGGTGTCGACCCGAACACCAGGCAGCACGGGCAGGCCGCCGGCGCACCCCCCGGCCCCGTCGGGCCGCAGGCGAACCTGCCCGCCCCGGACCCCAACCAACTCCAGGCCCAACCCCCCGGCCTGACGATCGGCTCCATCACCGGGATGAACCCCGCAGACGTCAGCGACCAACTGCTCCGCTACCAGCGCCTCAACGCCCTGCAATACCAAGGGCGCCCTTGACATCCTCCCCACGGCTAAAGCCGGGGGATTCCCGCAGTCGCCTGCGAGGTTTCCTCTTTCACCGGGATGTGCCCGGCAGTTGCCTGCACAGGTCTTGCCGTCCCTCCGGAGGCAGCCACTGCCAGCCCGGCAGCGGTGTCGATGTTCTTCGCGGCGTTGATGTCCCGATCATGTCGGGTGCCGCAATCGGGACACGTCCAATGACGAGTGCCGAGAGAAATGGTGGCGAGCAGGTGGCCACAGGCGTTGCAAATTTTGCTCGACGGGTACCAGCGGTTGATTGCGACGAATTGTCGTCCGGCACGTTCGGCCTTGTATTCCAGCATCGCCCGGAACTCGCCCCAGCCGACATCGGAAATAGACTTGGCGAGCGACCGATTGCGAACCATATTGGCGACAGCCAAATCTTCGACACCGATCCGGTCATGGTGGCGAACGATCTCGGTGGATGTCCGGTGCAGGAAGTCTCTGCGGGCAGCACGAACCTTGGAGTGGGCGCGAGCGACCTTCCGCTTCGCCTTGGCGCGGTTGTTCGACCCCTTCTGACAGCGGGCCATACGGCGCTGGTAGCGGGCAAGGTTACGTTCACGCTTCGCCAGATGCCGAGGGTTGGCGATCTTCTCTCTGGTGGACAGCACCGCGAAGTCTTTCAGTCCGACATCCACGCCGACTGTGGTGCCGGTGGCGGGCAGTGGGGACGGATCGGGCTGATCGACGGCGAACGAGACATACCAGCGGCCATCGGGTTCACAGGACACCACGACCATCGTGGGGTCGAGCGTGGTCATGTCGATGTCCGGCCAGGACCACGCCACCCTCAACGGGGCGGTGGTCTTCGCCAGCCACAGCCCATCGGCCTTGATGCGGAACGCCGACCGAGTGTAGTGCGCGGACTGGCGGGCGTTGCGGCTCTTGAACCTGGGGTAACGACCGATCTTGTTGAAGAACGACTGGAAGGCGGTGTGCTGATGGCGCAGGCACTGCTGCAACGGAACCGACGACACCTCACCGAGAAACGACAATTCGTCGGTCTGCTTCCACGCGGCCAGAGTGGCGTCGGTTTCCTTGTACGGAGTGGACCGCTTCTCGGTGGTGTACCGCTGCTGACGTGCGGCGAGAGTCTTGTTCCAGACCAGGCGCACACAACCGAACGTGCGACGAAGCATCGCCGCCTGCTCGGTGTCGGGATAAGCCCGAACCTTGTACGCCGTCCTCACGACAGACAGTTTACACGTGCAGCCGACACGAGTAAGGCGCTCCCATTCCTCCCCACGCCTAAAGGCGGGGGCTTCCTGGAAGTTTTTCGGTGAAACCCGGTATCCGGGACATCTCCATTCATGGGCAGAACGACGAATACCTGTGCGTGCACGGCGACGACCGCGGCACCCAGGGGGTGTACCTGTCCGAGGGTGGAGTGGACGCCATCTACGACTCCCCGGAGAAACAGACGTGGAAACAGGGTGCCCGCCAGCAGAAAGCGAAACAGAAGTCCCGCAAGAGCCTCGCGCGGGACATGGATTTGCAGTTCACGTGTGTCGAAACGCACGGCAGGACAGCCGAGCAGAACGAATCACTGCTGATTCAGGCCGTCGGATTCGAGCTCGACAAGTGGGACGACGACGCGAAGTACGCGAAACTCGCTGTATCCACGGACCTTTCCGGCACCCGGGTCCTGGATGTTCTGCAGTACGAGAAGCCGCAGCTCGAACCGAAGATCGACCCCATCGCGCAGCAGATCCTGAAACCCATCCTGAAGCTGCGTTCCGGTGACCCCGACTGGTATTCGAAACCGGATGTGTCGAAAGCCGTTTTCACGTCTGCGGGCTGGGCTGAAGTGGAGGTGTCGAACCCCACGAACCGGGAAATGATGTTGAAGTGGGTCGTCACCGGGGGGACGGTGACGCTTCCCGATTTTTCGTGGCGGGGCGCACCGGGTAACCGGCGCCCCGGTGGGGACGACGCCGCCCGCATGGTGCCGTGCCCGAAACTGTTGCCCGCGGACAACGGGATGACCGTCGACCTGGACCCCGACGAGCTGATGGCCCGCTCCGGGAACAACACGAACATCCTGGCCAGGTTCGCCGGCCGGTTCTTCCAATACAAGATTCCGCCGTACACACAGAAACAGGCGATCCCTGTCTACGCGACGGATATCCCTTCCGGGGGTTCGGTGACCGTGGAACTCATCCAGCCGCGACGGTTTTCCCGCCCGTGGGGACAAGAGTGGATCGACTGAATGCTTGACCTGGCGCCGGACCTCTCAGCGGAGTGCGAGGCGATCTGGGCGGCGACCCTCGCCCAAAAGCGGGACGAACGTCGCCTGCGTGAGGCCGATGTCCTCATCCGCCTGTGGGACGGCGACTGGAACCTCCACCACCTCATGCGCAACGAATACTCCGCTCAGTTCGCTTGGGTGAGTAACGATTCCGGTCCCGCACAAACCGAGGTGCCGTTCGATTCCCCCGAAGGGTTCTGGCTCTACGACATGTGGGGCCGCATGGAACGCGGCGAGAAACGCAACGTCCACATCACCGCCGACTACTGCGGCGCACGGTGGGGCGGCCGCCTCGACAAATGCGTCGTCGAGCACCGCGAGGACGGCGACGTCGTCGTGGTGTGCGACTGGCTGCACGACTACGAAAACCTGAAATGGTATTCCGTTTGGGCAAATAGTTTCCTGCCGGCCGCTTTTCAGTGGCCGCGGGCGTTCCTGCTGGCAGCCCCGGTCACCTGGGCTCTGAAGATGGCGCTGTTCTGCCAACTGCTGCGGGAACACAACCCGCTCATCACGATCCCCGACGACCCACTCGACCTGGCGTCGTATCTGGATGTGTTCGACATGTCCACCTGGTCAGTGGTCGTCAAACCCACCACCTTCCTCGATGCGGTGAATTCCGGTGTGGTGTGGGGGGTTGTCTGGTCGAGGTTCCAGAACTGGCACGACATGGCCCACATCATGCTCGAGGACTCCGAGCTGTCCGTGGACGCCAGACGGTACCTGCCAGGAGACCCCGAACCGTGGCCCGGCGCCAATCTGCGTCATGGCACTCTGGTGATCGACATCATCGACAAGTCCGGTGTGCATATCGGAACGTCCAACGGCGGCACCGTTTTCGACGGCCTGCTGCGGACCGTCGCGGAGTTCTCCGACGACTTCATCGACTCCACCGCGAACATCATCGCCGACACCGACCAGCCCGAAGACTACTTCCTGCCGAATGTTCGCCTGACACACAAAGAGCACCCGTATGTGGTGTACCGGCAGGTGGAGACCGGCAAGCACATCAATTCCCCTGCCAAAGGTGTCCAGGTCATCGTCGGCGGACATTCCATGCCCGGCGTGAACGAGGCCATCTCGGCGTCGATCCAAGCGGCCGGAGATGTCATCGGGGGCATCGCCCAGATCGGGTCTTTGGGCGGGTCGATAGACACCTTGCTGAAACCCCTGTACGAGGACACCATCCTCGCGTGGTGGGTCGTCAAATCCATTGAACGCGCACAAAAATCCGGGTGGTCCCGCTACTTCGAATACTTCCAGGACGGCGCCAACAAGGCATACACCATCGCATCGCTGATGGTGCTGCGCGCCGGGTTCTGGGCGACGAAAACGACGATCAGCAACCAACTCGAAGTCATCGACGCCGCACCCTACCTCGTCGGAGACCGGGGGGTGGGGCACTGGTTCCTGGACGACCGGATCGGTTACGGCATCCCCACCGACCCCACCGGCCGGATATGGATGGACCGCGCCCGCAAAATCGTCCTGAAGCTCACCGAGGACGGCGCGAAAGAATGGATACCCACCATCGGCGATGAAAGAGCTCTGCAAGACCCAGGGCAAAGAGCTTGGGGCCGCCTTGAGTATCTGATAGCTGGACTCCGTGAACTCGGCGTCTGGTAGTTACGCAGCCTTTTTCCTGCGGTAGTGCTCGCGGAGACCGATGCGGCGGCATTCGATGCAAATTCGTCCGCCATTTGGATGGTGATAGGTGTTGGTCTCGTCGTAGGGATGCCCTTTGGGGCAATGAGTTTTGCGAACGTGGTGGTGGGTTCCGTGCCGTACTTGGTCGACAGAGTTTTCATTACGTGAGTCCCAGCGCAGGTTCTCCAACTGGTTGTCGGTGGGGTTGCCGTTGTTGTGGCAGCACTCGTATCCGGGTGGCGGTTCTCCGCAGAACGCCTTGAGCACCATGCGGTGCACGAACTGATCGCGGTACTTGCCGTTTCTGGACATCGTCACGACAACGTATTCCCGGCGGCTCAAGAAGCGTTGCTTCAGCACACGGCCCTTGCGCCGTCCGTGGTCGAGGCTGCGGACGCGGCCCAGGTTGCTGGCTTCGTAGAGGCCCTCGAATCCAGGAATTGAGCGCCACTCCTCAAGGTGTTCGCGACCTGAAATATCCAGGGCGAAAGCATTTTTGGCCATACGGGAGTTTACCAAACATGGCGGTTACTCGACTGACGGGAAAGGAGGGTTGATGGACTTCCCCCTCCGTGAGAACTGTTCACCCGACGACCCCGAAGAAGCATTCGTGTGGATGCTCGTCGCGTTGCCGGGGATGAAGGGCGGGCAACTGCTGATGCCGGTCGAGTATCTGAAGCAGATCAGTAAACGCTTGTGGGACTGCGGCGCCCGCCCCGTTGAAGAACCAGTGATCGAGTATCAACGCCCATCTGGGAATGAGGCGCACTGGCTGACATCGCCGGGGAAGTGGATACCCGCCGGCAGTGGCCCACCGTTGAGTGAGGACGCCCTGGTCGATGCGTCCCTGGCGAAGATGGGATTTGCGCAGAAAGCGGAGCTGTTCAACGCGTTGTGCGCGTGGGAGCGGGGCCACCCCATTCCGGAAAACCCGGCGGGCGAAGTGGTGGGGACACTGACCGATCCGCAGAGAGCGAAAATCCTGTCCCGGCTCCGTAAAGGCGGTGAATGAGTTGGCGATCGGCAATTACGGAACCATCAACGAGGACATGGAGATCCGCCGCGGCCAGGATTTCGTCCACGACTTCAATCTCGTTGCGGGGGAAACATTCGCCGTCGGCACGCAGGGGCAGTACGAGATTTACGGCCGGGACCGGGAAACCCTGCTGGGGGTGTGGCCGGCGGCCGACGTCGCCGCCGCCACGGTGCGGGTGCAGATCCTCGCGGCGTTGCTCGACAGTGTCCCGAACGGCAGCTTCTACACCTTGTACGTGCAGGAGCCCGGATACCCTCGGGCGGCGTGGTATGAGGGCGCTGTGTGGCGGAAGGGCCGGACTTGACTTCCTCCCCACGCCTAAAGGCGGGGGATTCCCTCCCTCGCGGAAGAGTTTTGCTGTTTCACAGGCGATTGCACCCGAGAGGACTCGGAGTGTCTGACATCACCTCCACAGCCAGAAACCGCCAGCCCGGCGGCCAAGATGTTCTTGGCGGCGTTGATGTCCCGATCGTGTCGGGTGCCGCAGTCGGGACAGACCCAGTGTCGGGTGTCCAGGGACAGCTCGGCGAGCAGATGCCCGCACGAACTGCACGTCTTGCTGGAGGGATACCAGCGGTCGATCTTGACCAGGGTCCGTCCGTACCAGGCGCACTTGTACTCCAGCTGGTTGACGAACTCGTTCCAACCCGAATCGGAGATCGAACGGGCAAGTCTGCGGTTGCGGACCATGTTGGCGACAGCCAGGGTTTCGACCGCGATCACGTCATTGGTGCGCACCAGTCGTGTCGAGGTTTTGTGCAGGAAGTCTCTACGGGCGTCGGTGACCTCGGCGTGGACGCGAGCGACCTTGACCCTGGCCTTGGCACGGTTCGCCGAACCCTTCTGCTTGCGGGCCATCATCCGCTGGTATCTGGCAAGGCGGGCAGTTTTGCGGGCCAACAGCTTCGGGTGGTCGATCACCTCACCATCGGAGGTCACCGCGAAACTCTTCAATCCGAGGTCGACACCGACGACGCCGCCAGTGGGCGCAAGCGGTTCGATCACCGTCTCGCAGAGCATCGACACATGCCAGCGACCAGCAGAATCACGCGAGACGGTCACCGTGGTCGGTTCAACACCGTCAGGCAGATCGCGAGACCAGACGATGTTCAGCGGAGAGTCCATTTTCGCCAGCGTCAATGCCCGCGCCGCAGGGTCGTATCGGAAGGCACTGCGCGTGTACTCGGCGGCTTGCCGATTGCGCCGCGACTTGAACCTCGGGTAGCGCGAGCGTTTCTCGAAGAACGCCGTCATCGCCTTCTGCTGGTGGCGCAGGCACTGCTGCAGGGGGACCGAGGACACCTCATTCAGAAACGCCACGTCAGGCCGCTGCTTGAACGCGGTCAGTTCGGCGTTCGCGTCAACATAGGAGGTCGATTGTCCCTCGACATGCCAGCGGCGGTGCCGTTCAGCCAACATGTGGTTCCAGACGACACGCACGCATCCGAAGGTGCGGTTCAGTATCGACTCTTGTTCGGGAGTCGGGTAGAACCTGAACCGGTACGCACGCTTCACACAAACAGTGTATCTGATGTGAACGACATAGGTTGCGTTGGTCAGCGCCCTTTCCTCCCCATGGCTGAAGCCAGGGGTTTCTCGGGCGTTTTCCGATGATTGCCGCGCAACTGAACACGCTGTGCGCCGGGTATCAGAACGTCGACAGGATGTCGATCCACACCGCGTCCGGCACGGACACCTCGAACATGATCGGTTCAAAACAAACCCTCACGTGGGGGTCGCCGTCGAGTGGGGTGATGACGTCGTCTGCGACGTTCAGTGCTGTCACCGCGACCGTGAAATACGTTCGGGTCTGGGACGACACCGTGTTCATCGACGAGTTCCCCGTCAATGTTGGGGTTGGGGTGGAAGTTTTCGACCAGGACGTGACGGTGGCGATTCAACACCGGGTGAAAACGTGACCGGCGACGGCACGCGCTGATGGCGACACTGCCCGCCACCCTGCCGTTCCTGCTCGACGAGTCGGATGATCCGGTGTCGGAAAACGCGATTGGTTACTCTGCCACCAGGGCGCACAAACCTAGAACCCCCGCCATGGCTGCGGGAGTTTTTCTCGGCGCAGCATCCCAAGCCACCCACACCACCACTGTCGGGTTGAAGACCCGCATCTACGACGACTTCAACAACGGGGTGGATGACTGGATCAACGTCCGCGGACGGTTGACCACCACAGGTGGGGGATCGCCGGACATCACGGCCGAAACCAGCCTGTTCGACCCGCTGTCATACGTGGTGGGGGCAGCCGGCTACCACAGAACACAGTTGCTGACCGACAACGTCCGCGCGAAAGTGACTGTCCCGGACGGGCTGATCATCAACGGCACCAGCCAGTTCTGGTTCTGCGGCGACACAGCGATGGAGCACTTCTACGGAATCGAAGTGTCCACCGTGGTCGGAATCTCGTCCCTGTCGATCATCAAAGGCACCAGCCCGAACTCATTCCAAAGGTTCCAGACGACGCTGCAGTCCCTTCAGGCCGGCGATGAGATCGAGGGCTGGTATGACCGCCCCAATTCCACTCTGCGGATGTATCACGAGGGGTCGCTGAAGAAGTCTCTTCCGGTGTCCCCCACCGAGATTCCGCACGGGCCGGGACGGCGGTGGTGCGGGGTGATCATGGCCGCGGATTGGTGGATCGCGCCAGGCGGCAACTTCGCCGACTTCGAGGCCTGGGACGTATGACCCAACCCGACGGACTCTTTCCCACTGGGGCGGCGAACTATTCGAGTTTCGCCGCGTTCGCGGGCAGGACTGAGGCCGAGTGGCGCGCGGAGATCGAGGGCCGGACAACGAGTCCGTTCGCGTCGATCCTCGGGGGACTGTTTTCGGGGCTTCCGACGGGGATGCCGCAACCCATCGCCCTGTTGTCGGTGTTGTTGCAGCAGTTGCTCGGGGTGACGTTGACGTGGTCGAACAACCCGGCGGACTTCGTCAATGCTTTGAAGAAGGTCCCGATCCTCGGCGACCTGGCCGAGGTGTTGACGGGTGTCGAGGATGGTGACCTGGACGATCTGGGGACGTGGGTCACCGGCCTGCTCACCGGGGCGTCACTGCTGGACGCGGGGAATTTGATCAACCTCGAGGATATCGGGGAGATCGCGCAGGACAAGATCACCGACCTCACCGATGCCCTGTCGGGGATCGGTTCGGACATCCAGGACACCATCGACACGGTCCACCAGGCGTTGACGGACACCCTGGATGGTGGGATCACGCTGGCCGCGATGTTCGACGCTCTGCGGAACATCCCGGCGACCAGTGTGGCGGGATGGGGCGGTCCGGCGGATATCGCGGAATCTATCCAGCAGACGTGGGATCAGTGGATCTCCGGGCTGGCTGACACACCGATCATCGGTGCGTCCCTGGCGGATTTGTTCAACATCGGGCAGGACGTGTCGTCCCGCGCCAATCTGGGGATGCTCGGTTGGGACATCCTCGGCATCCGCAACAACAAATCGTTGTCGACGGGGTTCCTGCCGACGTCGGAGTCGAACATTGCGCTCGACAAGATCGCGTTGCAAGCCAGCGCGCCGACGTTCGCGCTGACGCAGTCGACGGCGATCACGGCGTTTCAGCGGATCTCGGAGGCCGCCGACAAACAAACGGTGTCGTGGATGGGGTCCGGGGTCACGAACGTCACCAACGCCTACGTCAACATCTGGCAGATGGATACGACGACGGGGTTGTCGACGCTGGTGCACGCCTCAGCCGACATCGTCGGCCTGCTGAGCAGCACGATGCAGTACAACGTGTACGAGCTACCTGATCCGATCTCTGTGTTGCCGGGTGAGGTGTACGGCATCGAAATCTGCATTCGGGGCGCGGGGACGCATTCCATCGCCGGGCAGTCGACGTGGCTGCCGGATCATCCGACCGTGTTTCCGCGGAGGATGTCGGCGGTCCGCAACTCCGGTACCAGCGCCCCGCCGTCGACCATCGCCCACTCGTCGCTGGTTTACAGCAGCAATGTGCCGTTCGTCGAGTTTGCTGTGTCCTCGGGCGATCCGGGTGTGCCGCACACCCCGCGAACCGATTTCTTCTCCGCCACCGGCACCGTCCCCATCCCGTCCTGGGCCAACATCGTCGAGGTCATCGCCGTCGGGGCGGGCGGCGGCGGCAGGCAGGGCGGCACCTGGGGTTTGCACGGCGAAGGCGGCAACGCAGGCTCCTGGTCTACCGCCACCTGGACACGCGGGACGCACTTCACCGGCACCCCATCCGTTTCGGTCACGATCCCGGCCGGCGGTGCGGGCGGCTCCTCCGGTGTCGGGCACGGCGCAGCCGGCGGCAACACCGTGGTCGCGATCACCGGCTACACCGTGACCGCTACCGGCGGCGCGGGCGGCGACACGCTCGGCGCCGCATCCAACCGGTACGGCCGCTCCCCCGGCAACACCACCTACAACAGTGTCGTCTACGCCGGTGGCGGGGTGCAGAACACGTCCGGGTCACCCGGCGCGGCACCCGGCGGCGGCGGTTCCGGCGGCAACGACGTGTTCTACCAGCACGCCGGCGACGGGGCGCGCGGTGGGGCGTGGCTGAGGTTCACCACATGAGAGGGACCAGATGACTACGCGGTTCACGAAAGACCCCGACGCTGTCCTGGACTACCTGTGGGACTGGTCGGAATGGCTGACCGCGGTCGGTGACACCATCGACACCGTCACCTTCCTCCCCGATACGGGGATCACTGTCGAATCGTTCACCCACACAGGAACGTCGGCGACGGCCTGGATTTCGGGTGGGACCGCCGGGTCGAGTTATTCGGTCACCTGCCGGGTCATGACTGCGGGTGGGCGCACCGACGACCGCACAGCGACCTTCAAGATCACCGATCTCTGATGGCGACACTGCCCGCCACGCTGCCCTTCACCCTCGGAAACGGCAGCGGCCCAACACCCGGGGATGCGGCGACCGGAACCATCACCATCCCGCGCGACCCGCGAGCACACGCCATCGGCGCCGTCGGACGGGTCACCAGCATTGCCCGAACAGACAGGAAGGCCGACTAATGGCAAGAACCGACTGGGTCGACGGCGAACTGGTCTACGCTGCCGCGATGAACGCGCTGGGCACGGAGATCAACGGGAAGACGGCGAACAGCGATGCGTCGATCAACGCTCTCGCGGACGCTCGGATCGCCGCGGCAGCGGCGGCCGGTGGGAGTGAGATACCGGTCCTGACGATCACTACCACGGGCGGGGCGCCGATCCTCGACAAGGAAACGTGGGTTCCCTGCACATTCAAGCTGGGCGGGGTGTCGTATCCCGGCGACATCCGCGGGCGCGGCAATACGACGTGGGCACTGCCGAAGAAGCCGTGGAACATCCGGTTAAACGACTCCTCTGCGCTGCTGGGGATGCCCACCGCGAAGCGGTGGAGTCTGTTGGCGAACTACTATGACTGGTCGCAGGTCCGCAACCGCATCGCGATGGAGGCCGGGCAGAAACTCGACGGGCTGGAATGGACCCCCAACTCGCGGTTCTGCCGAGTCTATCTGAACGGCGTCGTTCAGGGTCTGTATCAGCTTTCCGAACCGGTGCGGATGGAACCGAACCGGCTGGATTATTCCGCGTCGAGCGCGGCCTCGGGCGATGCGCTGACGGGCGCGTATCTGCTGGAGATCGACGCACGCCAAGACGCCGTACACGGTTTCAGGACGGTCCATGACGATTTGCCGATCATTCTGGACACCCCAGACGGCACCGACGCCACGATAGGGTCGGCGCAGGTCACCTACATCACGAACTGGATCAACTCTTTCGAGTCGGTGCTCTACGACGACGACCTATGGCTGGACCCGGCCGACGGGTACGCCCAGTTCATCGACCGCGACAGCTTCATCGACTGGTATCTTGTCAACGAGTTGGTGGCAAGCACTGATGGCGGTTTCTCTACGTCCTGCAAGCTGTACAAGACCCGCGACGCGGACGTTCCCGGAAAATTGTTCCTGGGGCCGATGTGGGATTACGACCTGAGCCTGGGCCGAGCCTTCGGCAACGCTTATTCGGCTGAGGGGTGGTGGCTGCGGGGGACAGCGCAACCCGGACAGGAGGACACACAGCCGGGGGTGACGTGGATAAACCGGATGCTCGACGACCCCGATTTCATGACCGCCCTGAAAGCGCGGTGGATTGAGATTGCCGGGCTGCTGGCCGAACTGCCGGATCGGGCGTTCGATTTGGCGCAGTCCGTGGCATTGGACCGCCGCGACGACATCGAACTCTGGTCGCAGACGGGTGCGGCGTGGCGCGCCGAGGCCACCTATTTGCAGGATTGGATCAGCGACCGGATGGAGTGGATCACGGCGCAACTTGCGTCCACGGGCGAGGGGGGTGGCGCACCAGCCTATGATGCGACCGGCGCGGGCGCCGCATCCGAATTCACCGACGCGGACCTTACGTTCACGCACGTCTGTTCAGGAACTGATCGTGCTCTGATCGTCGGTTACGTCTTCGGCAACGACGCAATCCAAAACCTCACCCAGGCATACGACAGTTCACCGGCCGCCACCTACAACGGCGCCTCGATGACCCTTCTTGGACTTGCACTTACAAACATGAATGGATACGCAGCGGTGTTCGGGCTGCTCGATCCTGATGAGGGTAGCCATCCGGTGGTCGTCACTTCGCTCGTCGCCGAGGCCACGGCGAGGGCGAAGGTCGCCGGGTCGGTCTCGTACACGGGCGTTGCGGCATTCGGTACAGCGGTTCCCAACAGTCGAACGTCTGCTCCGTACGACGTGACCGTGTCGTCCAATACGGACGACCTTGTGGTGGCGGTATTCGGGTCAGGCAACGCCATGAGTGGGCCGTCCGGGACGCAGCGGTATCTGAACAACTACCTGGGTACTGGGGGAATCGGCAATCTGCTCATACAGGACACCGCCGGATCGGAGTCGGTCACGGTGAGCATAGACAACAACGGCGACTGGGTGGGTGTCGTCGGTGTCAATCTGGCGGCAACCATATGAGACTCTGCGCCACGTTCGCCGCGTTCTGCCTGCTCAGCGTCCTGATCATCGGCGTGGGCACGATCGTGGTCATCGAAGTCCTCGACGGCCGAGTCGACCTCGGATTCTGACATGTGGGACTGGGACATCGTCGCCGTCCTCGTCCTGCCCGTCATCCTCGCCACCCTGATGCTCGGCATCGCCGTCGGTGTCGCCTGGATTGAATACCGCCACCGCCACTGAAAGGCAGCCCCGTGCAACAGTTTCTGACGAAAATCATCATCAGCGTCCTCATGGACGCGCGGGTCCAGGCCAAAATACGAGAGCTCCTCGGCCAGCTCATCACCGAACGCCTACTACCACTCATCCCCATCGCGACCGCCGCAGCAGCGAAAGCCGCCGTCGACCAGATCGTGGAGAAAGTCCCCGCGCTGGAAGGCGTCGTGGACGTCGTGAAAGTCGGCGACGACGCACGCCAAGCATTGTCAGACCTGATCCCCGATGTGGACTTCGGTGTGCCGGCTCTCGACCAAGTGCTCGACTTCTGGCGGCCAAAGTGAAATTGCGGTGCCGAATGTCCGGCCACGACTGGACGATGGCCGACGTGTGGCCTAGCGCTGGCACCTTCTCGTGGCTGATGTCCTGCACCCGGTGCGGGGTCTTCGACGAATTCGGCACCGACCGAGCGCAATCCGACCGGATATGGCGGCTGCTGGAGGCGCGATGAACGACGACTGGCTCGACGACAGCGACCTCGGTGACATCGCCGACGACCCGATCCTGCTAGCCGAGCTGGCCGAGGACGCGAAACTCGACGGGCCGCAGTAGATGGCGCGCCTCGGGACGCTCACCAAGACCTCGTCCTACGACGATGTGGCCGAAGCGATCGTGGCCGAGACGATCCGGCGCGGCTACACCCGCGACCAGGCGGTGCCTGTGCTGGCGACCGCGATTCAGGAATCCGGGCTACGGCCGGACGCCGTGTCACCGAACGGCAAGTGGGTCGGCATTTTCCAGCAGGACACGTCGTATCCGCGGCGCGGCGACCCGAACTTCAACATCGAAGGATTCCTCGACCGGCTCGGCGTCAAACTGTCCGGCCCCGGCGCCAGTTCGGATATGTGGCGGAACATCTTTTGGCTGCAACAGAGGCCGGGCGAAGTGTCCGCAGACCAGGCGTACGCCAACGGCCGCAAAGCGTACCTGACCGAAATCCAAACCCGCACAGCCGAAGCCGCACGACTCTACGACAGATACGCAGGAGGTGCCGTGCCGACAGTTGCCGACAACCGCCCGTCGTACAACGAGTACGCGAACTGGACGAAGAACAACAACTCCCGCGGCGGTACGAAAGTCGACCTCTGGCTGATCCATTCGCAGGAAGGTGGTGGCGGGGACAACGCGGCCGACGACCTGTCCCGCTACATCCGCTCCACCGAGAACATGGCCTCGGACAAGAAGGTCAGCTACCACTACGTCCTGAGTCAGGCCTCTGATGGTGGTGTGACCGTGGTCGATTGCGTGGACACCGATTTCGCTGCCTGGTCTGTCGGTGATGCCAACGCCCGCTCAATCAACCTGTGCTTCGCCGGTTCTCGCGCAGCCTGGACGCGGGAGCAGTGGCTCAAGCAGGCCAAGGCCATTGATGTGGCCGCCTACCTCGCGGTGCAGGATTGCAAGAAGTACAGCATCCCCACCACCGTCATCGGCACCGGCGGCAAATACTCATCGGCCCGCGCAGGGCTCGCAGACCACCGCTACGTCACGGACGTCATCGGGTGGGGAACTCACACCGACGTCGGCCCCGGATTTCCTGTCGATGTGTTCACGACCGCCGTGAACAAGTACGCGACGGGCCTGAAACCTGAAGTGCCGGTGGTGGTTAAGCGGCTGCCGCAGGACCTCACCGACCGGAAAGTCATGGAGGACGTGTGGGTCCAGTTACTGGGCCCTGACGGTCGGGGCTGGCCGCAGCTCGGACAGAACGAGCACGGCCAGAATTTGACTCTCGTTGACGCTGTCGCCGAACTACGGAAGGCAAGCAAGTGACCGAGCAGGACGGCATGACGGGCCGACCGCCGCCGCCGCCCATTGATTGGGAGCGTCAAGATCCGCCGCCCACTTCGTTGTGGCGTGCCGCGCTGGAAGTCGTTCGCTTCATGTTCACGGGCAAGGGCACAAAGCCTTGACGGTAGCGACGTTCGCGGAGCCGTTCACCGGCACCCCCATCTACCGCGCCCTGCTAGACGGCGGCCTGGGCGACGTGTTGTACGAGCTGCGGTGGACTGTCGTCAATCGGCGGGCATTGTTCGCGCGCTGGTGGAAAGAAGGACCATGAAGCTCGGTGATACCTGGATTGGTCTCGGCCTGGGTGATGTGGATCCGGAGGTGGCGCGGTTCAAGCGGTTCGTGAAGCGGAAGTTCGGGTGGGTCAGGGATTGGCCGTTGTCGCTGGACGAGTCCGATGTTTTCGACGAGACACTCACCGATATTGTTGTCGAGTTGCAGCGCCGGTACGGAATGCCGACATCCGGCGTTGTCACTTATGCGCTGAAGGTCCGGTCCGGGTTCGTCACCCCGTCCCCGGTTGTGAAGCCGATGCTGTTCACGGTGTGCGGGACGGGGGTGCCGTGGTGGGTCGGCCCCGATGCCGACGTGGCGCGGGCGGTGGAGGACAAGTACCGGTGGCAGCCGGTGGGGTATCGGGCGGCGCCGTTCCCGATGTGGCCGTCGATCACCGAAGGCCGCAACGAACTGATCCGGCTCATCGACTTGTTCCCCGGTGACATCAACCTGATCGGATACTCCCAGGGCGCGGTCATCACGTCACTGGTGTGGAAGTACGACATCCTCGCTCCTGGTGGGGTGTTGCATCACCGGCTACGGGATGTGAAGAAGGCGGTCACGTTCGGTTCCCCGATGCGCGAACTGGGCCGGGTATGGCCCGATGGGGTGGGGTCACCCGCCCGCCCTGATAGCGCGGGAATCATGGAAGACCGCCTGACCGACACCCCCGACTGGTGGCGCGACTACGCACACAAATCGGACCTCTACACGGATTGTGAGATGGACGACGAAGGCGAATACAAGCGCGCAATCTGCAAAATCGTGATGGGCCACAACGTCCTCGGCGGCGACGATTCGATCCTGGCGCAGGTCTTCGAGCTCGCCACGAAACCGGTCCGGGAAGCGGTCGCGGCCGTCAAGGCCATCATCGACGCCGGAACATTCTTCGGCACCCAAACACGCAACCACGTGAACTACAGTCCGCGGCCGGCCATCGACTACCTACGCGCAGCCTGAAAGGGAACCACTGTGACCACTGAACTTGTCCTGGCGTACGGCCGGTATGTGTCGAAGGCGATCGGCGCGTTCCTCGCCCTGCTGGCCACGAACGTGGCGACCAGGTGGGTGACCAACGCTGAGCCGTTGCCGCAGACCAGTGGTGAGTGGGTGTCGTTCGCGGTAACGACGATCGGCGGGACGTGGCTCGTCTACCAGGTCGCCAACGGGCCCCGGCCCGCGTGAACAAGCATCAACCAAAAATCTGGGTGAGGGTGGTGGAAAGTCATGCCACCCGAACCTGGGTGGCTGTCATCCTGGCCGTCTCGGCTGGTGTTTCGCTGATGATGTTGACGGCTGCGGGCATGTGGAACACCGTCGCTAATCCCGGTGTCACCGACCTGGCACCCAACTACTCCAGCGTCATCACGGCCACCTTGGGCGTGCTGGTGGGCAGCCTGGCGACCTATGTGGGCACCGCGCCGCGGCCGGAGAAGCACACCCCGCCCGCCGACGACGAGATCGTCCTCGACGTGGACCCACCACCGCCGCCTGAATAGCGTCCCGCGCGCCTGCTTCCGCCCCCGGCCTACACGGTCGGGGGCGTTTTCGTCGTTTCGGGTGTTGGGTTATGCCAGAAAACATACCAGCAGGTCACCGGTTGAATTGTGATGCCGGGATCCGCCTGCGCCCGCGTGCGTCGAGGACGTAGCCGATTTGTTCGGTGCGGACCATGCGTTGGATGTCGCGGGTGCCGACGCCGAGGAGGGTAGCGGCCTGCGGATAGGTTAGGAGCGTGGTCATGCGACCGCCGCCATCATCGCGGCCCGCATCGCCGCATCGTCGATCTCCGTGTAGCGCTCGGTTAGAGCGACCGACGAATGCCCCAGCAGTCTCTGCACGGCCCTGATGTCGTGCGACCCGCGGTATGCCCGAGTTGCGAACCGATGACGGAGCGTGTGGAGCGTCCACACATCCGGCATGATCCGCGAACAGAGGAACCCGACCCGGCGCGGCGCGAGGAACCCGTTGGGGCCGGGGAACAGCCAGCCGTTGCGCGGCTCCCCCACCGTGTGTCCGGCGGCCCCGGCGGCGATCTGCGCCGCCAGCGAATCGGTGACCGGCACAACCCGCTCCCGCCGCCCCTTGCCGTGGACGAGGAGCTGCCAGCCGTCGCCGGACTGGCGTAGGTCGCGGGTGTGGACACGCGCAACCTCGCCCCGCCGTAGACCGGCTTCGGCGGCCAGGCGCAGCATCAGCGTGACGCGCGTGTCGGCCGCCAGCGATGCTTGCGCGAGCACCGCGTCGGGTGCGGGGCGCGGGGCAGGCCAATCAGGTTTGATCGATGGCAGGTCCACGGCCGGATCGGTGTACGTCAACCCGGACTTATGTGCCCACGCGAAGAACCCGCGGATACCGGCGCGGTAGCTGCGCCGTGTTTCGGGTTTCCAGTCGTGCAGGCCGAACCAGCCGATCAGGTCGTCTTGGCTGATCTTGTCGGCGGGCATGTGCAGCGACTTCGCGAGGTAGCTGAGTTGGTCGCGGCGCAGCGCGGCGGTGGGTTTGGCGCGGCCGATGGCGTGCAGGTAGGTGACGTAATCGTCGATCAGCGTATTCCATGCAGGCATCGGACCCTCCAAGTGTCGTGTTTGCTGTGATTCACAGCAAAGTAATTGACGGGTGTGACATGCAGCAATTCATGCGGCCTCTTCGTACCAACCATCGACATCGTCATCTGGCTGTATCTGCTGGTAGATGCCATGGATGGTGGCAAACCGCTTGGTTGGTCGTCCGCCAGTGGGGTCGTCGTCGTCGTGGGGTGTAGGCAAACCATCACCGTCTCCCCCGCTCGGCCCGGGCGGCTCGGTGCCGTCTTTGATCCACTCGTAGGGGACGCCTGTCCGCATGGCCCAGAGGCGCAGGGTTCGGGTGTCGACGCGGATGCGTCCGTGGAGCCAGCCGCCGACGGTGTTGCGGTGTACTCCGAGATAGTCGGCCATTTGTTGGACCGAGATGCTGCTCTCTTTGAGCGACTTGGTGAGGCGGTCGGACTGGTCCCATTGGGGTATGTTCCAGCCTTCGGATGCTGTAGACATACAATGAGCGTTGCACAACTGTGTGAGTTATGCAACGCCCATTGCAAAATATTTAGTTGTTGTGCTATGCCATCACCCCGGCGGCTCTTCCCGCCGGGTCACAAGGGCAGCGATGTCATCCTCACTGAAACGAAACTGCCCACCCGGTGTGACGGCGGCAACCTTCAGCTTCCCGCTCGCCACCCACCTCCGAACGCTCGTCACGTCCACCTGGAACCTGTCGGCCACCTGGCGACTGGTCATCAACTTCGGTTCACTGGGTTCATCCGGCATACGCCGAATATAAGCCGATGTGGTCACTTATCGCTCCTTTACGAGCAGTGTCTTGACCTTCGGGTCGTTGAACAACCGGAACGCCTCGGCCCGCTTCTCAGTCGACGCCGAATTGTCGGGGTGCAGGCAGGCGATGATCGTCATGTACTCACTCGGCGTGATCAGACCATTGGCGCGTTGGGCCGCGATACCCAGTTTGTAGCGTTCGCGTTCCTCGTCGCGTGCGGCCCGCTCGGCCTTGGCGCTGGCGTCCAGCTTCGCTTTGTAGGCGACGACGTTGGCATCACACTCCGCCCGGTACTGGTCGGTTTCCGCCAGCAGTCGGGTGCGGAACTCCTTCTCCATCCTCTTGGTGATTGAAGCCTTCGCCTTCTCCAACTTCTCCCGCTGGGGTCCGGGTAGGTGGCTCCAGTCGGTGGTTTCGGCTTCCGTCTCGGCGCGTGCTTCATCCGCGGCCCGGTTGGCCCTCAGTGCGTTATCGACGTTTCTCGGTGCGATGCCGACTGCGGCGGCGATTTCGTCTCTCGTCTTGCCTTGCTCTTTGAGTTCGGCTATCTGCGCATCACGCGCCGGATTGCCCTGCCGCCCTGACGGTTTCGACAGACTCTTCTTGACTTGACGCCACGAGTCCAAAGTGGCCACCGCGATGGCCACTTTATCTTCCGCCGGATACTGCTCAGCGAATTGCATCCGGTACTTCACTTCGCTTCGGCCCTTGCCGATAGCCTCGGCCAGTTTGTCGAGTTCACCCTTGGGTAGTTGCTTGCCAACTCGCTTTCTGAGCATCTCCCTACCGGATTCCCAGCGGTCGCGAATGTCCTCACGCCGACCATCTGCGGCGTCCTCTTCGCGGGTGTCGATGCGCTTCTCGATCCGAAGTATCTCTTCCAGATCGTCGGGGACGATGTTGTTGTCACTCATGTTCCTCCTCCTTTCAGGCCAACGGGGGCGTGGTCAACTTCACCACGCCCCCGTTGATCACGACTGGGCTTATTCAGCGCCCTGGTCGTGCTGACCGTTCGGGTTCGGCTCGGGCTGGTCGCCGGCCGGCTCGGCCGCCTGCAACGCGGCGTACTCGGCCTTGCGTGCGGCGATCATCTTGCGGTCGAGCCCGACACGCTTGGCGGCGTGATGGATGACGCCCTTGATCTCCTTGACATCGGAATGGGCCACCCGATGGAACCCCGCCGGGAGGGCCGCCTTCAGCACCAGCCACGACAAGAGTGTCTTGTCGATCTTCACCGACCCCTGAACGGAGTCGTCGTCGTCGGTCGACTGCGCCATCGCCTGGAAGTCGTCCTCGTTCTTCTCCCAGCAGATGTTGAGAAGCGCCACAAGGTCATCGACAAGGCTCGTCTTCTTGTTGTCATGGGCCAGTTCCGTGATCATCCACGGCTTCAGTTCAGTGCTCATTTCTGGTGAGCCTTTCTGTTGGTTCGGGGCATCGCAACGCGGCTGTGCGCCCCTCCGATGGTCACCACCCACCAATATGATGTGATGGGATATGCGGTGATGTCACCACGGTAGCATTCTTCACGGCACAGTGCAACGGGTCTTGCGCGGTGCATTGAACTGTGCAATGCTCACTCCCATGCCAAACGACCTCATCGGCAGCGCCGAAGCGTGCCGCATCCTCGGCGTCGACAAAGCCACCATCACCCGCTGGGTAACCGCCGGCACCCTCACCCCCGCCCACAAACTCCCCGGCCTCAACGGCGCCTACCTGTTCACCCGCGCCGACATCAACCAGCTCGCCGCCGAACGCGCCGAGGCCACCGCATGACCGCCGAGTTGGTCCACGTTCCGGTCCCCGGCACCGACCGGCAGATCATCGCGACCGCCATCAACGGTGTCCCCCGCGTCTCACTGCGCCATGCCTGCGAAGCCATCGGCCTGGCATTCGACTCCCAGCGCCGCAAGCTGAACAGCAGGTCATGGGCAACCGTCACCCAGGAGGTGACGGTTGGATCGGACGGCAAGGCCCGCGAAATGACCCTGATCGACCGCCGCACCATGACGATGTGGCTCGGCGGCATCGACGAAAACCGTGTCTCCGACGACGCGCGTCCCATCCTGATCGCTTTCCAGGCCGAAGCGGCTGACGCCCTGGACGCCTACTTCAACAAGCGGACAGTCACCGCTCCCCCGGTCAACCAGTTCGACGTGCTCCGCGCCGCCATAGACCAGATCGAAGCCGCCCAACGCGACGCCGCCGAAGCGAAAACCATCGCGCAACGCACTGACGCCCGCCTGGATGCCATCGAAGGCAGACACGACTGGTTCTCAGCCGTCGCCTACGCCCGCCTACACGAACTGCCCACCAACACCAAGTACCTCCGCAAGCTCGGCGCCTGCGCCGGACGTGTCGGCCGCAACCGTGGTGTCGAGCCGACGCAGGTTCAGCACCAGCTGTACGGCTGGGTGAACTCGTGGCCGGCGTGGGTGTGGGACCTCGCAGCCGAAGGGTTCAGCGCATGAGCGGCGTGTGGTTCCTGGCCTTGTTGGTGGTGCTCACCGTGTGCGCTGCCCGCATGGCTGCGCGCGCCGCCCGCGCGGAACTGGACCGCCAACGAGCGCACATCAACCGGATGTTGGCGCAGTTCGACATTGAGCGTTGGGAGGCCGAATTATGAACTGGAGCTTGCTTTTACGCACCCTCTACGGTCTTGCTGCTGCCTGGAATCTCATTCTCGCAGTGTTGGCGTGGCATCAGGGCGCGGGGAGTTCCACCGTGCAGGACAAGGCGGTCATCGCGGTGCTGTTCACGGCGCTGCTGTTCTCCCAGAAGTCTCTGGATGTGTGGCGGGGTTTGGCGCGGCAGGAGATGCACCGGTGACCGCCACGATTCTGGTCGCCCTGTGGGCTTTGGCCGGCGTCCTACTCCTGCTCGAGCACAAGGCGGGACGGCTGTGACGAATCTGGTTTGGGCGCTGTTGTTTTCGCAGCCGGTGTTGCTGTGGGCCGGGTTTCGTTTCGGGAGGTGGGTGCGGTGATGTGCAGTCTGATGCAGCGTGTCCTGTCGTTGTGGGACACCCCGAACCATTCGGGTGCGGACGCCCTGGCTGAAGCGGAAGCCGGAGTGGAAGTGATTGAGCCGCCGCGTTTCCGGTGGACCGACCCCGATTCCCTTGATGAGCCGGACCATCCCGACGACGAGTTCCAGGTGTTCACCTGCCCGTGCGGCAGTGTGATGCGGTTCTACCCCGCCGACGAGGATGACGACCGGCGGGTGGATGCGTGGTGTGACCGGCACAGTCTGTGCACCGACGCCTGCGTGGACGGGTGTCCGCATGTTTCCGCGCCGTCCGGTGTGGATTCGCCCGGGTCGGTGGTAGTGGGTGCCGACCCGGGCGCCCAAACCGCCCCGACCGACTTTTCCACGGTCGGATCGGTCGGGTCGGGTCGGGCCGGCGTCTCCCCACCCCCCCGGGTTGAGACGCCGGCCCCCCAAAGTGTGGTCACTGCCGGCGAAAAACCACTACCTGCCGGGTGCGCCGGCAGTGACCACCCCATCGAATGCGCGGATTGCCGGTCGGTTCGGGTGTCGGTGCTGGCCGTTCTCGGAATCACCTGCGCAACACAGGGTTGCGTGAACAGCGCCGAGGAGCTCCGCGCCGTCCAGGACGAACCGGTCGTGGACCGGTTGATCGACACCGCCATCCACACACACCCGAGATGAAAAAAGCCGCGACCGGATCAGACCCGGCCGCGGCAACGACAAATCAGAAAGCGAGTTCCGAATGTCAAACAACACAATACCGATCAAGGCGTTACTGACAGCGGGAGTTGTCACCGCCGCAACTCTTCTCACCCCAGCCACCGCGTCGGCGGACCCCGGCTGCCGCACCGACTTCTGGTGGACGTGGGGCAGCACCCAAAGAACCATCTGCGACACCCCCCGCGCCGCTGACGGCACCTGGGTCCGGTACCGGGAGTTCTGGACCCCGGCGCACAACGTGCCGCTGCGGACGTACTGCTCAGGCGGACGCTACTACAGCTCCTGCTCCACCACGGGCGGGTACTGGCAGCCGCGCACCTCGAAGGGCATCGAAAACTACCCCGTCAACGACTCCAACGTCTTGCCTGATGAGCCGGGTTGGCTGCCCGCCGGAACGGATGTCCTTCGGTGAGCGTCACAGTCAACGACACGGTGTTGGGGCGGACCATTGTCGCCAGATGCGGCGGCCAGCTGGTCGGCTGCGCTGTCGAACACGACGACTACTGGCAGCTCGCCGCCGGGGACGACCTGCCGTACCTGAGAGTCGAATCGTTCGACACCGCGCACGCGTGGCTCACCTACCTCGACCGGCTCGCTGAGCGGACCCCCGACGGCACGGGTGATGTGGTGGCGATCCGCGGCACCTCTATCCACTTCCTGCTGGGCATGTTCCGCTCGAACGACGATGTCCCGGCGGTGATCCGGGTGTGGATCGACCCGCTCGACAAGGCCGCGAAAGTCAAGATCGGGTCGGGGACATGGTCGCCGCCGCTCGGCGAGATCGAGGTGGCGGTGTGAGCGCGCACCGGCCCGGACCCGGCCGCCGCACCGTGACCGAACTCCGCACCGTCCTCGATGGCGGCGACGAGACAGTGACCGCCGGCGCCCGGTGGTGGCTGCTCCTCCTGCTCTGCGCCGCCGCACTGGTCGCGGCCGCAGCAATCCTCGGAGCGGTCGCATGAGCATCGAAATCAAGACGGTCCGCGGCACGGTTCTGTACACCGCCGAATCCGCGGCCGATGTGCGTGCTGCTGTGACGGAAGCCGTTGCAGCCGGGGCGGACCTGCGCGGGGCGGACCTGGGCGGGGCGAACCTGGGCGGGGCGAACCTGTACGGGGCGGACCTGCGCGGGGCGGACCTGGGCGGGGCGGACCTGGGCGGGGCGGACCTGCGCGGGGCGAACCTGCGCGGGGCGAACCTGTACGGGGCGGACCTGTACGGGGCGGACCTGGGCGGGGCGAACCTGTACGGGGCGGACCTGCGCGGGGCGGACCTGTACGGGGCGAACCTGTACGGGGCGAACCTGTACGGGGCGAACCTGCGCGGGGCGAACCTGGGCGGGGCGGACCTGCGCGGGGCGAAGAACGTCGACCTTGTCATCGCGCGGACACGCATCATCCCCGACGAAGGACCCGTCATCGGATGGAAGAAATGCTTCACCAAATCCGGCGGCGAACTGATTGTGAAGCTGCTAATCCCCGCTGACGCCAAACGTTCCCATGCATCGGGGCGTAAGTGCCGCGCTGAACGCGCCGAAGTCCTCGCCATCACCGACCTCGACGGGAATCCCGTTGACGAGGCGTTCAGCGGGTATGACAAGTCTTTCCGGTACGCGGTCGGGGAGGTAGTTGTTCCGGGCGAGCCGTTCTGTGAGGACATGTGGCAGGAATGCGCGTCAGGAATCCACTGGTACGTGACGCGGCTTGAGGCGGTGGCGCATGTCTGACCTGCTGCGCGAGAAAGTGATACCCGTCTTGTGGTTGGTGTTGGCGTTGTTCATCCCGGCGTTCGGTGTCGCCGCTGTGGCCCGCGGGGATGACTTGTCGCCGCGGGTCGTGGCCTACGTCAACGCGTTTCACGACTCGGTGTGCACCACGTTGGATGATGTTCCGACCGTCGCCGGCGTCGAAGGTGTTGTTCTCGCGGTGATGGGTGCGGGGTTCACCGGTGGTGAAGCGGGGCAGATAGTCGCGGCGTCGGTGTTGGTCTACTGCCCCGAGCACTCGGTGGAGTTGCAGGCGTTCGCCGACAAATGGGCACCCGCAGACAGGTGGGTGACAGCGTGAGCGCCAACCTCGGTGTCCCGCACGCATCACTACCGATGCGGATGCACACCCCCGACCCGTGGCGCGACCACGCCGAATGCGCCCACGAAAATCCCGAACTGTTCTTCCCCGACCACGGACGCGACAACATCGAAGCGAAAATGGTGTGCCTGCGTTGCCCCGTGGCCGCGCAATGCCTCGACTACGCCCTGACCCATTACGAGGCCGGGATCTGGGGCGGCACAACCGAATACGAGCGCCGCGGCCTGCGGTCCGCCACCCGCACCAACCCCGGTATCGGTGTGCCCCGCCCGAAATCGCTGCGCGGCAGGCAGATACCCGACTTGGCGCAGCGGATGCGGGCGTGGCGACTCACCCACGGACTGACCCAGCACGCAGTCGCCCAGCAGTACGGCATCACGAAGAACATGGTCGCCGACTACGAAACCGGCCGGTCGACGCCGAACCGGGCGGTACGGGCGCGGATCGACACGATCATCGGAGGCACACCATGACCGCGGCACCCGAACTCCAGAACATCGAAATCCCCCGCGACGGCTACGGCCGGCCTCTCGTCATGCCGGTACGCGGAACCAAACGCGTACCGTACCGGCGTACCACCACCTTCGCCGGCGTCCTAGAAGACACCAACGGCTTGATCAAATGGGAATCCCGCCTGGTCGCCTACGGCATGGGACAACGTAAGGACCTCGTCCTGGCCGCATCCGCCGCCGACCCGGCCGACAAAGCGAAACTGTCCGAGATCGCCGGCAAGGCAAAGGAACACGCCGGCGGTAGCGCGGCGGCCACCACCGGCACGGCGCTACACGAACTCACCGAACGCATCGACCGCGGGCACCCACTCGGCGCCATACCCCAGGAACACAAAGCCGACATCGACGCCTACCGCCGCGCGACTGCCGGGATGGAATACACCGCCCTGGAAACCTTCCGCGTCTACGACGACTGGCGCGTCGCGGGGACCGCCGACCGCATCGGCAGGTTGAATGGCGGCCGCCTGATGATCATGGACTTGAAGACCGGGTCGATCGACTATCCGCACAAGATGGCGATGCAACTGGCCATGTACGCCCACAGCGTGCCGTATGACATCGGAACGGACACCCGTGGAACAGATCCCGACCAGATCGACTACCGGCGCGGCCTCATCATCCACCTACCCGCCGGCCAGGGCGTCTGCGACCTCTACGAGATCGATTTGACGGCCGGCTGGGCGGCATGCGTACTCGCGAAACAGGTTTGGGATTGGCGTGGCCGAAAAGGCCTACTGGAGCGTGTTGATCCCGCCCGTGTCAGTCCGGGTCCGCCGACATGGGAGACGCTGATCCGCGATGCCCGCGACGTTGCCGATCTGCGCCTGATCTGGAAACGCGCCAACGAGATCGGCGAACTCACCCCAACGCTTCGTGCCCTGTGCACGCAGCGCAGCACCGAATTGTCGTGCTGCGACAACTAAATAACGAACACACCAACACACAAGGAGATACCAGAAATGCCCGATTGGGAAGAAATCGCCATACCGTCAGGTTCTTTCATCGGATGGGGGAACCGTCCCGGCCAGCACATCACCGGCCGTGTCGTCGATTACAGCATCGACGGCGGCACCGACTTCGGCGGAAACAAATGCCCCATCCTCGCCGTCGAACTCACCGAGAAAGCCGCGTCCTTCAACAAGGACGGAGACCGCACAGACATCGATGCCGGCGAGATCGTCCAGATCACCTGCGGACAGGTCAAATTGAAGAACGGTGTGCGGACCGCCGACCCAACCCCCGGTGACCTGATCAAGATCGAACTGACCGGCGTCGCCAAGACGAACCAGGGCAACACGCTCAAGGAATTCGGTATCAAGATCGCCCGCGGCGCCGCGGCATCATCGACACCGAAACCGGCTGCGGCCGTTGACGACGATTCGCCGCCCTTCTGATGAAGGTTCCCACCACGGGGACGGGATCGGCTCCGGCCGGTCCCGCCCTCGCGGGCAGCGAAGACGAAGCCCTCATCCAGGCTCTACGCCACCTGTGGCCGATCCTCGACAAGCCGAGCCGGAAGAAAGCCATGCACATCGCGAACACGATCCAGCCCACCGCTTAACCGGAAAGTTCCGAATGACACGCATCTACCTCGCAGGGAAAATCGCGAAGAACGACTGGCGCCATGATCTGGTTCCCATGCTGCGCAAAACATACTCGTTCAACGACATAGACGAATGGGCTAAGGAATGGACGCCAACGCCCATGTACCGCAAAGACTTCCATTACGTCGGTCCGTACTTCGTCTCCTGTGACCACGGCTGCGCTCACGGGGAGAACAACCACGGCGCAGGCGCAAACGACGCAGGTTGCATCGAACCGATGTTCCCTTATCGCCCTCACTACATGCAGCAGGCGATACAAGAAGACGTGATGATCCGATGCAGGCAAGCGATCTGCGACTGTGACGTCTTCTTCGCGTGGCTCGAAAGCCCCTGCACCGCATACGGAACACTCGTCGAGATCGGACTGGCCGCAGCACTCGGAAAGACGATAGTCATCGGGTCGGACGACATCCACGAAGATCTGTGGTTCGCCTACAAACAGGCCGACGCCGTTATCTCGCTACCAAGTCCAGAACTTTCCTTCAAGAACTGGGCCGACACTTTCCATCCCGTCGATGATCAGCGCGCCAAATGCGAATCGCCCCTAGAGCTCGCATTCTGGGACTCCCACCTATGCCACCGGCTGCCTGCGCTCAAAGGGCTTGTGGCGCAACACAAAGTCTCGGCGGGCGGCAACAACTACCGACTCGACTTCGCCATACCTGAAAGAAAAGTCGCGTTCGAGATGGACGGATTCACCTACCACAGCGACAAAGAAGCATTCAACCGCGACCGCCGCCGCGACCTCGACCTGAAAGTCGCCGGCTGGCAGATACACCGATTCGACGGCGACCTGATACGCGACGACACCCCCAAAGCCATACTCCTGGCAGCCCAGCTAGCCGAGAACGCGCATTGACAGATGACCACACTCGCGATCCCCGACATCAGTGACGATGACGACAACCTCACCGCCGCACTCAAATACGCGTCATCCGGCTGGTACGTGCTGCCCGCACGGATGGACACCAAACACCCCGGCTCCGTCGTCGGCGCCAACTGGCCGTCGCTGTCCAGCCGCGACCCCAAACAGATCACAGCCTGGTTCGCTGGCACCGATCACGGAATCGCCCTGCACTGCGGCCGATCCGGTGCCATCACCCTCGATGTGGACAACTACGACAACACCCCCGACGAAGTCATCGCCGCCACCGAAACCACCCGCTGCCCTTACCAATCCACCAGGCCCGACCAGCCGGGCCGCGGCCACTACCTGTTCGCCAACACCACCGGCCGCCGCATCGGCAACGGACTCGGACGCCTGGCGACCACCCCGAAATGGGGCGAAATACGCGGAGCCAACGGCGTCATCATCGCCGCACCGTCCGTACACCCCGAAGGCGGCCACTACCACTGGGAACGCACCGGCCCCCTGCCGCCCATACCCGACTGCATCACCGATGCTCTCCCCGAGTCGAGCAACCCCGAAGACACAGCCACCGACGCAGAGATCAGAACATTCTTCGAAAGTCACACCGAGACCACGAAACCTGAAGCCCTCAACGGGCTCGTCCACACGCTGCGAAAAAAGCTGGCCGCCGGCCACAGCTGCCACATGAGCACACTCGGTGTCCTCACCGACGCCATGCAAGAAGCCGCAGCAGGCTACTACGACGCCCTCACCGCCACACGCCAGCTCTATCCGCCGTACCTGGACACCGTCACCACGGGAACATCAACCGGGCGCGTCCTCACCAAAACGGAAGCCAAACACCAGTACGCCGGGATCGTCGCCTGGGCCGTCGGGCAGGCAGAAACCAACACCGACAAAGCCCGCGCACGGATCACAACGAAATACCAGGAATCCGTCATCGAGATCGACCCGCAGGAGATCACCCGGCGACCCAACCCGACAACCCCACTCGAAACGATCGAGGCAGGTTTCTGGGCGGCCCGCACATCACTGAAACTGATCTACGATGCCGCGCTGTCCCAGATGTGCTCACCGTGGGCGGTTCTGGCGTGCTGCACCGCGCGAATCCTCACCCTCGTGCCTCCCACCGTGACGCTGCCGCCGATCGTCGGCGGCCCCGGATCGCTGAACTGGTTCGCCGCGATCGTCGCCAAATCAGGTGGAGGTAAAGGCGCGGCGAACGCGGTCGCCACCAAACTCGTCCCCGGCGACATACATGTACGCGGCGCCGGGTCCGGCGAAGGAATGATCGAAGCCTACGACCGCAAGAACGAACCACAGGACCACACCACCGCGGTCCTCTTCTCCGTCGACGAAGTCGACTCGCTGACCTCGTTGCAAGCACGCAGCGGACAGACCACCATGTCGGTCATCCGTTCCGGGTTCAGCGGCGAAACGCTCGGATACTCCTACCGCAACCGGTCCAAGGAACGGGTCGACGCGCACACCTACCGGATGACGATGATCGTGTCCGTCCAGCCCGAACGGGCCGAAGGGCTGTTCGCCGATGCCGGCGGCGGCACACCACAACGATTCATGTGGTTCCCCGGACGTGACCGCCGCATCAAGGCCAGGACCGCCCCCGTATGGCCCCCCGACCCGTCCGGGTTCGCCCAGACACTGCCACCCCTGGACCCCCGGGAACTTCGCCACGGGCACCTACAGATACCTGCCGAGGCCGAGCAGTTGATACGCCAGGCGCGGGAAGACTCGATGTCCGGGGACGACAACGCCCTTGACGGGCATGCGTTGTTCTGCCGGGAGAAGTCCGCTTATGCTCTCGCGCTGTTCGACGGACGCACAGAGATGGACAGCGACGACTGGCGGTTGTCGGGGATCGCCGCTGCCGTCTCGGATTGGTGCCGGTGCCGTGCCCAGACAGTTCTGGAGGAGTCGCGGCACGCTTCGGCGGCCGATCGCGGGAAGTGGCGCGGAATCGAACAGTACGAATCGGACATCTCCAAAGCCATCGCTTCGCACACCGAACTGAAACGGATACTCACCTGGGCGGTCAGGAAGCTCACCGAAGCTTGCGGTCGGCGCATGAAGAAGCGTGACCTGAACATGGCTGCGTCCAGCCGGGACCGCGCGAAGCTCGCCGAAGCGATGCTGCGTGGCGTGGAGAGCGGGCTGATCAAGGCCGACGGCAGCGAATGGGTGCTGCTGTGAGCAAACAAAAAACCGTGATGGACATCGTGATGGACATGTCCATCGCGTCTTTTTACCCGACCTGGCCATTTAGTAGTACTAACTTTTATATGCAATCACATAAACCCCTGCTCAGAGAGAAAAATTCCGAAAGGCGCGATGGACATGTCCATCACGATGTCCATCATCAACCAGCAAACAAAACGAAGGACACCATGCCACGCTCCCGCCGGTCCGCGAGAACCGCCGGCACCCGAACCGAAACCGCCGTAGCCCAGTACCTCGCCCAGGCGCTCACCGACGACCGCATCGAGCGCCGAACCCGAAACGGCAACAAAGACCGCGGCGATATCAGCGGACTCAGAATTCACGGGCAACGACTGGTCGTGGAATGCAAAAACTGTGCGCGCGCAGATCTGGCCGGCTGGATTCGCGAAGCACACATTGAAGCCGGAAACGACGATGCACTAACCGGAATCGTCATTGCAAAACGTAAAGGCACCACCAACCCTGCCAAATTCTGGGTCCACATGGAATTACGCGACCTCGTCGCACTCATCACCGGACAACGCCCACAGGAGGAAAGCGAATGAACCCTGTCGTCACCGTGTACACGGGGCCGTCGTGCCAGGCGTGCACTCTCACGAAGAAACACCTGGCGCGGCGCGGCGTCGAGTTCACGGAGATACCGCTGGACTCCGACGACGGAATCCTTGCCGCCGCGCAGGAACTCGGGTTGTCGACCGCACCTGTCGTATGTGCGTCCACGCCGGACGGCGAGGTGTTCTGGGACGGGTACCGGCCCGACCGCATCGACCAGCTCGCCGATGGGGACGCAGCATGATTGCGCGCGAGCCGGGGACGCACCCTTCCGGCGAAGCACCGGTACCGGTATCCGCGGCGGAACCTGCGGCGGCGGGCGGGTGGGGTGAAACCCCGTCGCTCGGCGAAGGTTTGGACGACGACTGGCCAATCTCAGCGGTCACGTTCTGAACGAAACGTAAATCAACGGAAAGGGTTTCAATGGCTGAGATCAAGCTCGCGGGGAAGCTCCCCAAGGGTGACGCGGACGGGCTGTCCCAGCTCGCGGGCGCCCTGGTGGAGAACCCGCACAAGGTGCACGTCGCGGTGCTGCTGATGGACTGCAAGCAGGTCGTCACCGATCAGGACACCGGCGACACCGTTCCGACGGCGCGTATCCGCCGGGTGGAAGTGGTGCGCCGCGAAGACCTGAAGGCGGCGGAGCGGTTGGTGCGCCGCGCTCTTGAGGAGCGTTCGGGGACAACGGTGTTGCCGATGGAGCTGGAGGACGAGATCGCCGCGGCGTTCGCTGATGTCGATCCGCGTAGCGGTGAAGTCAAAGGCGAATGACGGGAAAAGAGAACTTCCCCGCATCGGGGGGAAACCCGGGCAGAGAATCCGCTCTGCCCGGATCAACAGTAAGGAAATCACAACAATGATGGTTCGTAAGGGAATAGCGACGGCGTGTGCCGTCGCGGCGTCGGCCGGTCTGGCCGGGGTGCTGGCACCAACCGCCCAGGCGTCGTGCGTCAGTGCGTACGGCATCGGCTCGAGCGCGCAGTGCACCTCCACGTTCGGTGGTGTCGCCGTCGCACTCGGCAACACGGCAACCGCAAGCGCGACGGGTGGGTTCGGGAACACCGCCATCGCGGCCGGTGTGGGCGCGCAGGCCGTCGCCACCGGGTCGATCAACACGTCGATCGCACTCGGCGACAACAGCACCGCACTGTCGGCCGGGTACTTCAACACCGCTGTGGCAGTGGGCAAGAAGACCACCGCCCTCGCATCCGGCATCGGCAACACGGCCGTGAATGTCGGCGAGAACAGCAGCTACGGCAACGGCGCCCTCGCCAGCGGCACCTTCAACACTGCGGTCGCGGTCGGTCGGGACAACCTGGCGATCTCACAGTCCCCGGCCCTGCCGTCACTGAACCCGCTGTCGGTCGGCGGGAACGCCTCCATCGCGGTCGGTGAGCGCAACGTCGCGCTGTCCGATGGCAACCTGACCCGCGCCATCAGCATCGGCAAGGAGAACTGGTCGGAGTCCCGCGGCAACCTCACCAACGCGCTGACAGTCGGTGAGAAGAACACCGCCAAGGCCGACGGTCTGTTGTCGAACGCTCTCGCCGTCGGCAAGAAGAACGTCGCCGAAGTTCAGGGCAAGCTGTCCAACGCCATCAGCATCGGTGAGCGCAACCGCACGAAGGTGAAGGGCGACTTCTCCAACGCACTGAGCGTCGGCAAGAAGAACACCACGAAGGTCGAAGGCAACCTGTCGACCGGCCTCACCATCGGCGAGAAGTCGAAGACCGTCGTCAAGGGCAACCTGTCCGGCGCTGCGACGTTCGGGAAGCATTCGCTGACCGTCGTCAAAGGCAACACCTCCGGCGGGTTGACGGTTGGTGATCACTCGAAGTCGATCACCACCGGCAACGGGAAACTGTCCGCCGCGTTGGGCAACAACAAGAAGGCCCACAACGGGTTCAACAACGGCTAGGTAGAGCGGCCGGTGGGGAGCGCGCATACCGGACCCGAATCACGCGCACCCAAATCCCCTACTACCAGAAAGGCATCCGATGAGACCCTTCATCATCGCCACCGCAGGCGCTCTGCTCCTGGCTGCTCCCGCGTCGGCGTCGATACCCAACGGTGACTACGAGTTCAACCTTCCCGGCATCGACCCCCTACCGGTGAACGTCGAAGCCTGTGGTTTGGAGTGCCTGACGCTGTCCACACCGTCCGGGTTCCGGCTGGATTTGATGGTGAACCACCGCGGCACTCGCTACGAAGGACTCACGTCTGATCCGGGTGGGGCGTTGTGCGGCGACACCCCTACTGCCGCGGACGTGTTCTACAGCGTGGATTTGAACGGCCTGGGCGGTGTCGTCGAAGTCATCGGCTCACCGTGCGGACCCGGAAACACCGTGGCCCCGTTGGCGTTCAACCTCACCCCCACAGCCTGAACGATGGCCTGCGTCCGAGATTCATGCGTCCGGCCGGCGACCCGGCGCGGAATGTGCCACGCCCACTACGAGCAGCACCGCACCCGCCAACGCGCGTACGGCCGGTGGGAATCGCTGCTCGTCGACGCCGAACCCGCCCGCCTACACACAAAAACCCTGCTGGCCACCGGCATAGGAACCCGCCGCATCGCCGAACTGGCCGGCACCAGCCGAAACCACATCACAACCCTCGTCAACGGCCGATCGGGTCGCGGCCCATCGCGAACAATGAAACGCGACACCGCCGAACGCATCCTGGCGATCCCGGTCCCCGACGTGACGCACCGGGTCGCGGCCGGGCACACCGTCGTCCCAGCCGTCGGGACCACCCGCCGCCTACAGGCATTGGTCGCCATCGGCTGGACGCAGTCATACCTGGCCCACCGCATCGGCTGGACACCGAGCAACGCGGCTCGCCTGTTCAACCCGTCACGCGCCACCCAGGTGCAGGCGCGGACCGCCCGCCGAGTCGAAGTGCTGTTCGGTGAACTCCAACTGACACCGGGGCCGTCGGATCGGGCGCGCCGCCACGCCCGCCGAAAGGGTTGGGTGCCGCCGCTGGCGTGGGACGAGGTACAGATCGACGACCCCGTCGCGCGGCCGGACGTTCCCCGGCAGTCGCGCGTGGATTTCGTCGACCGGTACCTGGATCTGCGGGACTGCGGCTACAGCGACCTGCTGATCGCGCAGCGGCTCGGGATTGCGCCGGGGTCGCTGCTGCGGCAACTGGGACGCTACGGACTGGCGGCGGATGCGGAGCTCGCCGTGGAAGCCAAGCGGCGGCGCGCATCATGACCGAGTTGCGTTGTCTTATCCCGGCGTTCGGCCCGGAGGTGGAGTTGCGTGCCCGGTGCCGGGACGATGGTCATCCGGTCGGCGCTGTTCATCCTTGGTGGTTCGGTGGTGGGCCAGCATCGTTTTGTCACTGCGGCAGGGTCATCCGGCCGGGTGTGCTGGACGTGGTGCGGTGGCCGCGACCGGAGCCGGTACGGCGTTGCAGGCCGGTGTTCCAGTGACTGAGTTGACCCTGTTCGAAGACCTCCCCGACACGCTCATACCGCCCGTGGCGCCGACGGTGGTGTACGACGAGCCGAACCGCCGCCAAGGGCATCTGCTGCTGGCCGGTGAGCGCGGAGACATCACGTTCCTGAACCTCGGCGGCGTGGTGCTGCTGGGCCCGTGCGCTGGCCCCACAGTCGATTTGACGCCAGCCCAGTTGCGGGCGGTGGGGGATTACTGCTACCGCATGGCCGAACGGTTGGAGCAGCGATGAGTAGCCATACATCGGATGTTGTTCGCCCGCCGATCCCGGCGACGTGCGAGAACCGGCCCACGGTCGGCGGCCTGATTGTCCCGTGGGCCAACGTCCAACTAGCTGATGGCGGTGTGGATTTCCGTTCTCAGCATGAAAGCAAGGTGCAGATGTGTTGGCGTGAAGGCCGCTGCCAGCTGTGCGGCCACACCATCGGCCGACCGTTCGTGTTCTTCGGTGGGCCGCGTCAGCTCGCCGCGCTGACATTCGACGAACCGCCATTGCACCCTGAGTGCGCCGTGTACGCCTCGAAGGCATGCCCGATGGTCGCCGGGAAGCTCAGTCACTACGCGGACCGTGACGTCGTCAGCAGCGGCCCCCGCGGCGGCGTCTGCGCCGAACCCGGGTGTGACTGCGGCGGCTGGATACCCACACCCGGCCTGACACCCGGCCCGGGCGGCGACCCCGCACACGACTGGTATGCCATCTACGCCAACGGTTATTCGCTCGGCGTGACCGCTGACCGGCCGGACCGCGTCCACTCCGGAGTTGTTGGCACCGACCAGGTTCTTGTCGTCCGCCACGTCTCAACACCGGGTGTCGGGCGCACCTGGACACGCGTCACAGATCGGGCGCAGCGATGACCCTTCAGGACAGTCTCGCCGCGCTGCTCGTCGAGCATGACTACAACGGCGGCAGCGGCAGTGTGGAGTACTGCCTGTGCGGGTGGGAAGGCCAGTCCGGCCACGCCCACCATGTCGCCGAGGTCCAAGCGGTTTGGCTGCGTGACCATTTCACCGAAATCGCCGCGGAGCTGGGTCTGACTCGGGAAGCCAGGACGCTGGACGACGGCCACAGCGGCACCGCGACCAACTGGGCGACGGGTGAGGTCACGTTCAGCAACCGTCCATGCACCGTCGTGTCCCGCTACGTCACGGAATGGAGGCGCTGATGACTGACGACGATGTTCTGGCCGCGTTCGCGAAACTCCCACTGCCGCAGAAGATGCGGGCCTTCCTTGAGACCACCGTTCCGCAGATTGACGAGCGTGCGGGCCACCGCCCGTATGTCATGGACTGGCCCGAGCTTGCCGACAGGTGGGAGGCCGAGGACGCTAAGGCGGCTGACCAGGAATGCATCGCAGAAGAACTAGGGCGGATTCTGGAGTGTGTCGTAGAAGAATCCATGCGGGTTCTGGCATCAGCAGTCGGCGCAGGGCCGGACGGCGGGTGGCACGCCGAGCCGAACTGGTACACCGACCAAGCTCGTGTCCTGTTGGAGCGGTTTCCCCATATCGCCGAAGGATGGCCGACCGATGACTGACATCACCGTCGATGAGCAGATGCTGGTTTCGGCTGTGAGGTATGCCCTTGGCAGAGCCACTTACATCGTCAGCGCGACTGTCCGCGAGACGATCCGGGTGTGGCCGCACCTGTCCGAGAACGCACGCAGGGTGATCGAGGAGGACGTTCAGGAGGCGTTCGACAACCGACGCACCGGCATGGATTGCGACTCCGAACAGTGGCAGCGGTTGCTGGACCTAGCCGAGGCCGACCGATGAGACTCCTCTTGACAGAAGGCTTGCACGGGTTCGCGTGGGGTCCGGTGGAAGTGCGACGTGTCTTCGAGCACGAAGGCCGCGTCTGTCTGGAGGTCATCACTGACACGGGCAAGGCCATCAGTATCTACGTCTCACGGACTGGCCGCAGCGTCCGTGTGTTCGGTGACGGCGTGGAGTGGAAGCCACAGAAAGCAGGCAGCGATGAGTGATGGTGTCGACGCTCACGTCGAGAAGGTGGCCGCGCACCGGCCCTACGGCCTGGACTGCAAATGCGGACACCCCATCAACTCCGACGCGGACTGGGCAAGACACCTGATCGACGCACTCCAACTCACCGAGGAATGGGGAGTGACGGGGCATTCGCGGCAGATTTGTTTCGCCAACTGGTTGGACCCGACGGCGCCGAATTCCACGTCAACCTGGGCGTGAAGAACGCGAAACTTCGAGAGTCCGTCGAGCTCCGATGGCGCGAAAAGCATCTGACCAACTGGGCGTTCCACGAGGAAGACCGGGAGCCCGACGACTGCCAACCGGAAGAACCGACCGCAGGAAAGGACACAACGTAGTGGCCATATCGAAACGACTCAGATTCGAGATCCTTCGACGAGACAACCACGCCTGCCGGTACTGCGGCGGCACAGCACCCGATGTCACCCTGACCGTCGACCACGTCATCCCGGTCACACTCGGCGGCAGCGACGACCCAGCCAATCTTGTTGCAGCCTGCCGCGACTGCAACGCTGGAAAATCATCCGTGCCTGCCGATGCGACCATCGTCGCAGACGTACATGAGGATGCATTGAAGTGGGCGCGGGCGATGGAAATCGTTGCGCGTGGCCGCGCCGTTGAACGCGTGGAAGCCAAGGAACGCCACGACACGTTCTATGCGTCCTGGAATGACTGGTATTCCACCAACTGGCGCGGCGAGAAGATCCGCGCCGAACTACCGGGGAACTGGCAACGAAGCGTCGATACCTTCCTCGACGCCGGCCTCGAAATGGACGATCTGATCGACCTCATCCGGATAGCGATGGGAGCCAGAACAAACGACGAGTGGCGCTACTTCTGCGGCTGCTGCTGGCGGCGTATCAAGGAAGCCCAGGAGCATGCCGCGGCCATCGTGGCGCTTCCCGATTTCGATCATCCGGAGGGTACGTTCGGTGGCTAACACAGCAGCGCTCGTCCGTGAATCCATCTGGCGGGACAAGGACTTCCGCCAACTACCCCGCGTCGTCCAATGCACATACCTCCAACTGTGCTCACAGAAGGACCTCGACTGCGCCGGACTACTCACACTGAACACCGCGTTCCTGGCCAAAGGATGCGATGAACTCAGCGCCGAAGACATCGAATCCGACCTTCTGATACTGGAATCTAAACGGTTTGCGTTCGTCGACACCGACACCGACGAACTGTTCATCCGCGCCTACATGCGAACAGCGGAAGTGGTGAAGTCCCCGAACATCTTCAAGAGCGCATTGAAGTCCGCTCGGATGGTGACATCGGAGAAACTGCGGGTTGAAGTCGCCGCCGAATTACGCCGACTGCGCCGTGTAGAAGCGGACAAACTGGCGGATCTGCTAGACCCCGCCGGAACCCCTCGTCCTGACCCGACGAAGGGTTCGGGAACTGTTCGAAATTCCGAAAGGGTTTCGAAACCCTCCAGTACAGGAACAGGAACAGTAACAGGATCAGGTATCTGTTCCGTAGTGGGTAACTTTGGGGAGCGCCGTCCCGAATGCCCCGCCCACGAAAACAACTCCGACACCGGCTGCCGGCCCTGCATGATCCGCCGCCATTGGGACGAAGCCCACGCCGCTGCTGTCCAGGCCGACGAGCTCGACGCCAAACGCCGGATGCGTGAGATGGCCGCGAACTGCCCGTTGTGCCACGGCACGAACGTCGTCGACGTCGGGGACGACACCGTCCGCAAGTGCGACCACCAGCAGGCCGCTCATGCATGACTGGACCGGGTCGCGCATCCGTGAGGACGCCATGTCGGTGCCGTGCCTGTACTGCGCCGCCCCCGCGGGCCGTCCGTGTGTGGCGAAGACGGACGGCAAGCCGCTGCAGGCGTTCCCGGCTCACACGTCGCGGATCACCGAAGCCCGTAGAGCGGCTCAGGAGCGCGGAAATGGCGGTGCCGCATGACTGGCGGCAGTCCCACGGCGGGAAACGGCATCCCTGAACCGACACCCGACCACCACCAGCCCGGAGGAGACCAGTGACCGATGCACGGGTAGTGGCGTGGGTAGCGGCGTGGGAACAACTCCAAGCAGCGACGAAATTCCAAAAGAAATACCCCGACAGTGTCGCCGGTGAGTGTGTGGACCGGATGCACCGTGTCGCCGACATTCTCGCGCGTCTCGCCGCGGCACCGACACCGGTCGGGGAAGGCGCACACGCCGTGATAGTGGAGCAGGACCGGGAACGCAAACGGCACGAAGCGTCGCTGAAAGACTTCCTGGAGGACTCGTGAACGTCGGCCAGCTCATGCAGGCACTGTCGAAACTGGACCCCAACCTGCCGGTCGTCCTGGACGCCGAATGCGGCCTAGCCGACGACATACGCCTGTATCTGATACCAGCCCACCGGGACCGCTACGGCAGCATCGGTGACAGGCATGTCAACCCGACCACCGACTGGGGCCGCAAAATCTACGCGGGCTGCACGAACCTGACCGCCCTGCACATCTCCGGGTGGGGCTGCGGTGACGACGCCGAAGACATCACCCCAGACATCCGGCGTCCCGGTGTGGTTGACGGTGAGGCGTGGGAAACGAAAACGCTGGAGGCCAAGTGAGTGACATCGTGGACCGCATCACCGAACTCGTCGACGACCAACTCGCCGCCGGGGAACTACGCGCGCGGTACCCGACGTGCTGGCACTGCGGACGGCCGGAACACCATCTGGCTCTCACAGAGAAGGTCGCCGGCATGTATGCGCGTGGTGTGTTCGATGAGGATTACCGTGTCGACACCGACGATTCCCGTGTCCTGTGTCGGGGTTCGGATTTCATCGGCCCCATGCCCGCGGAACGGCCAGCATGGCGGCTTCCTGATGACCCGTTCGACCCTTCGGACTGGCTCGACCTCCTCGAGGCGTGGCGGCCCTACCTCTTCCCCGCTATGCCGGGCGCGCCGTGGCTGATCCCCGCCAGCCAGGAGCGGTGGTGGCGCACCGAAATCACTGTCGGTGGGGGAACGGACATCGAGCAGCGCCCCCTCGACAACACAACCACCTTGAATGTCGGCGACACGTCAGCGACGTGGCCGGCCGAGAACGTGCACATCGACGGCATCCGCGACGAGGTCCACGTCTGGCAGGAAACCACACCGGCTCGAGAGTTCTCATCCCGCGTCATTCTTGATGTCCTGGCTGAAACCGCACCCGACATCGGCGGCACCTGGGAACCGTTGACCGCACCCGGAGTCCGCCGACACCCCGACACCGGACCCTTACGGCGCACCGGCGACCGGCCGTGGGACTACACGTTCGACCCACAAGAAGGCGACCGGATTGCTGTGCAGATACCAGGGTTCGGGATACGGACGGGTGTCGTCTCCGACATAAACCGGGACCGTCCCGACATCACCGAATTCACGGTGACCACCGAACCCGACGCGGCGCTCGGGTGGCTGGCACTGCAGGCCGACGAAAGGAACACCCCGTGAGGCGGTGCGCTTCCGGCCACCGCTGCCGCGACCTGGAAATCCTGCCGGACGGCAGCAAGCACCCCCACACCGTCACCACAGACCCAGGCTTATGCGCGGAATGCGTGAAGTTCCTGCGCCACACCATCATCGGACACCTGCTCGACGACTACGACGCCTTACACACTCTGATGCGGGAGCACCAAACCGGCGCCACAGAGCATGTTTCCTACACCCCCAACCCGTCCATCCCGCTCGCTGTTGACCCCGAACGGCTGATGGTCGACCTCGCGTTCTACGCGAGCACCGCAGCGGAAATGCTGTCAGACCATCTGAATCTGGAACCGCCCGAACCTTCCTTGGAATCAGCGCAGCAACGACTCGCACCCTACGTGGAGAAACTCACCGAAGTTCCTTCTCAGGCGGTTGTTGTCTGGGTGACCGGGGAAGCCACCGACGTTCCCGTCCATGAGTGGGTGAAAGTCGGGCCGAAACGTTACCGGCCGGTCGACGCCGACGGCCGGGAGATCATCGGGAAGGGCCGCGTCTCCCAGGACATGTCCGGTGTGGATCTGGCGTTGAAGATGTGGACGCTGCATGAACTCACCCGTGGCGCGTTCGGGGCCCGACCGAAAGACCAACGCGACCACATGGCGACCCCGTGCCACTGGTGCGGCTACCGCTCCCTGTACCGCGACCACGGCGCGGACTTGATTTATTGCTCACGGTGCCCGAAAAACACACCGGGTGCTGTCGGTTATACGCGGGCAAAGTACGACGAACTGCTGAAAAGGAGCGAGTTCTACATGAAAGTTCTACGGCAACAGGAACTTGAAGTCGTCACCTGGCTACTCGCCGAGAAAGACCACCGTGCGGCGGTGCAAGCGTGGTTGGCTGCGGAACGGTTGTGGCAGTTGGAGCAGATCACCAGGTTCGCCGGCCACCCCAGCATCGAGGAGCTGCTGGCCGTCGTCGAGAAAGCAAGCGCATGAGTGTGAGATTGGTGTCGATAGCCGATGCCTGTGAGCAGCTCGGCGGCATCGGCCGGACGACGCTCTACGAGCTCATCGACCAGGGGCACTTGGTACGGGCACGTATCGGCCGCCGCGCCTTCATCACCGGTGAATCCATTGAGGGTTATCTGCATCAGATCGAACCGTCTGATGGTCAGCAGAAAGCAATACCCACTGACACGGGCTCACCGCCCGGATTGTCATCCCACGCGAGGGTGGCTGGACTGTATTTCAAGAAAGAAGGCACCGTCGAAGTAGATGGGGTCCGACTTCCCGGTAAAGTGAATTGGTGGGTCAAAACCGTTACAGCCGGGGGGAACGCCGTGACGTTCGTGGGTATGACTATGACTCTGGACGATGATGTATGTATCACTGTCGATGCACATCAGCAGATCGACGAAGAACGTTGGGAACTGGATAACTGACGCTAGTTGCGGTTGACGTTCCCGCACGGGTCGACGGTGATGACATGACGCTTCTCCCCGGCGGACGCGGCGATGATGAACCACACCGGCAGCCACAACCCGCACAACAACACCGATATCAGCAGGTGCAGGACATGGTTCACCCGCTGACCAGAAACCACCACCGCCGAATACGGGGTGACAGACTCAATCCGGCCCTGCAAGCGCGCGATATCAGTCGACAACACCTCCTGCAACCGCTGCTGCCGCACCTGATCCGCAACCGGCACCGTCGACACCACCACCGGCGGTTTCGGGGATTGACTCATCTTCAACACCACCACAACCGCCACCATGCCACTGATCACACCCAGCCCGGTCAACGCATCCGTCCCCGTGGCCATCCCGAGCACAAACCCCAGGAACGCCACCACCACCAACCCGATCGGCAACCAGAACTTCCTGATGAACACCTCGACCGGGTCGGCCTGTCCTCCGTCAGTCATCGACGAATCCTAACGACGCCCAGCACGCGAACACCCGTTCGGTAAAATCGGCCGCGTGAGTTACCGGCGGGAGAATCACCTCCTGCGCCTGGTGCACGTCCTGTGGGAAGAACTCCGAAAAACCACCGACACCACACAGCTCGAATACGAGATCCGCGCCGCCGGCATCGGCTGGGCACTCCCATCATGGGACCACCACCACGACGACGAGAAACTCACCGTCGACCAACTCGGATTCGAACTCGGCTACACCCCATCCGCCATCCGCAACTGGCCCACCAGATACGGCCTGAAACCCGTCAACGGCAAATACCGGTGGCGTGACATCCGGGAATTGATGGAGTCCCGCGGAACCAAGGAGAACCGCCGACTCGCAGGGTGAATGACATTCCCAGGATTTCATGGGACACTGTGCGCATCTTCCGTCATGCCTGAAATAGGGCGTGGCGGTTTTCTTATGCGCCCCGAAAAAAGGGGGGACTTTCATTGACACCGCTGCTGTGGTCCCTGCTAGCCCAAGCGGAGCGTTGCAAGCATCAACCCGATGATTGCCGCTCCCGGTGCAGGCGGTGCGCTCGTGGCCGCGAACACCAACGCCAACAACCACAACCATGAAACCCCTGGCCGTCGTCGCCGCCCTGTTCCTCATCGCCCACCGAATCCACCGCATACAAGGAGCCATCATGAGTGAAGTGCAGGACGCCGTCGACGCCATCACCGAACAACTCGGCAAAGCCACCCTCGAAATCCTCACCCAGATCGACACCCTCCAAACGAAACTGGACGCAATCCCCGAAGCCGAAACGGTCGACCTCACCGCGTTGCGGGCCGCCGCGCAAGCGTTGGATGACATCAATCCCGACGACGTGCCGCACCCCGACCAGACACTGCCCGAAGACCTGCCCGCCGAATGATTGTCCTCGGCCTGGTCCTGCTCCTGCTCGGGTACCTTCTCGGGGTCAGCATCCTCACCACAATCGGCCTCATCCTGCTGGTAGTGGGTGCCGTCTTGTGGATCCTCGGCTCCGCTGGGCGTCCGGTCGGTGGCCGATCCCGCTGGTGGTGAACCAGGCGGCGGTGGACCTGATCGCTGCGGCGCTCCCAGCAGGGTTGTGTCACCCCGGTGACGACACCACCTCACCCCGGGTCATTCCACTTCCAGGGTTCCGCACCACAGGCATGTCCGACGAACAAGCCCAGGAGCTGGTCGGCCAGTCCGCAACCCTGGTAGCCGAGGCACTCGTACACCTGCTCGAGGGCGAGTACGAGATCCTCCCGAAAACGGAAGCCACGCAACTACGCCAGGACGCTGCGGACGCACCCGACGGGACCAGAATCATCAAGGTCAAGAAAACCCCCAACACCCCGCCGGTGTTGGAGCTGACCGTGGGGAAGTCCGACGAGGTCATCGTCCCCGAGGTTGCACTGAAAGCACTGTGCGAAACCTGATGTCCCGCATCCACATCTCGGTCAACGACACCACCGTCACACCACGCACCGGCGACCTACCGTCACTCGCCGACATCCAAACCTCACTGCAAAACACCGCAGGCGGCGAATTCAAACCCTGGATCGTCCCCACCATCCAGGCATTGGGAATCACGATGGCACCCATGCTCGCCGGCCGGACCATCCCAGACACCACAATCACCATCACCACCAGTGACAACGAGTGGACACTCAACGTGCGGGACGAGATTGCCGCCTAACCTCGGCGTGGCTCTGACGACACACAACCGGCGTGACGTGTTCACCACCGCACTCACGCACTGGTTGAAGTACGCTCCCGACGCTCGCATAGTGGTGGTGGATGACGGCTCGACCATCCCCGTCGACCACCTGGATGTGCAGGTGATTCGCCACGACTACCCGAAAGGTATTGCGGCGGCGAAGAACGCCGGAATCGCTGCGTTGATGGACCACGCCGGAGTTGGGCACCTGTTCCTCGCGGACGACGACGTGTGGCCTGTCGACGACGGGTGGTGGCGGCCGTACACGGAGTCACCGGAACCGCATCTGATGTTCGGGTGGCCGCACCGGAACCCGAAGCCCCGACCCAGCACCGGTTGGCCACCCCGACTGGTGGGTGGCGATGACCGGCACGACGCGTACAGCTTCCCCCGGGGGGTTTTGCTGTACACCGAACGCCGGGTCATCGACCGGGTCGGCGGCATGGACACCGGCTACGGGGCGCACGGTGGGGAGCATGTCGACTGGTCGCAACGTATCCACGACGCCAAGCTGACGACCTTCCCGTTCATGGACGTGAAGGGCTCCCACCAGCTCTGGTACTCGCGCGACAAAACCGAAGGCAACGGCGAAGGGTCCTCCCGCTTCGGCGTTCCCGAGCGGCGCCGCATGTGTGAGGCCAACGGAAAACGCTGGGGACACAGGTGGGATGGTTGGCCGTTCTTCCCCTACCGGGAAGGCGTGACCACTGCGCAGGACTGGTCAGACGGGCCTTACTTTGAGGATTTGGACGGGCATGTTTTCGGCCTGCACCCTCACCGTGTGGTAGTCAATCCACAAGGCGATCCTGGGCTCGCATCCGGGGATTACGTGATCCTGCAGGACCGTAACTGGATGCGCCAGTTCGCCGACCGGTACGGCTGGATGTCGGTCGGACACAACGAAACCAGCTGGGCTGTCCGTGTCCTCTAAGTTGTCGGTGTTGGTGTGTTCGGTCGCCGAGCGCGCCGGCCGGACGCCCGTCATCGACCAGCTCTGGGAGCAGGCCGAGGGATCGCCGGTTGAGGTCATCGTCATGACCGACAACCGGGCGATGTCCATTGGCCACAAACGAAACCACCTCATTGCCGCTAGCTCCGGCGATTATGTGGTGTTCGTCGACGACGACGACCGGATTGCCGACGACTACATCGACTGCCTACTGACTGCCGCGGCGTCCCGCACTGACGTGCTGACGTTCGCGATGGAGTACCGATACAACGGACAATCGGTGCGCGTCGTCGAGCAGTCGTTGAAGTACCCGCTCCACGGCCACCAAATCCATCCCGGCCGGTCGCAGATCGCCCCACATCACACCAGCGCGGTACGCCGCGACATCGCCAAACGGCTGCGCTTCCTGGACAGCAGTTACGGCGAGGACCGCGACTGGGCGCGGCAACTCAAAGTCGTTGCCCGCACCGAGACGGTCATCCCGCAGATCTTGTACATCTACCAAGACGTTCCAGCAACGTCGATAGCACGCCAGTACGCCCACGACTACGACCCCGCTGCCTACGGCGAATGGAAAGCAGCCCAATGACTTATTGCTGGTACGTGCCCGCCCACCCGCCGCACCGATGGTCCTGCTACCGCAACACCCCCGGCGAGGGTGAGAACTTGTGCCTCGGCTGGCATGGTCGACCCAACCAGTACGCCCCGGACGACCGTGTAATCCCCGACGACGCTAACTTCACCACCGCCTGGCACGACCACCACGCCGCCACGTGGGACATGTTTCTCCCGAAGCGGATCCGGAACGCCTTGGAAATCGGTTCGCATGAAGGCCGTTCGGCTTCCTGGCTGCTGACTCGCCGCAAGGTCGATCACCTGACGTGCGTGGACCCGTTCGAGCTGAACGGCGACCCCTGCTCTGATGCCGGGGATTACTCGGCGCGGTTCGACCGCAATGTGACAGCGAAGTTCCAGCAGGTCACCAAGGTTCCGGGGTTTTCACCGGACGCTGTACCTGAAGGCGAGTACGACTTCATCTATATCGACGGCCACCACTCCTACGACGCCACTCTGGCTGACCTCCACAAGTGTTGGCCGATGCTCACCCCCGGCGGGCTGATGATCGTGGACGACTGCGCTTTTTGGGTGGAGGACTTCGCTCCGCTGCGCGCGTGCGAAGACTTCTTCCGCGACAAGCCACATGCGCTCGTCTTCGACGGATACCAACGTGGATACAGGAAGCCTTAACGTCGGCGTCAAGTTCGACCTGATCATCGGTCACCGCGACCGTGGTAAGGATTGGCGCCGGAAAGCCAACCTGGACAGCGCCGTCCAGTGGTGGCGCGACCACGGTGTCGAACCCATCGTGGTCGATGATGGCCGTGTCGGTTCTGAGTCGTGGAACAGGTCAGCGGCCTACAACCGGGGAGCTGAACTCGCCGAAGCAGATGTGCTCGTCTACTCCGAAGCCGACATGCTTCTCCCGGTCGAGCAGATCCGTGAAGGCGTGAGACTCGCATCCGAACACGTCGGGTTGGTGGTGGGGTTCTCGAGGTTCATGGCGATGGACGAAGACGACACCGAACGTGTGCGCCGCAGGGACATTCATCCCAGCCAGGCACGCGCGCAGCAGGTCCGCGGTGACTGCAAGTCCATCGGCGCGGTGAACATTCTCAGCCGTGAATCATTGGCGTTGGTCGGCCGGTTCGACGAACTGTTCGACGGTCATGGCTACGACGACGATGCGACGGAGTGGGCGTTCCGCACATGCTGCGGCCCAACACGGTTCGTGATCGGCCCGGCCTGGCATCAGTGGCATGTTCCCGGCGCGTTCTACGCCACGCCGGAATCCACCGAGCAGGACCGGGCCGCCACCGCACGCAACAAGGCCCGCTACCAGCTCTACCGCCAAGCCCGAACCCCTGAGCGGATACGGGAACTCACAACAGGGTTGGCGTGACCTACCGCATCGGTGTCGTCGCGCACATCAAGCGTCAGGCGATGGCCGAACACCTCGCCGATACCATCGCCGCCGACTACATCAGCGTTGATGACGGTTCGCTCGGCGCCGAGAAGAACCACATCCACGTGTGGCAATGGCTTCACGACAACGCTGGCGGCGCCGACCATCTCGTGGTCCTGGAGGATGACGCCATCCCCTGTGACGACTTCCGTGACCAGCTCGACCAGGCACTCAACGTGGCACCAGCACCCATCGTGTCGCTGTACTGCGGCACCGGGCATCCCACGCACTGGCAGCCCCGCATCCGTCAAGCAGTCACAGAAGCCGAACGCACAGACGCCAACTGGCTCACATCCACCCACCTGCTCCACGCCGTCGCCGTAGCCATCCGAACCGAGCTGGTACCCGACATGCTCAACGGCATCCCTGACGGCTATCCGATAGACCAGGGCATCACACGGTGGGCACGACAGCACAACCACCAGATCGCCTACACACAGCCGTCGTTGGTGGACCACCGCGACGACAACCCCGTCATCACGAAGCGCCGCAACCACCGAACGCAACACAAACCCCGCAAAGCATGGGCATACGGCACACGCGAGCAATGGGACCAGACCACATCGCCGCTGCCCTGACCTGCGGAAACGTGCCATCGAACAACCGTTCGAACCCACCCCACCCAACCCCCACCCCGACCCGCCGCCGCCT